>JANQPJ010000197.1 GCA_028289525.1 Pirellulales bacterium
CACCTGCTGCCTCGGCTCGATGCCTTTGGCCGCTACCGCTGGCACGGTTTTGGCGACCAACTGATCGACTCGGAGCGGTCGGGCCGAAGCCCCAACGACCCGATTCCACCGGGGGCGAGCTATGCCGACGTGCTGGAAGGAACCAATGCGTTTGAAACGCTCACCTCCGGCGACTTCCAGGAATGGCAACTTGGCCTGCAGCTGTCGATGCCGTTGGGTTTTCGCAGCGAGTTGGCCGAAGTCCGGCGGCGTGAGCTGGCCTTGGCCAAAAGCCGAGCCATTCTCAAAGAGCAGGAACTCGAAATGTCGCACCAGCTAGGCGACGCAGTCCGCAACCTGGTGAACCATTACCAGCAAACGGACACGAACTTCAACCGTCGCGTGGCGGCCGAGAAGGAAGTCAAAGCCGTGCAAACCGGCTACGAAAACGGGATCGTCACTCTCGACCTGTTGCTCGGCGCCCAACGGCGACGCGCAGATGCCGAAATCGCCTTCTACCGGACGCTGATCGACTACAATCGGGGAATTATCCAAGTGCACCAGACCAAGGGTTCGCTGTTGGAATACAACAACGTTTATCTGGCCGAGGGCCCGTGGCCTGGCAAAGCGATCTTCGACGCGATTCGCCAGGCCCGAACCCGAGATGCCGGCCACTACCTGAACTATGGCTACACCCGACCTGGCGTGATAAGCCGTGGCCCCTACTTGCAACACGACCACAGTGCTACCGGTAAATCGCATGAATCGTTCGAGCCGACGCCGGCCGAGGAAGTTCCAGCCCAACAAATGGCGCCAGAAGACCGCTCGCCCCGCGACGTCCCCGACCTGTTGCATCAAAAGACGCGACAGTCTCGCAAACTGAAAAGTGTACGAAAAACCTCGGCTGAATCGCCTGCTCCCAAGCTCATTTCTCCCCGAGGGAAGAAGTCGGCCAATCAATTGAGGAGTGCCCCCCGTTCGGCTACTACCTCGGCTAACCGGCTTCGTCCCACCAGCACCCCGGCCACCCGCCAGGCAAGTTGGACTGCCTCGAAGACTGGTAAGTCGGCTGCCCGAAAGTTAAGTTATCAGGAGCAAATCCCCCCGAGTGCAGATGAATCTAACTCGCATCAGTCGATTGCTCCAAGTTCTGCAGCTACTCCAGGCTGGCAGAGGGTACAACGCCACGGCGCTAGCACAGGCTTGCGGCGTTAGCCGGCGGACCATCTTTCGCGACCTCGAAACGCTTCGCGAGGCTGGAGTCCCGCTGCAATACGACACCGAATTAGAGCGCTACTGCGTTCCCCAAACTCATTTCCTGCCGCCGACGAACTTTACGGCCGAAGAGGCCTTGGCGATGATCGCCCTGGCTCACGAGATTGGCGGTTCTGGCCAGCTTCCGTTCTTCCATGCTGCCCGCGACGCGGCGTTAAAGCTCGAGGCCAGCTTGCCCAGTCGGGTACGCGACCAGTTGCGCGCCAACACCAGAGCCATCAGCATCAAGGCGTCGCCGGTCAGTCGCATCGAAGAGGCCAAGCGATACTACGAGCAATTGGTCGACGCGATTTCGAGTCGTCACGCGGTGCGTCTAGAGTACCAAAGCCTGAGTGAAGACGAATTGATCAGCACCAAGCTTCGGCCGTTTCGCATGTTGTTTAACCGCCGCAGTTGGTACGTGATTGGCCGCTCGTCGCTCCATCGCCAGAATCGCACGTTCCACGTGGGGCGAATTCGCAAGCTGGAAACCTTGGACGAAAAGTTCCGCATTCCGCGCGGCTTCAGCATCGAACGCTACCTGCGCAACGCCTGGAACCTGGTTCCTGAAAAGGGGGCCGACTATAACGTCACCGTGCGTTTTCAACCGCTGGTTGCCCGAAATGTCGCGGAGGTAACCTGGCACTCAACGCAACGCACCGAAATGAATCCCAACGGCACACTCGACTTTCATGCGACGGTTTCCGGGCTGGGCGAAATCTCGTGGTGGATTTTGGGCTATGGGGATCAGGCCCAAGTGCTCAAACCGCCAGAACTGCGTGAGCGCGTGGCCCAGCACGCCCGCAACATGCTGAAGCAATACGTCCCGCTGACCGACATTCCAGAGTGACTCTCCACGACGCTTGACAGCCTGCCAGCATCGCGGCCAAGATGAGCGTGCACGTTTCGCTCTACCTCGACCCGCACGGATCGCCAAGATGTTCTTTACCTTCGATGGTCTCGATGGGGTCGGCAAATCGACCCAAATCGAGTTGTTTTGCCAATGGCTGGCCGAGCATGGCCATCACGTGGTCACCTGTCGCGACCCCGGTAGCACGGCCCTGGGGGAGCAAGTTCGAGAAATTTTGCTGGCGGCCGACTCAGGTGTCTCCATCGCTCGCACGAGTGAAATGTTTCTCTACATGGCGGCTCGATCTCAATTGGTCGCCGAAGTCATCCGACCTGCATTGGCCGAAGGAAAAACGGTTGTTTCAGACCGATTTTTGCTGGCCAACGTTGTCTACCAAGGCCATGCCGGGGGGCTCGATGTCGAGACCTTGTGGCAGGTAGGGCAAACCGCGACCGGGGGCCTGGCGCCTGACATGACTTTTCTGCTCGATATGCCGCCTGAAACTGCGGCCGAGCGACTCGGTCGCGAACTTGACCGGATGGAGCAACAAGGCGACGAGTTTCGCCGGCGTTTGCGAACTGGATTTCTTGCCGAAGCCAACACCGACGACCGCATTGTGGTCATCGACGCCGTCCAACCAATCGCTCTGGTGCAAACGGCCGTTCGAGCCGCCGCCGCAGCGCTGGTTGAAATGGGGTAACATGGTAGGCTCTGTTTCAAAACCGCTTGCGCTTCAGGCTTCAAACTTTGGCATTCAGCTTGTTTGATGATGACGTTTGTTTTTCGAGATCCCGGCGACGCGTCGCGGCTAGGGGATAACAGAAGCTTGCAGCGTCAAACTACCGCAGCTTTGCAATCGCGGCCGACAGTTCGGCGATGGCCTGCTCGCGCAGCTCGCGGTTCCAGGAAAAGCTCACCTCCAAGTTGCCCCGTAAAAAATGTAACGTCAGTTCGGCCGGCGCCGCACCGAGCGTCTCTTCCACCGCCATTGCATACAGCATCAGCTGTAACCGGTAACGCTGGCTTACCTCGTCCACACGGCTGGCATCCACACGGTGCGTCTTGTAGTCCAACACATGCCAAGCGTTTTGGGCGTCCTGGTAAACACAGTCGATCACGCCTTGCAGATAACAATCGCCGACAGACGATTGACTAGGAGGCCAGGCGAGCAAAAATTCGACCTCTCGATAACAGGTTTGGCTTTGCACAACTGCCTGGGCTCGGTTGCTCGCCAAAAAAGGTTCAACGAGTGCCACCGCCGCGGGGATTGCGACTTCAGGCGACTCGACATACTTGGGCGCTAAACGACCGGCAATCGCCGACAAGTCGCTTGGCTCCTGAAAATCGAGTTTCTCCAGCATCGCGTGGACGAAGCTGCCCAGTCGAGCCGGATCGACGGTTGCCTGGGACACTTCGTCGTCGGAAGCCAAACGCGGTTCGCGATCGACTCCGGTCGGCTCCAGCTCGCCTGTCAGACGTGAAAACGAGAATTGCCGTCGTCGGCTCCGATCGACCGGAATCGGCCGAGCGGTTTGACATTCGCTGGGCGTGGCTCCGTCGGGCGTCTTCACCACCTCGGCCAACAGAGATTGCACATCCACTCTCGCCGACTTCTGCGTTGCGCCAGACGCTAGGGCCGGCTTCTCTTTGGTAACTAAAATCTCTGGAACCAGGTCGTTTTCCGGCACCGGCCCTAGCAAACGGCCCGACTCCAAGTCGAACCGTTCGGCCAACGTTTTGGTCCACTCGCCTTCAGGATGTTCCAAATCAAACACGCCGCTACAGAGCATCAAATAGTCGGCCGCTCGGGTAGCAGCCACATAAAACAACCGCAGCCGTTCTGCCTGATCTTCCAGATTGGCCGCCAAGCGGAAAAAGTCGTATCCGACCGGCGTTTGGGCTTCGGTGTCTGGCACCAACGGGCCCAGTTCTCGGTGAAACTCGACCTTCGACGTCTGCCCCACGGCACGCCGCTCTAGGTCGGGCACCACGACCACGGGAAACTCCAAGCCCTTCGACTGGTGGATGGTCATCAGCCGTACCACGTCGGTCGACTCGGGATGAGTGGCGGCCAACGGTTCCTGAGGCTGTTGCGCCACAAACCGTGAAAGCTGTAAGATAAACTCGTCGAGGCCAAACAGCCCCGACCGATCGAACGCACGTGCTTGTTCGATCAGCTTGTTCAAGTTGGCCAGTTTTCGTTCGCCGAGAAATTCGGCCAACAACGCCGCATCATATCCGGTTCGCGCCAGGGCCTCGCGAATCAACTGCACCACCGGCAAACGATCCTTCATCGCGCGCAACTGACGAATCGTCTCGGCCGCCTGGGTCGCGCGTTGCCGCGACTCTTCGTCCAGCGCCGCCGGCAAACGCTCGCGAAACAGTCCGGCAGCCACCCCTCCTTCGCTTTGCGCCAACCAGTACAACGTCTCGTCGCTGAGCGAAAAGAAAGGGCTCCGCAGCACTCCGGCCAGGCTGATTTCGTCCGATTCGCTCAACAGCGAACGGAGCAAATTGAGTAGATCGAAGATTTCCTGCTGGGCATAAAAGGCGTGGCCGCCGACCAGGTAGTAGTCGATGTCGTAGCGGCGCAAGGCTTCTTCGTAGTGATGAACGTTGGAGAGCGCGCGAAACAGAATCGCGACGTCGCCTGGCCGGATCGGGCGCGTACCGTCGCCCTCGGCAACCGGATGACCCTCGTCGAGCATGGCCCGCAGCCGTCGGGCAATCCAATCGGCTTCGAGACGCCGCATCTGCTCGACCGCTCCCTTTTCACGCCGGTGGCCGTCGACCGGAGCCCAAAGAAATTCGATCGCTGGCCGCGGAGTCACCTGAGGCCGTTGGGCATCCAACCGTTGGTAGCCATCGCCAAACGGGCCGGCGAACAGGGTGTTCACAAATTCGATGATCGCCGGTTGGCTGCGAAAATTCAAAGACAACGGCAAACGGCCCCGCTCGGGGATTTCTTCGCGCAGTGCACGGAACACGCTCGGGTCGGCGCCTCGAAAACGGTAGATCGACTGTTTGTGGTCGCCTACGAAAAAGAGTTTGCCGCCGGTCAACTCTTCAGAATCGCAAAGTGCCCGTACGATCTCGACCTGACCTGGATCGGTATCTTGAAACTCATCGACCAGCAACACGCGAATCTGACGCCGTAACCGTCTCTGCAAGGCCGTCTGCTCCGGATCGGTCAGCAGACGACGGGCTCGCCGCAGCAGGTCGTTAAAGTCGAGGGCCGTTAATTCGCGTTTTTCCCGATCGTAGTCGTGTCCGATACGCTCGGCCAGTTGCAACAGTTGCAGCCCTCGGGTAGCCGCTCCTTGGGCCGCTTGGGGATCGAACTCGATTAGCCGTTGGGCCTTGCCGATCGACTCGCGAAGCTGTTTAGCGGCCTGCTGAAACTCAGCCCGCTGCTCGGCATCGGCCCACGACTTCGCGCCTCCGTCGCCTTGAATCCGAGCCGCCTGCTGAATGGCCGTTAAATCGTCGGCCGACGCCTGACCGCTGAACAACGCCGGCAACCGCGCTTGTAGCGTCGCCAGCCGATCTTGCATCGCTCGACTATCAACCTGGGCGGCGGTGGCTACTTGCCTTAAGATCTGGGCAGCGGTGCTTTGGGCCAACTGCTCAACGACCAACGGCACTACCTGACGTTGATGAAACTGAGACCAGACTTCGATCAATTCGTCGGTCGAGCGTTGAGTCCAGTCGCTGGTTTCGAACTCGGCCTGATGTTCCAGCAACCGAGCAACTCGTTCGCGCAGCGAATCGATGCCAAATTCGGCGACCAAGTCGAGCGTTAAGGGATCCTGCTCGTCGAGCGAGCGGCGCAGACAATCGTCGGTCAACTCGGCCAGCACAGTTTGCGCGGCGGCTTGTTCGAGCACCGTGAAACGAGGGTCAAGGCCTGCTTCCACGGCATGGGTTCGCAGCAGCGTGGCGCAGAAGGCATGAATCGTCGCCACGCGGGCAGAGTCGATCGACCGCAACAGATCCATCCAATAGCTGGCTGCTGGCCCCTGGGCTGCTTGCAGCCGCTGGTAACACTTTGCCTGAATGCGGTCGCGCATCTCACGCGCCGCCCGTTCGGTGAACGTGATGGCCACCAACTGGCCCAAGTCCAGCGGTTCGCCTGGCCGGTCTGAATCAACATCCAGATGAGACAAAAACCGTTCGGTCAGCACAAACGTCTTGCCACAGCCGGCCCCGGCCGACAACGCGACCGACGCATCGGTGGTTTCAATCGCTCGGGCTTGTTCGGAGGTGTAGCGAACGTTGTTAGACATGGGGAGAGGAGTTGTTGGTTATTAGTTGTTAGTTATTCGTTATTCACTGCTGTGTTGTTGACTGAGCAATATGGACTATGTCCGGCGATGCGTTGCAATCAAGTAAGGAGATTTCATGCTGCTTCATTTCGTATAGCATTCGTGAAAACTCTAGCCGCGATGCAACGCATCGCCGGACACGGTTCGCAGCTTCACAAACGCTTCTCAATTCTCAATCGATTGATTCAAGATCCCAAGTTTTATCGAGCGCCCGCACTTGATTCACACGACACACCGTATGAAAAGGACAACGCCCTGTGCAATGATCGTCGACGCTGACCATCGGAAACGCCCCTTGGCGAATGCCGTGAACCAGCTGTTTCACCCGTTGGCGAACTTGGTCGACCAGTCGTTGCCAGTCGTCGTCTGTTTGCACCAAGTCGGCCAGGCGGCGCGACATTGTCAGGCCACGGCGAGCAGAAAACCCATCCGCCCGCACAAACCAATAGCCGGCCTGCCAAGGCGCGGCCTGACGGTCGGCCAGCAACGATTGGGCGGCCAACGCATAGAGTGGCAATTGCAACGCGGTGCCGGCCTCGATGTCGGCTCGGCTCATGCGTTGCGCTGCCCCCGACTTGTAGTCGATCAGATTGAAAATCGGCTGACCGGCCAGCGAACCAACGTCCACGCGATCGATGCGCCCCACGAGCCGTAACGACTCGCCCTCCAAATCCAACGCATAGGCTTCATCACGTGACAACGGATCTTCTAGCCCGCCGTCGGTCGCGCGCCGGGGACCAAACCGCACTTCAAAATGGGTCGGTCGAAACGGTTCGTCCAGGTCTTGCCATTGGGCATCGTATTGTTCGTGTTGCTGGTAATATTTTTCGGCCCACTCGAGCAACAGCCGCCGGTCAATTTCACGAAAGGCGGCCTCCAGCCCTCGGGCAGGCGTACTGGCTGCGATCGCTTCGTCAAGCGCTTCGTCGACCAAGGCCAGGAACCGAGACTGCCCGACGTGCGCTGGCAACACCGGCCGACCAGACTCGTCATTCAACCGGCGATGGACGACGGCCAACACTTCGTGCAACAACGAGCCTCGGGCCATGTAGTCGATTTCGAGCGCCAGCTCTTCAAGCGGTCGCAGCCTTAGCACCTGCGCCAGGAAGAACTGATGCGGACAATAGGCATATTGCTCCAGCCGCGTCGGGCTCCAAGGGTGTTCTGGACCAAACTGGGTCGCCAAACGCCCGACGGCCGCCAGGCTAGAAACCATTCCTTCCAGCGGTCCAAAACTTTCACCATGCCGGCGTTCCAACATGGCCGAAAGTGCGGCTAGCAAGTTTGGCGCAACCGGCCCGGCGCTCGGATTGGCCAGCCATCGTGAGAGCGGCCAACGATCGCCTGTGGTGAGTGACGCGACCGCATCCACCCTGAGGTCGCGAGCGCTCTGGCGGGCTTGGGTCGCAGGAACCGGGCTCAGGTCGGCCACCACCTGGCGCGGCAACACGCCGTGGCCCATGGCCCGTTCGACTTCGAGCAAAAACGAACTGGGCGACAGGGGTTGTGCCCGATCGTCAAGGGCCGGGAAGCTAAGCACCAGGCGATCTCTCGCTCGGGTTAGCGCTTCGTAGAACAGCAACATCTCTTCTTGATGTCGTTCGGTCCGATCGACCAGCGGCAAGCCGGCTGCCTTGAGGTGATGGAGTTCGGCATCGCTATAGAGCCGGTCGTCGCGGGCAGGCGCAGGGAAACTCCGTTCCGACAGCCCGGCCAAAAACAGCGTCCCAATCTCCAGCGATCGGGCTCCCGAAGCCGACAAGATTCGAACCCGACCACAGTCGTCGCCAGCGCGCGCCACCGACTCCCCACGCGTGATCCCGCTAAGCATCGTCAACAACTGCTTGATGGTTAGTCGTTGTGAGTCTTCGTCTAACCAGTGCGAAACTCGTTCCGCCGACGTCAACGCGGCTAATAGTGCGCGCCAGGCCGTGTGTTCCAGATTTTCCTCGCCTGCGGACAACCACTCCGGCGGCATCTCAATCGCGGCGTTCAAGCCGGTCACTTGGGCCAACGCCGAAAGCGCTTGAGCCCACTCGCTAGGCGACGCCTCGAGCGGCAACGCGGCCAGCACTCCACGCAAACGGCGCAATACCGGTAATGCCCGACGCGCGTCGTCCAGCAGGGCCGATTTTGCGTCTCCCTCGCCGGCTTGCTCGACCAGCCATTGCACGCGGGCTAGCAAAGCTTCTTGGCCACTGGGCACCTGGAGACGGCGCACGACCCGTTCGGTCGCCGCGGGGGCCTGGGCCTTGTGCCATTCTGGCCAGTCTGGTGCAAAATAGTTGCTCCCGAGAACCGCCAGCAGTCGGCGAAATGGCCAATCCTCGACGTGCAGCCGCAACAGGCTGACCAAAGCCCGCATCGAACGGGCTTCTTGCAACGCCCGACCAGACTCCAAAGCAATGGGCACTCCTAACTCACCAAACACTTCCTCGACCAACGGTGCTACGTCGGTCAGCGAGCGGAAGACCACCGCGATGTCGTCTGGCACTGCCTGACGTTCGACAATGAACTGCTTGATGCGGCGGGCCAAGAGTTCGATTTCGCCCAACTGTTGCGAGGCGGCCACGATCTCGATGCGTTCGGTGCTCGGGGCCGGTAGCGCGTCTTGCGGACCTTTGAACAGCTGGCGTTCCAGATGGTCCATGGCCGGCCAATCGACTGGCGCACGGCGCGGCAATGTTTCAACCTGAACCTGGGCGTGCCGCTCGCGCAAGATCCGGCAAGTGGCCGACGCTTTGGCAAACAGATGCTCGCGGCCCGACTCCAACTCTGCCGGCAAGCTGACCAGAATCTCTTGTACCCGCTGGGCAAGAATTTCGAGAATTTCATGCTGGGTACGGCTAAAATCCGTAAACCCATCGACCACCACCAACCGCAACCATTCGAACGGTTGTGGTTGTCCGTCGCGCAACAGCCGGCGAGCCGACCAAAACCGGCCTTCGCGGTCGTAGAGGCCTTTGGCCGTTAACACCTCCTGGTACTCGGCATAGAACGCGGCAAACTCTCGGTCCTTGGCGTCCAAGCCACGTTGCGAGGCAACCTCGACAAACTGCTCAGGCCAGATTTCTCGACGTTTCAACTCGCTGATAAACTGGTCGACCAAATCGACCAAGCCTTCGGAACCGACGATGCCAGCAAAATACTCGAGCGAGCCTGCCTGACGGGCTCGCTCGACCAAGCCGGCCAGCAGTTGCCGCTTGAGCTGGGGTGAAACCGGCTCGATCGGCTCGGCAGCCGCCTCGAGCACCATCTCGGCAAAGCCATCGAACGTCACGACACGTGGTTCGAGACAGGCACGCAACGATTCGTTCAACAACCGATCGCGCAGGGCCGATACACTGCGAGCCGTGGGAGCAATCCACAACACCTGGCAGGCAGTTCGTTCGGCCAGCACCTTGCGATATCGGGCCAACAGCCGTTCGGTCTTGCCTGATCGGGCCGGCCCGGCGACCACCGTCACGATTGCCGCCATGAAAAACCTTTTATGTTGCTAAGTGGATCAATCCAAAATTCAAATGCTTAACCTACTATTGACGGCTGCGCGGTGAATGAACCCTCAGGCGAGTGAACGGAAGCTGCGTCAAATTCCAAATCAGAAATCGAAATCTGTCTGGAAAACAGATCGCACTTCGGCTATGAAACGGTTCTATTCGCTTCCCGCGCCGAGCCTTAAGGATATCGCAATGCAGAACCTGCGGGAAGTGACTCGGACAGGCTTAGTCCTGGGACTGGTGGCCCTGGCCTGCCGGCTGGCCTCGGTCGGCAAAGAACTGCTGGTGGCCGGCGCCTTCGGCGCCAGCTCGGTGACCGACGCCTATTGGCTCGCCATGTTGATTCCCAGCATTGTCTCGGCGGTTGTTTTGGTCGGTTTGCGAAGTGCCTATCTGGCCGTCGGCCCACGATCGGCTGCCAGTACCCACGTTACCCCGGCCCGACTGGCAGGCTCGTTGCTCACCAGCGCCACACTCATCTCACTAGCTCTCCTGGCCTTGCTCGGTTTTTTCCGAGAATCGGTCTGGACGGTGTTGGCCGCCGGCTCGCAGCAAGCATCGGTTCGAGCCAACTCGGCGCTCGTGCTGCCAGCGGCGCTGTTGTTGGCGCCCATTGCAGTCGTCGGCGCGCTGACCACGATCCTGCATGCCAAGCGGATCTTTATCATGGCCCAGCTAACCGCCTTGCTGCCAACCGGCTGTGTTGTCGGAGCTGTGTTGGTTGGCCCCCGGGAACGAGGAGCCTTGCTGCTGTTGGAAGCCCTGTTGCTCGGCACCACGCTGCAGGCCATGGCGTTGTATGCCCTGGCCTATTGGCGAAACGCACCAGTACGTTGGGAAAGCAACCCTAGTTCCCCTGGCTGCCGCCTGATTTGGGCTACCGCGTTGCCGCTAATCTTGCTGGGCGGGGTGTCTCAACTCAACATCTATGTCGATCGCACCATGGCCAGTTCGCTCGAACTCGGCAAGGTGGCCATCTTGTCGTGGAGCGGCCTGGTGCGCGATCTGTTTACCGGCACCCTGATGGGTTCATTCCTTTGGGTTCTGTTGCCCCATTTTGCCGAACACGCGGCAGCCGGCAATCGGCAGCAGTTGGTCGAATCATGCCGTAAAGTCCTGCAATACGCGGCCGTGCTGCTGTTGCCGGGGTCGGCTCTGCTGATCGTCTGTGGACCGCCTATTCTCACGCATCTGGCCATTGGCCAATTCGACCGTGCAGCCGCCGGCTCACTGGCATCTTGCCTAGCAGCCTATGGCCTGGGGTTGTACGCCGACTTGGCCGGGGCAGTGCTGTTCCAAGCTTTGCTGGTCTTGGGGCGCTTGCGGTTGCTGTTGGTACTCGGTTTTGTATTTAGCTTTGTTCCCAACCTGGTCTTGAACCTGCTGTTGATCGGTCCCTTGCAGGAAGTTGGCCTAGCTCTCTCAACCGCCGGAGTTTCTTACCTCGTCTTGCTGGTCTACTACCGGACACTCCAAACTAGCCTAGGATCGCTCGAGAGTTGGCGGACCGCTGGCGTGTTCCTCGTCGCCTTGCTCAGTTCGGCCGTGATGGGCGCCGGTGCGAGAGGAGTGCTGGTTGTTTTCCAAGCGGCATTCAGCAACAAAACCACCGGCGATCTGGTCGGCGCAATTGCCGGCGGTTGCGTGGGCCTGCTGATCTACGTGGGGCTGCTCTGGATATTGCCAGGACGCGAACTGACTCATGAGCTGCTGGCCGACGTGCAGGCTCGCCTGCGTCGCGCCTACTCAGAGTAACAGGCACACTCCGCCTTTAAATTTCTGATTTGGGATTTGACGCGCTGACGCGTCGTGCTTGGAAGTGTTTTGGGACAAAGCCATAGGTTTTCTCATGTTCCGTCAGGCCCAACGGGCTGATCCACATGATAGCCCAGATCGCAGCCCTAGAGCAATTTCGGATCATTCGTAGTCGTGTTTCGTCGGAAAATCCCGGCAAAAACTAGGTCGCGTCCGCTATGGTAAAGAGCGACTCGCTCTAGGACTTGATTCCCGTCTGTCCTGCAGTGAAACATCAAGAGTCAAGTCGCCTGTTGGGCCGTCTCTTTGCGTTTCAGGTCGGCATCGTTTTCTTTGGCGAACTCGCGGATGTCGTCGGCAAAGTTTAGCAGACGGTCCCATTGTTCAACGTACAGCGTGACTGGCATCCGCTGGAGTCCATAGACGCTGATGGCCCCCTTTTGGCTTACCCGACAGTACAGGCCACCCTTCTTCTTGTCCGCTTCGGCCAGCAGCTTGGTGGCGTCGTCCACCGAAATTTCTCCAGCGGCAACCTTGGCCAGAATTTCTTCCTTCTTCATGATGGATGTACTCTTGGGTTGAGGGGGAGACACCGTGGCCGGCCTAGCCTGGGATGGGCCGTTGGCTGCCGGTTGACGTGCCGGACGGGGGGCCGGTTTTCGTGCCGAGGGTTTTTGATAAGCATTCTGGTGAATCAGCCGCAAGTCGTTCAGCTCGCTGCCCAAGCGTTGCCGCAAAGGGCTTTCAGGCCGTAGGGATTCGAGAAGACTTTCACCCTGGGCAACCGATTCCTCGGAGACGTTGCCGTTGTAAAACAGCTCACGCCATGCCTGCATAATGTCTTCTTCTAGTGGCAAAGCCTGCCCTCGCATCAGATTCATCAGACGATACCATAGACTAACGATTCGCCTGCATTGTTGCAACCAACCCTAAAGGGCTGTCGGAACGACTTGTAAAGTCTAAAAACAGGGACCGGTGGTCCCTCGCGAAACCGATGAAATTGAACATTTCGCGTTTTGGCCGCGAGATTTTGTCTCAAAACGATTGAAAGCCTGAAGCCTGCAAGACACGTATTGATGACCTATACTTGATAAGGGAGGCAAGTACCTTAATTCACTTGAATTTGTGGGTTGTAGGCTTCTGTTTCCCCCCTAGCCGCGACGCGACGCGTCGCCGGGGCCCCACAAAAACAAATGGCATCGTCTACTAGGGGGGGCCAGTGGTTTGGCCGGCTAAAAAGTTTGCAGCAGAAAAAAGGGCATACGATGAAGTGGATTTGGAACGATCAGTCCATTCGGCGGGGAATTTCGAGTGTCGATACGGCCGTGGTGGTCGCGGTCATTGGCATCGCCGTCGCGACGGGCGCCTACTACACGGCCGGCGGGGCGAACTCAGAGCTTGAACAAACGAGCCAAGGCATTGCCGATCCGGCGGCTCTGGCCAACCAGTTTGGGTCGCAAGAGTAGTAGCGACTTGCTCTAGCCGCGATCGGGCACATCACCGGACAGTTACCCACGCAGCCATCAATCGTAGGCTTCAAGCGAATTGCCTCCCAGCAGTCGCGATCGGGCAGCCTGGGCAACTTGCTCTAAGCATCCCGGCGCAAATGGGCTGATCAGGCCGGCTGATTCGGCCAGCGCGCCAAACGACGCTTCACCACCGCGTCGACAAAGCGCCGCGTAGGCGGCCAGCACTCCGTCATAGTCTGACTCCGACTCGACCCAAAACTGGAGCGCGCATGCCTGGGCCAGTGTATAGTCGATGTAGTAGAACGGGTGTAGGTAGATGTGCCGTTGCAACTGCCAGCGCGTCCCTTGGGCCAGGTAGTCGAGGTCGCCATAGTCACGCCACGGCAAATACATCTGCTCGACTTCTCGCCACATGGCGTGCCGTTCGGCGGCCGAAGCCTGAGGATGGTCGTAGACCAGATGCTGAAAATGATCAACCGCGACCCCATAGGGCAAAAACAGCACCGCGCCGGCCAAGTGGATTTGGCGGAATCGTTCGGCCTGGTGGCCAAAGAATTTTTCCATGTGGGGCCAGACCAAAAATTCGAGCCCCATCGAGTGGATTTCACACGCCTCGTAGGTTGGCCACAAATAGTCGAGCAACGGTTGCTCGCGGCTCGAATAGCACTGGAAGGCGTGGCCCATCTCGTGGACCAACACCTCGACATCGCCCTTGGTGCCGTTGAAGTTGGCAAAAATAAACGGCCAGCCAACAGTCGGAAACGCGGTGCAAAACCCGCCGCCGGCCTTGTGCTCGCGCGATTCCAGGTCTAGCAAGCCCGAGCGATCGAGCAACTGAAAAAACTCGCCCAGCCCCTGCCCCATCTCGTTAAACATCGCTTGCCCTTGTTCGACCATCCACTTGGCGTCGCCCTGGGGGCAAGGGTTTCCAGACGGATCGTGGATCGGTTCATCCCAATAGTAGAGCCGCTGGAGTGACAGGCGATCTGTCTGTTGGGCTCGCAGTTCGGCCGCCAGGGGAACAATCGTTTCGAGCACCGAGTTCCGGTAACGCTCCACATCTTCGCGGTCAAACCCGATTCGGGCCATCCGCTGGTAACCAAGCTCGACATAACTCGGATAGCCTAGCTTGTAGGCCATCGCCGTGCGCAGCTCGACCAGTTGGCCATAGAGCGAATCGAGTTGGTCGCCATGGGCGGCAAACCAATCCCACACCAGCCGGTTCGACTCGTGCCGCACCGCGCGGTCCGAGTCTTCGTGAAATCGGGCAATGGTCGATAGGTTGTGCGTCCCCCCTTGAAACTCAAAACTGGCCGAAGCCAGTAGCTCAACGTACTTGGCTTCCAACTGGGATTCTTGAACCAGATCGTCTTTGATCGAGGGCTCGAACGTCGCGACATCAGCTGTCCATAATGCGCAAACATGCTGGCCAAACGCCTCGGCGGCATAAGTCCGTTGAGGCTCGGCCAGCAGTTTTCGTTTGAGTTGGATCTCCAAGTCGGTTAGCTTGGGCCGCAATTCATCGCGCCAGTCGCGGGCTCGTTGATACTCCAAGTTCGAGGTGTCTTGATTGAATCGCAGATCGGTCCAGGCATCCCAGGTTTCGATCTCGCGGCGCAATTGTTCCCAAGGCTGCAACGCCTTGCGCAGCGCGGCGGCCGAACCGGCGGCATCCACCTCGCGCCCAATGGCTTGGTACTGGTCGGTGAGTTGAGATAGGTCCGGAATCGAGACATCAATTTCAGGCGCAGACATAAGAACCGAGAGTTGGGCTTTCAGGGATCAGTCGTTTGACAAATGATTTGGAAACGTTTCGCGCTTCGGCCACCGGCCGCTGTTCTTGCGTTCGAGAGACATTCTCGCGAAGGTGTTTGCCGGCATCAAGTCCCACGCCTGCAATAAGTTGCGTTTCGAGATATCCAGACATCCGAAGATTTGTGTTTACCAGGGCGAGAAAACGATTTATTCTCTGAGAAACAGCAGGCACGCTCCAGGGCAGGGCCGACCAGCTTTTCAAGTTAGGAAAATCCAAGCACGACGCGCAAGCGAGTGAATTTGAGCGTAAAGCATTCACTCGCTTGCGCTTCGTGCTTGGATTGTCTTTCACAGTCCTTTGCCCAGTTTGAAACACTGATTTGCCCTGACGCTTCGAGGGCTTCTTCTTTCCTGAGGAAAACAAAACGATGACAATCACGCGAATCATATTGGCCGGCACGTTGATAACCAGCCTGAGTTGGTCGGAAACTGGCTGGGGACAGACGAACAATCCAACCGATGTGGTGCTGCCGCCTGTGCCGACGGTGGCCGAGGAGTTGCCTGCGCCAGTCGCGCCGTCGCTTCAGGCATTGGCCGCCGCGGCCGATCAATTGCAACAGGCATTGAGCCGATTTCGCACCGGTGCTTCGTGGCAGGAGTATTTGGCCTTGCCGGCCTTTGTGTTTGAGCCCACCGTCGACGATCTGGTCAACCAGGAGATTTTACAGGCCACCTGGCAACGGTATCAGCAGGTTGCCCGTGAGGCTCGCTATCAAGTGATCGCCGATTTGCCGGAGTTTCAGCGAGTTTATCACTTGCTGGCAGCTTACTTAGGCCAACCAGTTGAACCAGCCCATGCCAGCCCAGGCGGTCTCCGCATCGGCGGCCGTCATGGCGTGCAGTTTGGCGGCGGCCAGGGCGCCCGGTTCGGTGGCCCACGTGGCGTGCAATTTGGTGCTGGTCAAGGTGCCCGATTTGGCGGTCCAAACGGTGTCCAATTCGGCGGTGGCCAGGGGGCTCGGTTCGGCGGATCTGGCGGCGTTCAGTTCGGCGGCGGCCAGGGCGTGAAGATTGGTCCCTGGCGAATTGGCCGTTAAACGCTCGTGCGATGCCGAGTGTTCATAAGATGAGCATCGCGTCGCCGTAGCTGTAGAACCGATATTGTTCGCGAATCGCTTCCTCATAGGCGCGGCGAACCAACTCGTCGCCGCCAAATGTGCGGACCAACACCAACAGCGTCGTGCGCGGTAGGTGAAAGTTGGTGAGCAACGCGTCGATGCCGTGAAACTCGAACGGCGGCCGAATGAACAAATCCGTTTCGCCACAGAATGGCGCAAGCGCGCCAGAGCGCGCGGCCGTTTCCAATACTCTCACGCAGGTAGTCCCCACGGCCACGACCTTTCCGCCTGCGGCGCGCGTGGCCTGAAGCCGGTCGACCGTCCCTTGGGTAAGCTCGCCCCACTCGGCATGCATCACATGTTCGTCCATCGAGTCACTAGCGATCGGACGAAACGTTCCCAGCCCTACATGCAAGGTGAGCCGAGCTTGTTCGATGCCACGCTCGGTCAGCCGGTCGAGCAACGACCGGCTGAAATGCAAGCCTGCCGTGGGGGCTGCGACGGCGCCAGGCCGTTCGGCAAACACGGTCTGATAGGTCGACACGTCGGCGTCGATCATTTGCCCATTGCGAATGTAGTGTGGCAAGGGCACTCGACCGACGCGCGCCAGAAACGGTTCGGCCTCCTCTGGCGGCTCAGGCATCACAATCCAACTTCCCTCTTGGCGAGCGACCAAACGCAGCAAGCCCGCCTCGCGCCCGTCGCGATCAATAAGCGTAATCGTCTCGCCTGCCTGCAGCTTGCCCCGGGTACGACTGAGCACGCGCCACAGCCCCTCGTCGCTCGACTCGATAAACAAACCTTGCCAACGTCCGCCAGTCGTAGTGCGTTTGCCGAACAGTGCCGCCGGAACCACCTTGGTGTCGTTAAGCACCAGACAATCGTGCGGCTTGAGCAGCGACGGTAGATCGCGCACGTGATGGTGCTCAAGCGTGTCGGTTGCTCGACGGATGACTAACAGCCTGGCGTCGGACCGCTGGCGAAGCGGCTCCTGCGCAATCAATTCCGCAGGCAACTCGTAGTGATAGGCATCCATGTCCGTGGTCATCAGTCGTCCATCTCATTTTCGCTAGATGATTTGAATCGCGAAGTATAGGTCGAGCGTGCTCAGGGGTTCTAGAGCGATTCCCAGCGACGTGTCATGAGAGCGGACCTTGCAGTTTGCGATTGGCATGGCGTTGTTTTTGTGTTGGGGTCGGTCGTTAAAAGGGGTCAGGTCCAATCGTGTTCGGCACGCGTGTTGCTTTGAAGGGATGTGCGTGTTTTGGTTTGGCTGGCGATGTTGGGAGTGGCTGCGAACGTGAATCGCGAATGGCG
>JANQPJ010000229.1 GCA_028289525.1 Pirellulales bacterium
CTCGAACGTTATCGATGTTTTCGCAGGCACTCTTTGAGCACGCTTCACGGATACCAAGTCGGCAAACTGGACAATCTTTGTCCGGGCAAGAGATCACCAATTTTGAGGAAATGCAATCTGTCATGACAACGCGGCTCTTCAATAGAAGGATGGTCGATTCCGGATGCCGGGCTGACGTGTTTTCGGCTGGCCGTGACTTAACTTTTTCGCCCCTACGTACTCGGCAGGGATTTACCCTGATTGAAGCCTTGGTGGTGATTGCCATTGTAGGCGCGCTCGTGGCTCTTGTGCTCGTCGCCCTCCAGTCAGCCCGAGCCCGCGCTCGACAATTACAGTGCTCCAATAACTTGAAGCAGATGGCCCTGGCAGTACATGCCTACGAGACCTCCCTGGGTACTTTGCCTGCATTGCGATCTGGCTACGTCGACACGCAAACAAAACTTGCTTCCCATTCGGTGAAGAGCCTTTTGCTGCCGTTCGTGGAACAGCAAGCTGTGTACGATCGGCTAAACTTCAATGCGCATGCCGCTGCAGAGGAAAACCAAGCTTCCATCGCAACGGTGTTGGAGGTCTTCTTATGTCCTGCCAGGCCTGCGGTCTTACCGCAGAAAAACTTGGCCCCATCCGGTCCGTGGGTGTTTCGAGGGTTACGTCGGGATGGCGTGGATGATCCGGAAGTCATGGCCGCAGTATGTGACTACAAGCCGAGTGCGGGGGTGAGCGGCATCGAACTCACCCCGAAACAAAAGGCGGCTGGCCTGCCGAACGACGGATTCGGTGTATGGAATCGCCGACCGGCCGGCATCAGTAGTTTGGCCGATATTCCAGACGGGCAAAGCAATACTATTCTCTGGGGAGAGCAGGCCGGTCGACCGGACCAATACAACCGTGCTTCTGCCGTATCAAGCAATGTTGATGTCACACCGTATGACGTTTGGGGTTCGCAATACAACGTCGGGATGGAGGCAGGCTGGGGCACGGCCACGGGAAGTGGCTTCGTCTCCGGTGCTGGTGAAGATCCCAATGAGAAGCGACATGTAAATATTGACAATACTTACACACTGTTTGGGTTTCACCCCAACGGCGCGAACGTCGCCATGGGCGACGGGAGCGTCCGTTTTTTGACCGTCGATACACCCAGAACTCTGGTGGAATCGATGCTCATCGTCGATGACGGCAAGCCACGGTAGATTATATATCGGCACCACCTCTTCACCCTTGGGGCGTCACATCGAATGAAGTGTCGCGCCTTGTGAAAGTGATGCGCCCCGTAGAATTCTGTATAACCTCGGTCAATGGTGCTTTGTAATCGCAGGTGACTTTGCATCGGATGCAAGTACGTCATATTGACTTGACTCTGCCTAGTTGGGTCAGGCGGCTATTTCTGAATAACTTCTCAGTTGCCGTTGTTTTGCATATATTGACATTGTATTTTACGTCTCACAATTACGTATTCTATGAGCGTCTAGCATGCATTACATTATTAGTGCATTTTAAGCGGAGTAGCACAATGAGTACACCTTGTTGTTGTTGCACTAGACACCACATTGCACGGTATGTGCTATTGTTCGTCACGGTTTTACCGCTTTGTCATCGCACCGCAACCGCCGAAGCTCTCCCTTCACCACGAGCAGAGCTATCTCTTGCAGAGATTAAGCGACTTGTGAATGATTGCATACATGCCAATCTAGCATTAATTGATTCCTTGGAAGCCACTGTCCACCGCAAAAGCTTTGCGGTCAAAGCCATGGATGCACGTCGGATCCCTTCAAGTGTTCGGCCTGAAGATCAAGAGACTATCCGTTGGCATAGCAGCTTTACGTACAACGTATGGCATGCACAGAATAAGAGTCGCACATCGGCTCGCTGGACCGATCGCCCCGGTGACAATGCTCCAGTGTATCGAAATCATTTTGAATCGTATTTCGATGGTAACGTGACTAGAATATACTGGCCCAGTGAACGAACTGCCATTATTGCAGAAGGAATGCGTGATTGCCCAATTACGAAAGATCTCACTTACGGATACCAGTATTTTTCCGGGCAAATATGGGAGACTTTAGAGCACGCTACATCTATGAGTCTGGCTAATGAGAACAACGGCGGATCGACCGAAATAGCGGTGGAATGGGTAACCCACGAGGGGACATTGCGGTTGGTGTTAAATCCGAGCCATGGCTGTCTGGTCGAACAGGCTGTTGCGCACGACCCTCAAGGGCGACTGGTCGGCATGCGTGACAATGTTTCACTTCATCAGGCGAGTAACGGCGCCTGGTTTATTACATCAGTCGTCGACACAACATATTCATTCGATCTCGAAGGCAAGCGACACCTCCTTAAACAAAATCACGTCGACATCGACATTCACACTGTAAATGCTGCGGTGGACGCTTCCGTACTTGACTTAGCATTTCCTCCGGGCACTGCCGTAAATGACCAAATGTCTGGCAGATTATATCAAATTCCGTCGCAAAGGACACACAGTGAATCCTACACGCGGTCTGTGGCAGTAGAGGTCGCCGCCGCATCCATGGCAACTCTTGTGTTGGTGGCCATCACCATCGCGATTGTTCGTCGTGCTACCCGAGAAAAAGAAGCCAACGCGCCGAGTGTTGCGCGTTAGTGTTGTTGTGACTCGTGTTCGTTTCTTCGTGAAAAGGAGTGTTATGTGATGTTCACGCGATCGTGTCTTAGCAAATTGGTAGTATTTTCCGTTGTTTGTACACCGGTATTTTTCGGTGCATGGCTGGCAGCTCGTCGTGCGCCCGCTGACCCACCATACGAAAAGTGTGACAATAAGACTAACCCAGAACACTGTAACATTCCGTGGTGTACTTGGTATGATATTCAATGGCCGAATCCGAATGAATGCCGCTACGGACAAGCACGCAACTACATTGGCTGTGTAACCGGGGCGACGGCCCCGACAAGCTGCGGAGAGAGTTGGCCGTCCAGCGGCTCAGATTCGAATAGAATTTGCCTAACTAGAATAAAAGAGATTGGCCTATTGGGCGACGACTGCACAGGTTCCAATTGCTCTGGTGGGTATGTAAGCCACTACTATGGCAATTATAAGCCGTCATGTACGTGGAGTTATAACTGAAAAGGGACATGTGCCCGTCGATTAGTTCGTCGGGCCATGCCCGAATAGGCACCGACAGGGGCCACATTCGCTGGCCCCTCGGTGCACGCACTCTCTTCTGCGCACATCGACTCTCAGGTCATTTCCATCACTTTGAACGGCAGTGAAGCGATTCACCAAATAAAGTGAAAGGGTGCCGAATGAGGGATATTTGCACCAACAAGCTTCGGTGGTACGTGCCGCGAAAGCGTTTTGTGTGGCTGTTAAGTAGTGCTTTGTGGCTAGAAGCCTGCGAAACAAATATACAAGATCATGAACCAGAGAGAAGTGTGGCTTTTGGAGCTTCAGCAAGCCTGGGGCCGCAGGTGGGGCAAGATAATGGTGTCCTGATGCGTCTTCGCCACGAGGCTGGCATGGTGCCTCAGCTGACGACCGTCGAGCACACATTTCAGATAGTGAACTCATTTGGCAGCGATTTGCGGATTGACGACGTTCGAAAAAGCTGTACATGCACAAACGTGAGCATTCTAGATGATGTTGTGCCCCCTGAAGGCGAAGCTGCTGTGCAGGTGGAGTTGGCCACTAACAA
This sequence comes from Pirellulales bacterium, assembly GCA_028289525.1. Lineage (GTDB taxonomy): Bacteria > Planctomycetota > Planctomycetia > Pirellulales > JAGQOS01 > JANQPJ01. The sequence continues at coordinate 3,672 of JANQPJ010000229.1, forward strand.
TCAATACGGTACGACTGGTGCCATAGTATGGCTGGATGTGACTATTGGCGATGGCAAAAAGGGCGAGATTGCCCTGGAATTGAGTTGTGATATCCATGCGCCTGTAGAGTATTATCCGGCAAAAATTGACTTTGGCCAGGTGGCATCAGGTGAACGGCCAAAGCGGAGCCTCTATATCTGGGACACGAATGGTGAAATGTTTAAAGTACTGAATGTCGAGGCTGAGTCACCATTTTGGACTTTTCGCATCGACGACACGAGTCCAACGTCTGGAAATCGCCGTGGTATGCGAGGCTGGGACATCACAATTGAGTTCGCGAACGATCCGCCGGTTGGCGATTTAAATGATGTTTTGATTGTGTCAACTACGAGTCTTGAACGACCGACACTACGCATCCCAATGTCTGGTCGTGTTGTTGGTCCCATCTACGCACAGCCGGCATCTGTGTTTTGGCCGCACAGAGGGCAGCAGGAAGCCAAGAAGGTTACCGTGACACTTCGCCGCCGGGGAGATGGTTCAGTTGACGCGAGGTCGGTATCTACGGATGCGCAATGGCTTTCGGCACGGTTAAGGCTGCCCGAACAAGATAAGTCTGACGAAGGCATTGTGGCATTTGTTGATGTGCGAGTTAAGTCGAGGGACAGTCTTACAAGGGGATACCATGCAGGGAGAGTAGTTATTCACACGAATAGCTCGGACAATCCAGAAATGAATATTCCCGTCAGACTGTTTTCTCCGTAACTCCGGATGGCTACAGCACAGGCCTTCGCGGCATCAGTAACCGCGTTGTGTCGCGTCAAGGACTTCGTGGCAATTAACACAGATCATATCGGAATACGCGTGTGCAAATTGTTGAAATAACGATCGCAACCCATGCTTACTCGAGATTTAAGGGAAACAAAAGAAACCGGGCAAAGACCACACGCCGTACTGACGATGGTGTTCTGTGTGTGTCTTGTCATTCACGCCTCGCTATTGGCCGTAAGCTCTTCGTTGCATTGCCCGGTCATGGACGAAGTGGCACACCTCCCATCTGGCGTCTATCATTGGCGGACCGGGTTTTTCAACCTCTATCGCGTGAATCCTCCATTAGTTCGGATGCTTGCGGCACTTCCTGTTCTCGCTGTAGGGTCTGATGAAGACTGGGGGAACATCGATGACAATGGGCAATTGTGGATGCGCCCGGAGTTTGTTGTCGGGTTTGAATATGCCGACGCCAATCGATCACGCCTCATTCAGCTCATGACTTTTGCTCGCTGGACGATTGTACCAGTGAGTGTGATTGGTGCCGTGGTGTGCTGGAAATGGGCTGGTGCGTTATTTGGTTGGCCTGCCGCTCTTGTGGCGGCAACCTTGTGGTGTTTTTCTCCCACAGTGCTGGCGTATGGTTCGCTTATCGTCCCTGACGTCGCTGCTGCCTCCTTCGGCGTATTTTCGGCTTTTTGTTTCTGGAGATGGATGCGCCAGCCTACCTGGCAAGCCGCCATTATTGGTGGCGGAGTCACGGGTACGGCTCTGCTTACAAAAACCACTTGGCTTTTCTTGCTCCCGCTATGGCCATTGTACTGGGCTGTGGCCGTCATCATCGCCAGACGTAATAAATTGCATGGAAATCGTGGAGTTGAAGAAAAATGGCAACTACTTGTAATTGTTTTATTGTCACTGATCATCTTAAATTCTGGGTATGGATGGCATGGGTCGTTTCAACGTCTTGGAGCGTACGAATTTACAAGCTACGCTTTGAGCGGTAAGAACTATGCCGAGACAGGCCAGCGTGAAACAGGCAATGTGTTTCGTGGGGGTATACTATCTAATTTCCCAGTACCATTGCCTCTTGATTATGTAATGGGAGTCGATTTGCAGAAACGTGATTTTGAATTGCCGAGGCGTTCGTATCTGCGAGGCTACTGGAGAACAGGAGGTTGGTGGTATTACTACTTGTATGCAGTGTGTGTTAAAGTTCCATTAGCGTGTTTAATTCTTGGAGTAATGGCACTTGCTCTTCGTCTTGTGGACACACGCGTGGGGGCATCTACGAAAAGCGAATTGATGCTGATAACACCGATTGTGATTATTGTTGTGATGGTGAGTTCTCAGAGTAACATGAACAGGTATTTGCGATACTTATTGCCGGCTTTTCCATTTGCTTTTATCTGGATTAGCAGTGTCCTGCAACACGTCAACTATCGGCGCGTGATCGCCGTAGGTTGTTTGTTGTTGTGGTTCATAGCCAGCAGTCTACGTGTATACCCGCATAGCATGTCATATTTCAACGAGTTGGCGGGAGGACCAGAAAACGGGCATTTTCATCTCGTAGACGCGAACATTGATTGGGGGCAAGATCTTCTGTTTTTAAGGCGATGGCTCGACCACCATCCAGAGGCACGACCGTTTTACTTGGCGTATTACGGTACTCTCGATCCAGAAAAATTTGGGGTTACTTATGGACTTCCGCCGTTTGGGCCTGAGGTGGAGATCGGCCCTACGTATTACGATCCGAATTCAACAGGTCCACTTCCAGGTTGGTATGCGATAAGCGTGAATTTTCTGCGCGGCCACAGAGACCCTGTTCCTACGGGGGACGGTCAGAGAATAAAAGTGGAAGATTCGTACTTTGCCTACTTCCTGCATTTTAGGCCGGTCGCTATGGCCGGATACTCAATTTACATCTATCATTTAACGCTGAGCGACGTGAATCCCGTTCGTCGCGAGTTGGGACTGCCAGAGTTGACTGCGGATGCTGCTAACGAATACACGCGGTACAGCGTGGAATCAAAGTGAGTGTGTCGGTTGGTTCGGTGACAACAAAATTGCCTTGCGATAGCAGTGAACTGAGCATTGCAACCGATTGTGTGGTCGAAAATTTTGTCGAGCCTGTTTCTCATGCGCGGCGTGCCAAAGCATTTTCGCAACCGATCAACTCTGCGCGGTGTATCGACCCAAAATTTACTTCCAACTCTGATTGAAACGGCCGGTGAAGCTTTCTTTTCTTGGATCTGGTAGCTATTGTGACGACGAGGATCACGGCGGCGTCTGAAGCTCAGCCCTTCTTCACAATACAAACGGCAGACCGTCTCGGCGTTCACCTGCCGATCCCATCTGATTTTTTGAGCATCCCCTGCTTGGTAGGAATTGAGTTGTGAGATTCAAACGGCCTTGTTGACTAATTCCACTCGAACTGGGGCAGTCCGAGTTGAGTGAAACGATTAAGGATTTTGCAACGCAAGCGGGTTTCGGTTTGTTGGTTTTCG
>JANQPJ010000235.1 GCA_028289525.1 Pirellulales bacterium
GGCTTTCCAATGGCAAGGAAGTCACGGTCTATATTCCCGGCGAAGGCCACACGTTGCAGGAACACTCGATTGTGTTGGTTCGTGGTGGTCGGGTGCGTGACTTGCCTGGGGTGCGGTATCAAGTGGTGCGCGGCGCGCTCGACACGTTGGGCGTCGATGGTCGCAAGCAGTCGCGTAGCCGTTACGGCGCGAAAAAATCATAATCACATTTTGGGTCTGGCTACCCTATGTCGGTTGCCAGCCCGGTTGGGCGAAATAGGAACGAGTCATGGGTCGAATTACTGCCAGTCGAAAACAGCTTCAAGGTGATCCGCTGCATGGGTCTTTGCTGGCCAGCAAGTTTATTAACTGTTTAATGCTTGACGGTAAAAAGAGCGTGGCTCAGGCGGTGTTTTATCGGGCCTTGGATCTACTCAAAGAACGAATTCCCGATCGCGAGCCGATCGAGGTCTTCACCGAGGCGGTCGAAAACGTGAAGCCGATGATCGAGGTTCGCTCGAAGCGGGTTGGTGGTGCGGCCTATCAGGTGCCGATGCAAGTGAATCGCACGCGGCAGCAGTCGCTGGCGATTCGCTGGATTTTGATGGCGATTCGTGAAAAGAAGGGACGCCCCATCCACGAGTCGCTCGCCGCGGAGATTCAGGCTGCCTACAACAAAGAAGGGGCCGCCATGACGCGCCGTGAGAACATTCACCGCATGGCGGAGGCCAACAAGGCGTTCGCCCATTTTGCTTGGTAGTTCATTGGCTTCCTCGATCGGTACGCTCCGCAACATCGGCATCATTGCCCATATTGATGCCGGAAAAACCACTGTTACCGAGGGGATGCTCTTCTGTAGCGGCGCTAAGCATCGCGTCGGCCAGGTCGATAAAGGGACGACCACCACCGACGACGATACCGAGGAAGAGGAGCGCGGGATTACCATCTATTCGGCCTGTGTGGCCTTGCCTTGGAAGGGCGTGCAGGTCAATCTGATCGACACGCCAGGCCATGTCGATTTCACGGCCGAGGTCGAACGCAGCCTCAGGGTGTTGGACGGCGGGGTCGTGGTCTTTAGTGCCCGAGAAGGGGTTGAGGCCCAGAGCGAAACGGTCTGGCGTCAGGCCAACAAATACGGCGTTCCTCGGGTGGCCATGATTAACAAAATGGACCGCGAGGGGGCCGACTTCGAGGGAACGCTCCAGCAGATCGAAAGCCGCCTGGGGGCAAGGCCGGTGGCGATTCAGATTCCCGTCGGTCAGGGGCCGGCCCACGTCGACAACCCGTTTCGGGCGATCATTGACCTGGTGGCCATGAAAATGGTCCGCTTTCCCGAGGAATCGCAAGGTAAAAAAGTGCTCGTGGAAGAGATTCCTGAGTCGCTGCAAGCCAAAGCCCAAGAGTGGCGCGAAGCGATGCTCGATGGGCTATACGATTATAGCAACGAGTTGATGGAGTTAGCGCTCCAGGAAGAGTCGCTGCCGGAGAAGCTGATCGAAAAGGTGATCCGTGAAGCGACCATTGCCCAGCAGATTCAGCCGGTGCTGTGTGGTTCGGCGCTGCATGGCATTGGAGTGCCGCTGCTGCTCGACGCGGTGGAAAAATACTTGCCCAGTCCGCTCGATGTTCCGCCGGTTCAAGGAGAGCATCCCAAAACGGGTGAGCCGGAGTCGCGCCAGGCGTCGGTTGACGAGCCGTTTTGTGGGCTGGTGTTCAAAATCTTGCCGTTTAAGACAGGCGATCTCTACTGGGTGCGGGTCTACTCGGGCGAGATGAAATCGAACATGCGAGCATTTAACCCTGGAAAGCAGGCCAAGGAGAATGTCTCGCAGATTTGGCGGATTCATGCTAGCAAACGCGAGGAGCAGCTGCCCAATGCCCAGGCAGGCGACATTGTCGGGGTGATTGGTCCCCGGCAGTCGGTCACCGGCGACACGTTCTGCGATGCCAAGTCGCCTGTGCTACTAGAGTCGATCGAGTTTCCCGAGCCAGTGATCTCGATGGCGATCGAGCCGGAGGCCACTACCGAGCGGAAAAAATTGTCCGCCGCGCTCGACATGCTGAGAAAGCAAGATCCGACGTTTCGGGCTCAGGAAAGCGAAGAGACTGGCCAGACGATCATCAGCGGGATGGGCGAGCTGCACCTGGAGGTGATTGCCCACCGGCTGACGCGAGATTTCAACGTCAAAGTCAAAGTTCGCGATCCTCGGGTTAGCTATCGTGAGACGGTCGACGCGGCGGTTGAGGTCATCGGGGAGTGCGATCGTCAGGTAGCTGGTCAGCAGCTCTCCGCCAAGGTGCAGCTGCAGATTGAGCCAGCCACAGGTGGCGGGCCGCCGGTGGTCGAAGGGGCTGCTGCGGCCGGGACGGTTGCGGGGCCGGCGCTCGAGACGATCCTTGAAGTGCTGAGGGAGCAGGCGGCCGGCGGCGGTTCGCTCGGTTTTCCGTTGATCGATGTCCGGATTCGCGTTGTAGGGGCCGAGTTGGACGAGGTTGAGTCGACCGACGTGGCGATTCGGATTGCCACGGCCGATGCATTCAGTCGGGCCTTGCGCCAGGCGGGCATCGTCTTGTTGGAGCCCATCATGCAGCTCGAAATTACCGCCCCGGAGGAGAATTTAGGCGATTTTGTCGGCGATTTGCAGCAGCGACGGGCTGTAATTCATCAGACCGACAATCGGTCGGGCATGGTGGTCATCGAGGCCGAGGCTCCGCTGGCCAGCTTGTTTGGCTATTCCAGCGCGATGCGCAGTCTGAGTCAAGGGCGGGCGAGCTGTTCGATGGAGCCCAAAACCTATGGCCCGGCTCCTAGCGAAGTGCTGGAAAAGTTTATGTAGTCGGCGTGAAGCACCGTCGGGATGTCCCAAAAGCATGGGCAGCTAGAAAAGACGAAAAAGCGATCAGAACGCCCGTTGACAGGTTTGAAGGCAGGCCGTAGGATGTTCCGTTTGCGATCGACCCGCCAGGGTCGACCGGTGTGAGTTCGTTTCGTTTGGTAGTTCGGCGAAGGAGTCAGACGCGTGGCAGGTCCATCGGAAATTATTCGTATTCGAATGGAGGCCTACGACCACTCGGTCCTCGATCAGAGTGCGGCCGATATCGTTGATACCGTGAAGCGAACCAACTCGGTTGTACATGGTCCCATTCCGCTGCCAACGCGGATCGAGCGCTACACGGTGCTCTCGGGGCCCCATGTCGATAAAAAAGCGCGTCAACAGTTTGAGATTCGCACGCATAAACGGCTCGTGGATATTGTTCAGGCGACGGCCAAGACGATCGAAGCGTTGAACAAGCTTAGTTTGCCGGCTGGTGTGGATATCAAGATCAAGGCCACCAGTGCTTAGTGTCGCCTGGTGGTGTGGTTGATGGTTTAGGGCTCGCTTGGTCGAGCTTCTGTGGATCTAACATTATATGAGATGGAACCTTCGTGGGTAATCTGGGACGGTTGTTCCCATGGTCCTGCGGAGGCAGCAGAACAACAGGGCTAGTGCCATGGCGATCGGAATACTCGGCCGCAAGGTCGGGATGACGCAGTTGTTTGATGAATCGGGCAATGTGGTGCCGGTTACCGTGATTGAAGCGGGCCCCTGTCATGTTCTGCAAGTTCGGACTCAAGGCCGCGATGGATATGACGCGGTCCAGGTTGGCTTTGGTGATAAGCCTCGCCGGTTGGCCAAGCGGGCTGAGCGTGGCCAGGTTGCGAAGCTGGATAGCAAGCGCGCCAAGCGACGTGCCCAGGGTGGCGTCGAATTGCTCGCGAAGCCTGATTGTGAGCCGAAGCGTTTGGTGCGCGAGTTTCGCGGTGAAGTCGATGGGCTTGAGGTGGGGGCCGAGATCCGTGTTGGGGCTTTTACTGAGGTCAAGGCAGTCGATGTCACTGGGACCAGTAAGGGGCGGGGTTATGCGGGTGCGATGAAGCGGCATAACTTCGCTGGCCAGCGTGCTACGCACGGGGTGAAAAAGTGTCATCGGCATTTGGGGGGTACCGGGTGTAGTGCCTATCCGAGTCGGCTGTTCAAGGGCAAGAAGATGCCGGGGCAGTATGGGAATGCTCGGATTACAACGCGAAACCTGAAGGTGTTTCGGGTGGATGAAGAGAGTAATTTGTTGATCGTCCGTGGTGCCGTGCCTGGTCCGAACGGCGGCTATGTGATGATTCAAGAGACGAATAAGTGTTGAGCTTCGGTTGCGTCAGCGTTTCGTATTGAGATTGGTAGAAGTAAGGAAGGAGTGGGGCTGCCGGCCGTGGTCGGTGTGGTCCCTGGCCGACGACATGGCTAGTTTGGATATCCTTGATCGATCGGGAAAGCAGGTTGGCACCTATGAGATTGAGCTGGCCGACTTGGCTCCGCGGATCAATAAGCAGTTGTTGCATGACGTGGTGGTCATGTATCAAGCGAATTTGCGGCAAGGGTCGGCCAAGAGTAAGAGTCGGGCCGAAGTCTCTGCGACAACCAAGAAGATGTATCGTCAGAAGGGGACTGGGAATGCCCGGGCTGGTTCGCGAGTGAGTGGCGTGCGGCGGGGTGGCGGTCACATCTTTGCCTTGCGTCCGCGTGACTACTCGTATCGCCTGCCGAAGAAGGCCATTCGTTTGGCCACTCGCATGGCGCTGGCGGCCAAGATTCGTGACGGCCAGGTAGTGGTGCTCGACGAATTGGGATTCGAGCAGCCCAAAGCCCGCGAGGCGGCCGGCGTGCTTAAGGCGATCGGTTGTGCTGGCAAGAAGGTGCTGCTGGTCTCGGCTGCGTATGATGAGAACATTTATAAGAGTGCTCGCAATATCGCTGGTGTTAAGGTGTCGCCGGCCGGTGAGTTGAATGCATTGGTCTTGGTCGACGCCGAGCGGGTTGTGATCACGAAAGATGCTCTGGATGCGGTGAAACAACGGGCCGCTGGAGTTCAGCAAGGCGAAGTCGCCGCTACTGCCTGAGTGAGGATGGGATGTCACAGCAAACAATACAAAAGACAGGAATTCAGCTCGAACCGCATCAGGTGATCCTGCGCCCCTTGGTCACGGAAAAGGGGATGCATCGGTCGACGCGGTTTAACGCGTATGCCTTCGAGGTGAATCGGCTGTCGACCAAGGAAGATGTGCGGCGTGCCGTGGAGGACTTGTTCGACGTCAAGGTTCTCAAGGTGCGTACGCAAAACCGTAAGGGAAAGCCGCGGCGGACTCGGTTTCGCTCTGGCCGCACCAAGGATTGGAAGAAGGCCGTGGTGACGCTCGACGCGGAGTATCGGATCGACTTCTTCTAGTTCTCGAAAGAGAGCGCTTTTGCGGTTGGCGGAGATTTTGGGCTGGGTGGTTTACCAGACGTTAGGAATCAGTGGTTATGGGAATACGACGATACAAGCCGACGACGCCGGGACGGCGTGGCGCCACGGTCAGTGACTTTGCCGACCTGACGCCAGGCACCAAGCCAGAGAAGTCGTTGTTGCGGTCGAAGCGAAAGACTGGTGGCCGCAATAACCAGGGCAAAATCACTGTCCGACATCGTGGTGGCGGGCATAAGCAGCGATATCGCCAGATCGATTTCCGTCGCAATAAAGATGGGGTTCCGGCCCGAGTGGCCTCGATTCAGTATGATCCGAATCGAAGTGCCCGAATCGCTCTGCTGCATTATGTCGATGGTGAAAAACGATATATCTTGGCTCCCAGTGGGCTTGAGGTTGGCGCGCAAGTGGTCAGTGGCAGCGATTCGCCGCCGGCCGTGGGAAATTGCCTGCCGCTCAAAAGCATGCCGTTGGGAACTGTGGTTCACAACGTCGAATTACAGCCTGGCCGCGGCGGAGTGTTGTGTCGGAGTGCCGGGGCTAGTGCGACGCTGGCGGCTCGTGATGCTGACTGGGCGCAGATTACCTTGCCTAGTGGCGAAATTCGCAGAATCCCGGCGGCTTGTCGGGCCACGATTGGTTCGATCGGCAATGCCGACCATATGAACATTGTGCTCGGCAAGGCCGGGCGAAAACGCTGGATGGGGCGTCGGCCGCATGTGCGGGGAACCGCTATGAATCCGATCGACCATCCGCATGGTGGTGGTGAAGGTCGTACCAAGGGTGGGCGTCATCCGGTCAGCCCAACTGGGGTGCCGGCCAAGGGCGGTCCTACGCGAAAAAGGCGCAAGCCTTCGAATGCCTCGATCGTGCGTCGACGTCGTACGAAGCGGTATGGGCAACTGAAGTTAGTGAAATAATTGTCCGTCGAGACGTGGTGGTTAAAAGATCAAAGGTGGCTGAGCCATGGGTAGGTCGTTAAAGAAGGGGCCGTTTGTCGATCCGAAGCTGTATGCCAAGGTCGAGCGAATGGAGTCTGAGGGAGTCAAGGAGCCGATCAAAACGTGGGCTCGTGCCTGCACGATTGTGCCGGAGTTCGTCGGCTACACCTTCATGGTTCACAACGGAAAAATTCATAACAAGGTGTTTGTCACCGAAGACATGGTCGGGCACAAGCTGGGAGAATTTTCTCCCACGCGGACGTTCCGGGGCCATGGCGGTAAGGGCAAGCGATAGGGTAGTAGACAGGCGATTCCTGAGGTTTGGGTGGCGTCTGGGAGGAGTATGAGTGATGGCTTATACCGCAGTGCATCGCTTTGCACGAATTAGCGCTACCAAGGTGCGTCCATTGGCGGCATTGATTCGAGGGAAGGCGGCCGACGAAGCGCTGGAGATTTTGCGATATCAGCCGCATCGCGGAGCCCGCATGCTGGAAAAGGTGCTTAAAAGCGCATTGGGCAATGCCGAGGACCGGCGAGCTACGAACATCGGCTCACTGGTTGTTGTCGAAGCCAAGGCCGACGGAGGGCCGATCGTCAAGCGGATGCGGCCTCGGGCGCGTGGCATGGCCCACGTGATTAAGAAGCGAATGTCGCACATTACAGTCAGTGTTGAATAACCAATTAAGCGAGAAAACCAGAGAGTAGGGTTCGCACGTTGTGGGCTCGGCTCGAAAGTCACGAGGAAAACCAAGCTATGGGTCAAAAGGTCAATCCCATCGGTTTCCGGACCGGCATCATGCTCGGATGGAAGAGCCGCTGGTATGCCTCGAAGAAGGAATTCTCGGACCTGCTGGTCGAAGATCAGAAGATTCGGAAGTACGTGAAGGAGAAATATCGCTTCGCGGGAATTCCTAAGGTTGAGATTGAGCGAACACGCGACGAAGTGAAGGTGGTGCTCCATGCCGCCCGGCCGGGCATCATCATCGGTCGTAAGGGGCAGCAGGTCGAGCAGCTTCAAGATGAGTTGCAGAATCTGGTCGGACGACGAATTAACATCAAGATCGAGGAAGTCGGCCAACCAAACTTGCAAGCTCAACTGGTCGCCGAAGACATCGCCGAACAACTTGCCAAGCGGGCCAGCTTCCGGCGAACCATGAAGCGGGCGATGGAGCAAACCATGGAGGCCGGCGCCAAGGGGATTAAGATCCAGTTGGCCGGTCGCCTGGGCGGGGCGGAAATGGCCCGACGCGAGAAGCAAATCTCGGGTTCAATTCCGCTGAGCACCTTGCGTGCCAAGATCGATTACGGGTTTACTGAGGCGAAGACCGCACAGGGCCATATCGGGGTCCAGGTGTGGGTCAATCAGGGCATATACGAGGACGAAACCAATGGCGCTGATGCCGAAACGGGTCAAGCATCGAAAAAGCCAAAGAAGACGTATAAAAGGTGAAGCCACGCGAGGCAATCGCGTCGTCTTTGGTGATTTCGGCCTGCAGGCCACTCAAGGTGGATGGATTAGTGCGGCAACGATCGAAGCCGGTCG
>JANQPJ010000242.1 GCA_028289525.1 Pirellulales bacterium
CTCAAAATACAAGCCCGACGCGCAAGCGAGGGAAGAGGTTCTACTTAAATTCCCTCGCTTGCGCGTCGGGCTTGTATTCTTATCGAAAGTGGCGCTGTCTAGCTATACCGTCGGCCGCGACCGCTGGACAGTCGAGCAGGCAGAGTCGGCCTTGGACAAGGTCTCTTGCTGCCGGTTCTGCGTACGAGCACGACGCACGGACAGATAGAAATAGCCGCCGATGCTGCCGATCAGCAGGAAGGGCATCGACATCATGAACAGGATGCTGTAGTAGTAGCCGCTCACCATGCTCTGATGGTGTGGGTCGTTCTCGGCCAATGCGTTTTTACAGGTCGGGCATGCCTGAACACACGTGGCCAGGATCACGACCAATAGACCGGCCAGAAGACCAATTCGCCATGGAAGAATACGTTCGCTCATCGTAACCACCATCATCGGACTAAAGCATCGCTCGCGAAACGGCTAGATTTTTCTGTTTCGCGCTTCGACCACCGGTCGCTGCTTTTTCCCTCGTTCCTAACTGGACAGCGCCACTTTGGCATAGAAAACGGGGAAATACAAGCACTCCAAAGTGGCGCTGTCCAGCTAAAGCTCTACTTTTGAAGCTCTGAGCTTGGGAACCAGTAAAATATCATCTCACAAAATAACCCAAGGTCAAGGATTTTGGCCAGGAGAACCACCAAGTTGTCCTTGAAAAGCAGCAGCCGGCGGCCGAAGCGCGAAACAGGTGGCTTTACAAACTTCCGGAAAACAACCGGTTTTCGAGTCCTTATTTTTGGAACGACGGAAACTACAAAATCGCCATGCGATCCCACTGATAGAGCATCAAATAGACCAAAACCCCGGTGACCGACACATAGAGCCAGATCGGCAGCGTCCAACGGGCAACCTTGCGATGCCAGAGGCGCGCGTCGCGCAGCCCAAGCCAAATGGTGACCAAGGCCAACACCGGCACCAGCGCGGCCAGCACAATATGAGTCGCCAGAATCGGATAATAAACCACTTTGCGCACTAGCGCCGAACCTGTGAAGGGCGTTGCCTGAGCACCGACCGGCCACACGTGGTAGGCCAAGTAGCTGATTAAGAACGCGATCGAGACCCCAAACGCGGCCAGCATCGCGCGCCGATGGGCCACGATACGACCCTGGCGAATGTACCAGTAGCCGACGATCAATAACACGGTCGCCGTGGCGTTGAGCAACGCGTTGAGATGGGCCAACGGATGGGCCGCAAACAATAGCCAAGCAAACATCTTATTCGGCGCCATCCCCCGCTTCGACCAAACAACTGGCCAGCGAACGCTCCAAAAGTGCATACTGATTCGGATCGGTCACCATGAACCGCCCCCGCACCATTCCGGTGCGATCGATCACCACCGCTCGATCGGAATGCTGCTGCTTGGAGACCGACAATTTCAACACGTCCTGCCCAATCCGCTTCAGGTAAGCAAAATCGCCGGTGCAAAAAAACCAACGGTCGGCCACCGCCCCAAAACGGTCGGCATATTCCCGGAGCACCTCGGGCGTGTCGTTCTCGGGGTCGCAGGTAATGCTGAGAAATTTGACGCCGGCCAGGCTGGGCTCCTCTTGCAACTTGGCCAGCGATTGGTTGAGCTTCAAGCACGAACCGGGACAATTGCTGAAAAAATAGCTCACGACCCAAACCTGACCAGCCATCGCGCGCGAGTCGAACGTTTGGCCATTTCGCTCGTCGAGCGTGAACTCAGTGATCGGCTCGCGCTCGGCCAGTTCGTCTGGCGAAATACCCACGGTCAGCGAGGCTTCGTTGCCGTGAGAAAATTGGGTATTCCAAACTCGCCACGCGCCAAAAGCGGCCACAACGACCACCGCTGCCGAAAGCCAATAAGGGAGCGCCGAACTCTTGAACATTGGTTTTATCTCCAAAACACAGGTCTCTGATGCTTCCCGGCGACGAGGTCTCGTCGCGGCTAGAGCGAGTCGCTCTTTACCGTAGCGGACGACACCTAGTTTTCGCCGAGGTTTTCGGACGAAATACGACTACGAATGATCCGAAATTGCTCTAGGGG
>JANQPJ010000248.1 GCA_028289525.1 Pirellulales bacterium
CCACGACCAAGTCGAGCAGCTGGTCGCCACGAGCGGAGTCCAAGAAGGCATCGTGCTGGTGAACGCCATGCACATCACGGCCAGCGTCTTCATCAACGATCATGAGCCAGGCTTGCATCGTGATTACGATCAGTGGCTTGAGGAGTTGGCCCCCTTCGACCCTTCGCCTGAGCGTTATCACCATAATCGGACTGGCGAAGACAACGCCGACGCGCACCACAAACGTCAAGTCATGGGCCGCGAAGTGGTGGTGGCGATTACCGAAGGCCGGCTCCACCTGGGGCCCTGGGAACACATCTTTTATTACGAGTTCGATGGGCGACGCCGGAAACGGTTGCTGGTCAAAATCCTCGGCGAGTAGACGGAGCACAACATGCAAGTTTGTCTATCAGGGGCGTCAGGCTTGGTGGGGCAAGCCGTGGCCGCAAGGCTTCGCAGCCAGGGCGATCAAGTCATTCCACTCGTCAGGCAGGCGGCCAGTGAGCAGGAGATTGCCTGGGATATTGACCAACAGACGATCGACCGCGAGCGGCTCGAAGCGGTCGACGCGGTGGTCCATCTGGCTGGCGAAAACATTGCCACAGGACGTTGGAATCAGGCCAAAAAAGCACGGATTCGCGACAGCCGCGTGCAGGGAACCGAGCTGCTGGCCACGACCCTAGCCAGTCTGGCCAAGCCGCCCAAGGTGCTCGTTTGTGCCGCAGCGATCGGCTATTATGGCGACCGTGGGGACGAGCAGTTGGCCGAAACCAGTGCGCCGGGTACCGGGTTTCTCTCCCAGGTTTGCCAAGCTTGGGAAGCAGCCAGCGAGCCGGCTGCCGAGGTGGGAATTCGCGTGGTTCGGCTGCGGATCGGCGTGGTGCTCAGTCCTCAAGGAGGAGCGCTGGCCAAAATGTTAACACCCTTCCGGCTAGGGCTTGGCGGTCGAGTCGGCAGCGGCCAGCAGTATTGGAGTTGGGTTACCCTGCCCGACCTGACCGGCATCGTCCAACACGCCATCGCCTGCGAGTCGCTCCACGGTTCGATCAATGCCGTTGCGCCTGGCCATGTTACGAATCTGGAATTCACCCAAGCCCTGGGGCGCGTGCTCCGCCGTCCAACATGGTTTCCGATGCCTGCGCTGATGGTCCGTTTGCTACTTGGGGAAATGGGCGAGGAGTTGTTGCTCTCCAGCACGCGTGTGTTGCCGCAACAATTGGAACAGTCAGACTACCAGTTTCAACATCCAAGTCTTGAGCCGGCGCTGCACGCGTTGCTTGATGGATAAACACTGCGCGAATGGTGTGAAGACCCTGCTTGGTGCCAAGCGTTTGTCACGGCGCGCGCAACTTCATCCCCAATGGTGGCAAAAAAGGTTGCGATCATCATGATGTGCTGATAGATTGAGCTACCCTTTCTTCTAGGTAGTGCGGTCGCCCCATTTCTTATCAGACCGAATTGATGGCATCATCCATTGATCAACCTGCGGTGGCGGATAACCGGTCTTGGCCGGTCAAGCAGCCTCCACACTCACTGCAACTGGCGCTGGCCGAATTGTTCAAAGCGTATTGTTATGCCGAGGCAACACCATACGGTTGTTGGGACTTGGCGGTCGAGATTCGGCTGTTGGAATCGCTCGGGGCGTCGGCCACCGACCTGCGTTGGCTGGTCTGTATGGGCTACGTGGAGCAGGCCGAAGAGACGACTCAGACGAGTGACCCTCGCCGCACGTTTGGCACCGCAGGCAATCTCTCGTTCACTTTGAACACGAGTTTTGTGCTCACGCCTGCCGGGGTTGCTTATGCCTGCCAAGTGATTGGGAGTGTTCTCGAAGCGGATCAACAGGCACTGGAAGCTTCGTGCAGCCCATCCTGCTGGACCGAGCACGCGCATCAGAACGGCCAGACTGCCAACGGCAAGTCTTTACAGCCTGTCTGGGATCACCAACGCCATGAACTTTGGCTTGGGAAGAGGATGGTCAAGCGGTTTCGATGGCCAGCGGCCAACCAGGAGACGATTCTTTCGGCGTTCGAAGAGGAATCGTGGCCAGCGCGGATTGACGATCCGTTGCCTCCGCGCGAAGAGATCGATCCCAAACGCCGCTTGCACGACACGATCAAGTGTTTAAACCGCAATCAGGCCAACCGCTTAGTGTGGTTCCGTGGTGACGGAACCGGCGAAGGCGTGCTGTGGCAAGTGGCCAGCGACTAGCCATGTAGCGCTTTAGCTCCTCTTTTCATGTCTGTTTCTCTCGTTCCCAAGCAGAGCTTGGGAGCAACAGGTTAGCACGAGAAAAGAGAACTACGAGTTGTGAATGATCCGCTTACAACTTGGAATTCAGCAATCCTGCTTTTCTCTCGTTCCCAAGCTGTCATTCAACTGCTTTCTAGAGCAATTTCGGATCATTCGTAGTCGTATTTCGTCCGAAAACCTCGGCGAAAACTAGGTGTCGTCCGCTACGGTCAAGAGCGACTCGCTCTAGCAGAGCAAAACGCCGTGCTAGCACTGCGTGTCAAAATAGGATGAATGAATAAGGTTTGACCGGTCGGAGCAATAATGCGGAGCGTAGCGAATGTACTGGTCGATATGATTGGCACGGAAAACTCCGTTCTCCGGATTAAAGCAAGTTGCTTTTTACTGTGGCGGACGACACCTAGTTTTCGCCGAGGTTTTCGGACGAAACATCACCACGCATTTTGGTAATTTGCTCTAGAACGTTTATAAGGCACAGGAAGGCCATCACGTGTTCAGCTTCGCAAAAACAACGTGGATTTGGGTGGTTCTGGTTACCTTGGCCAGCGGCTGTTCTCATTTCCAGGAAGCCCAAAACCGCTATCTGACCAAACGTCAAGCCGCTCGAGCCTACAAAACGGCCCCGGACGTCCCTCACAAGGGTCGAATGGCCAAACATTTCCAACGTGGTTGGAAAGCCGGCTACTATGACGTGGCACAAGGCGGCCAGGGCGAACCGCCGTTGATGCCGCCTCAGACCTATTGGTCGTTCAAATATCAGAATGCCCAGGGAGCCCATGAAATCGCTACCTGGTACGAGGGCTTCCAGCAGGGCGCCATCGCCGCGCATCACAACGGGGTCCATCAATTCACCACGATTCCTACTTCGCCGTTTGAACCACACGAGTGTTACGATTGCCAAGTGCCGGCGGAAGAGGTCATCCCGGCCAGTGAGATCATCTCTTCGCCCTTGGCCAGTTCCACACAGCCGGTTTCGCCGGTGGTCCAACCGGTGAGCGCCACCGCGCCGCTGCTCGCAACTCCACCGGTTCCGGTGAAGCCTGCGATCGAAACACCAGCAGTCAACCAACCGACCGGTTCATTGCCTAGCGCACCGCCGACGCCTGAAGGAGTCAGCCCGTTTGTTCCACCGGCCCCGTTAGGCGGTTGGAAGGCGGCAGCCAGCTTCTCCACATGGCCCAACACCGCTCGCCAAGCTCCCAGCGTCGCGCGCACCGTGAGCTACGAGCAACCGACCACTGCGCGCTAGCGCGTAAAATCCCAAATTCCAAATCAGAAATCAGAAATCCATAGGGTGGGATGATGGCAAAATTTTTGAGCAACCGACGGTACCGTTATTGGAGCGTGTTGCTAATTACGGTGGCCAGTCTGATGAGCAGCGGTTGCGTCATGTCGACCTATCAGGCAGTCCCTGCGCGCCGGCTTCCCCAGCAGTGGCTGGCCCCGTGCAAGAACGGCACCGAGCCGATCGACTTCACCCTGTTGCGTCAAACTCCGCCTGACCAATTCCGTATCGGGGCCGGCGACGTGCTAGGAATTCATATTCCCACGATTTTGGGCACCGTCGACGAGAAGACCAAAAATCTCGAGCCACCGCCGTACGAACTGCTGCCAGGCACCGGTGCGGCGGCCGATCAAATTTTAACGCAAGCGGCCGTTGGCCATCCGGTCCACGTGCAACACGACGGCACCGTGGCGTTGCCGTTGATTGCTCCGTTGTCTGTACAAGGCATGACCTTGAGCGAAGCCGCTGCCGCAATTCGCCACGAGTATGTCGAGAACAAAAAAGTGTTGAAAGCCGATTCCGGGCTGATCACTGTAACCCTGATTCGGCCACGCACGGTACGCGTCATGGTGATTCGCGAAGATACTGGCGGTCCCAATCCGGCGCTGATTCGTCGCGATACCACGATCGTGTCACGACGTGGTTCAGCGCACGTGCTTGAGTTGCCGGCCTATGAGAACGACGTGTTGCATGCCCTGGCGCAAACCGGTGGCCTGCCTGGCATCGACGGCCGCAACGAAGTTTGGGTACTACGAAACCGCACGCCTGGCATGCAATGGCCAAGCGAGGCCGAGCAGCTTCAAGCCGGGGCGTCGCCGGAAACACTGATCAAAACCACCGACAGCGGCACTGAGTTGATTCGCATTCCCTTGCGGCTTCACCCCGGCCAACCGGCCCCCTTTGGACGCGAAGACGTGGTGCTGCAAGCTGGTGATGTGGTCTATATCGAATCACGCGAAACCGAATTTTTCTACACCGGCGGTCTGCTCGAAGGCGGCAAGTATGCCTTGCCCCGCGATCACGACCTCGATGTGTTGGCTGCCATTGCCACGGCCAACGGGAAAGTCGCCGGGCCGGCTGGCCAGAATGCGATGGCCTCGAACTTTCGGAACGGGCCAGGCAACATCATCCCGCCTTCCAGAGTGCTGATTTTGCGCACCTTGCCGTCGGGTGAACAAGTGAAAATCTATGTCAACCTCAAGGTCGCCTTAAACGACCAGCGTGAACGGATTGCAATCCAGCCGGACGATTTGGTGATGTTGCAATACACCGGTTCCGAGCTGTTAGGCAACGTGTTGTTGAACTTCGTAACGGTCGGCTACGCAATCCCCAACTAAAGCAAATTACCAAAATGCGTGTTGAGGTTTCGTCGAGAAATCCTGGCGAAAACTAGGGTGCGTCCGCGATGGTAAAAAGCAACTCGCTTTAGGGAACCGTCATTGGAATCTTTCCACTTTCCACACTCAACTTTCCACGGCTTCCATGAAATACTGCATGTTGCGAATGAGTTTGCCAGTCGTGGCCTTTGGCCTGATCGGTGCGCTGGCGGCTCTGGGAATCGAGCCGGCTGGTCCAGTGGTCGAGTTGGTCGACCCGACGCCGGCCCCTATGGGAATTGCGCCCCTGGCGTTCGGGGAGCCTGTGGTCACGCCTTGGCCTCAGGCGCCTGGAGCCAGCGCCAGTTACCAACAACCGGTCGGTGCCAGTGGGTCGGCACAGCCTATCTCGGCCGTGGCGCCTGCTCGCGCGATCGTGCGTCCTACGGCGGCGACCGGTTTCATGCCGCGAGACTCCGTGACCCAGGGAGTCTCGTCGGCCTCACGGTGGCGCGCGGCAGGTTCGTCGACACCGGCTGAGCAACAGCTGGTTGCCGACGAACCTGTCGCATCGGTAGACGATGCGAACTCAGGCACTGGAATCGTCTGGCGTTCCGTGCACAAGACAACCGGTTCCTACACAAGCCAGCCGGTTGGTCATGCCGATGGCGCGAAGCAACTGGGTCCGTCGCTGATCGACGCCTGGACCTCGGCAGCCGGCATTCAGCCGAGACCGTTGGGCAACATCAACGAACCGGCAAACAGCGAGCCAGACACCGCCGTGCTCGTGCCGCCAGTCGAAAAGGGAACGTTTCCGCCCAGTTTCCCGACGCCTGCGACAGGCATCCAAGGGCTACAGGCACGCAAGATTGGCTTTCAAGAACCAGATGAGGTCGAACCGGCCATAGGCGATTCGTCTGCCTGCAGCAGTTGCAGCCTAGATGGACAATGTGGAACTGGAGTGCAGTGCGACCTGCCGTGTCGAACCAGCCCATGCCGTTGGACAGCCGGGATTGAAGCTTTAACGCTGCATCGTTCACGGCCACAAGGCCAGGAGCGGCTAATCGAATGCAACTGTATCGAAGGTCTGTTCTTTTCCGCTTGGGATGCGGCGGTCGATTGGGGGGCCGGCTGGCGGACCTCGTTCGGGCGGACCAACGATTGTGGCCTCGATTTTGAGATCGAGTACTTCGCGATTCGCGATTGGGTGTTTGACGGCTCATTTGGCGGCGACCTGACGGTGCTAGGCAGCAACATCGGTACCGGCACGGCCAATGCCCGTTATGTTTCGCAATTGCAAAGCATCGAACTCAAAACCTCTTACAATTGGGATTGTTGGACAAATCTATTCGCCGGTTTTCGCTTTGTCGAACTTGACGAACTGGCTTCGATCACCGGCCAAGGCAATCTCGGCAGCGTGAACCAAAGTGTGACCACTTTTAACAGTCTGGCCGGTTTTCAGATTGGCGCCGAACGCAGCCTGTTCGATCAAGGCGGTTGCCTGACCGTCGACAGCACGGCAAAGGCCGGTGTTTATAACAACCAAATCGTTCGCCGACAAAGCGGCGACTTGACTGGTCGCCAAACCGAGGATCGCACCTCGGTGCTGGTGGAGTTCGACATGGTGGCCAAATTGCAAGTTTCCCGGCACTGCTATTTGACCGGCGGCTATCAGGTGCTCTGGATCGACGGCGTGGCGCTGGCCATCGAGCAGTTCGCCAGCCCTGGTCAAATCAACTCCACCGGCAGCCCCTTCTACCATGGGGTCACGGCAGGCTTAGAACTGGTTTGGTAACTCTCGATTGAAGCGGAATTCACCTTTGCTTAAGAATTCCTTCGCCCCTCGTTTCAGGCTTGAATTGACGGCTCGCGCGACCGGCCCCACATTACACAGCTCGGCTCGCACGAAAAAAGGTCGAAGCCGAATTGAGAACGTGTTTCAAAAGGCGTTCGGAGTTGCTGGCGTGGATTTTTCTGTGTGCGGCAAATATTTCTGGTGTTTTGAAAACCACTCAAATACAAGCCCGACGCGCAAGCGAGGGAACTTGAGTGGAACCTCTTCCCTCGCTTGCG
>JANQPJ010000249.1 GCA_028289525.1 Pirellulales bacterium
AAAGCACTGTTTTTCAGATACAACGATAAAAACAAGTGTTTCGCGAGCGGTCACCGACCGCTGCTACCGATCAACATCGGAAATTTGGAACGACTGAAATTGAAACAAAGTTTAGGCCTGCAGCGAATCGAATGGCGGCCGGCAGAAGGCGAGTTGGGGAAACAGGCCGATTAGAGTTTGGGCAAGCGATGGAGTTTTGATTTCAACTCCAAGAGTTTGGGGATCAGACAAATCGAGCAAGCCGAGCAATAGCTGGCTCCACGCGGCGCAATCAACCTGGAGATCGACTTCGGTCTGGTCGATTGGCGCTAGCTTAGAGCTTCGGCGAGTCAGGGAAAATCGCATGGCCTGATCATCCACGCGGACGGAAAACTCGAACGGTCGGGCAAGATCCATACACTTGGCGCGACGGTATAGTTCGGGATATAGCCGGTGGACAAACTCCTGAGGATCGAGAATCTTGGCCATCACCATGTCGCCAATCGGACCAGGCTTGTCACTCACCGTGGCGCCGGCCTCTTCAATCGCCGCGGTCATGTTGCCGGTCGGTGGCGCAAAAATCAGCAGGCTGTGGTGGTCACGTTCGATGGCTTCGCGGCATGCCCGGGACAGCAACTGGCCAACAATCGTGGGGTGATCGCCCAAGGCATAAAGCTCGACGATTTGATCGTTTCGAGTGACCACATAACCGACAATGTCTGGAGCCTGTTCGCCAAACTCCAGCGTGTCATCGCCGCGAATCGCCACGATGATTTGCCCATAACCCTGGCGGCTGATCAGCCAGCGCCAATACGGCTCGGACCGCGCGAGTGGACCATAAGCCTGCTGGTTGCCTTGCTCGTATAACCGCATCAGACTAGGGAGTTCGACGTGTCGCCACATGCGCGTGGAGAGTTGACCGCGGCGACGCCGTGACAGGCCAAGCCGTTCGTCGAGCGAGGCGCGCAGATGCCGGGCATCAATGCGCAAACAACGTGGTCGCCCACACTCGACCCAACCCAACGGCTTAAATAGCCGAGGCTTGTCGGTACGCAACATGCCAACCACGGCTCCTTCGGTAGGCATCTGGGCGTCGGCAGCTTCCATCAGGCGTCGCGCGTAGCCTGCGCCCCGATATTCCGGCAGAGTCGCCAGCCATTGCACTTCGGCGATTGGAAATTGGATTTCGCCAAACCGCATTACCCGTTTGGTGAGATGCACGTGGGAAACAATTCGCCTTGCATGCCTCACGAGCAACCGGTCGCCGGTCTCATAATAAGGGTCGTCCAGCGATGCCTGGAACTCTTCGCGAGATGGACTTTGGTGAACGGCCAACAACAGCTGATGAATCAACACATGATCGCCGGCATTGGCGCGCGAGATTTGTACTGCCTGCTCTGCACATTCAGCAGGCAGGCCGCAATCGGCCGCCCCTGATACACCCCGAGCGGCAGGCAATGACGAGGCCGTCTCGCCAGGCTGGGCGGTTGTGCCAGGCACCGGCAGTTTGCGGAAGGGGGGAGTGGTGCTCATCGACGCGCGTTCCTTCTGTCAGGCCGACGGATCCGACAATGCCCCATAGCCTAAGAGTTTGCGGCGAGCAATTCTAGTATTAAGTCTGGCAAAGTTTCTAAAGAATGTAAACAAAACGCGTAGTCGCGCGCTCGAAGAATCTTTGCACGACGTGTTTCTCGGCCAATTTCTTCATACTGGGCGTTCAGCTCCGCACGCCGTGTGGCCAGCCACTGTTGCAAGGTGCGGTTTGCCGCCACGATTTCAAGATGGCGAGAACGCGCGTTCTGGGGGGTCTTGGGTGTGGCGATCCAATGTCGTTTGCGCTCGATGGCCAAGCTCGCTGCCTGGGCGTCGTTGGCCGCTGCAAGCTGTTCAGGATCGACAAAGCGTTCACCATGGAACTCGAATTCGCGCAACCGCCGTTTGATTTGCCGGGCATCCGGTTCGACGTCAGCGGCCGTTGTCTGCTGCAACAACATGGTGGCTGATACGGTCAAATAGCAAGGGGCCTTGAGACCCAAGAAACGGTGAATCAAGGTGTCGGTCAACTGGTCATATTTGGCTCCGCCAATGCCGTGTAAAAACAAATCGCCGAGCAACACCCTGGCAAACATCGTGGTGGTCAATGCCCGAGTGCGCAGCTTGATGCCCTGGCGCCCCAACTCAAGAAGTTGTTCGACGGCCATGTCGGCCAAGCCATCGGCCGTGAGCGTAAGCTGCGTTTCCCAGCCGGCCCGATTGGTCAACACGACACGATCGGCATGCTCGCGCACATAAAGAGCACGTCGTTGAGGGTCTGACTCGGTCCAAACCCACAGCGGGGCCTCGAGCCAATCGTCTGCGGCCGCCAAATCAGGCAGTGGTTGGGCCGCGTTGCGCAAACGGTGCACCATGCGATATTCGGCCAACGCCGCGTTATGAATTTCCCAAAACCTGGGCAAATGGGCGAGCAGGTGAGCCGTGAACCAAGCAAACGCTTCGGTTTGACAGACTTCGCTTTGGGGCAATTCGAGCGTTTGGTTGCCCCAGCGCCCTTCGAGCTGGTGTCGCGATTGGGCCAAGCAGCTAGCTAGCCGCTCGTCGGCCTGTTGTCGTTCGAGCACCGCTGGCCATAGCTCTTGCACCACCGGATTGGCAACCAACGGGGCAATTGTCTCGGTAACCCGACGCCCGAAACTGGCGAACAGCTCGGGATCGCGAATCGCCCGTTCTTCGTAGGCGACTGCTGGACCTGGAGCGTCAAAAGCCAGCGACTCGACCGTTGGCTCCCGCAGCGAACCGCCAGGAACACGAATGGTGGTTGATTTGACCTTATCGCTGTCGATCTGCAGGTTGACGGCCAGCGCGCCGTGTTGCCGGGCAAGGGCACCTAAGGCAAAATTTTTGAACCAGACCCCAGGGTGAAACAGCTCAGGCTGATGGCCAGCCAGCAAAATGGCAGAACCGGCGTCCGGCGGCGTGGTGGGCCAAGCGACGTCGCGATAGCGCTTCGTGTAGGCCACTGAGCGTGTGAGCAGTTCATGACGGGCGAGCCGACTCAACTCGGCATGGCTACGCCCGCCAAAGTCGCAATCGGCCTGGGCAAGTTGTTGCCGGTTGGCGGCCAACGTCTGGCCAACCAGCGACCAGGGCGGATCGAGAAAAACTTGGCCGTGCTCTTGAGGAGCGCGAACCCGTCGGTGTTGAATCAGATCGGACATTAACATGGCGTCACGTTTCCATCGCAACAGACCACCGCAGGCTTGGACCTAGGAAGCCGAGCCAGGCACCGTTCGAGCACCGCTTGGTAGTGGGCCAAGCGGGTGTCGGCATTGTCCAACGCTCCCCCAAAACTGCGCTCAAGGTCGAGATAGACCAACGGCACGGCCAGCTCTTCGATGCGCAGTTTGAGTTGGGCAGCCTGGACCCAAACTTCGAGCGGCATGGCATAGCCTGGTTCAGAAATCTGCAAGCGCCGTAGGGCCGATGTGCGATAGGCCTTAAACCCACAAAACGCGTCAGTCAACGCAAGGCCAAGACGTTGGTTTAAAATCTGGGTTAATTCTTGATTGATCGCTTGTCGGTCGGCTGGCGGAGGCGTGTCGCCAGCAAATGTTTGGAGATAACGACTCCCCGAGACGAGATCGGCCTGTCGGCTGGCGGCCACAAACTCTGGAATCCGTTGGGGTTCGTGTTGCCCATCGCAGTCGATCGTGACCAGAACTTCATACTCTGCCTGAATGGCATGGTCGAACGCCGTTTGCAAGGCTGCCCCATAACCACGATTTTTCGGGTGGTGGACTACCTGAATGTCGTCGCGCCGGGCCAGCAACTCCGAGGTTCCATCAGTCGAACCATCGTCGACCACGAGTACCTTGGGGCTAAACTGCAAGACTTGATTGATGACCTGATCGACGTAACGAATTTCGTTGTAGACCGGCAAAGCAGTCAAAAAGCGAGCGGCCATCGGGCAAGAGTTCCGGGGTCAAATTGCGGAGAGAAACTGACGAGAGGCGGTCAGGCGAGCCTCTTGAAAATGTCATCTGGCGTGAACATCTACTTCATTTTAGACCCAAACCTCCGACAGTCAACGAAGGCCGGGCGAGGAGTGCGGTAACGGATGGTGGTCGTTTCAGCCCGTGTCATAGAATTCTCTCGTTCCCAAGCAGAGCTTGGGAACCAGTTTAAGCAAGTTGCTTTTTACTGTGGCGAACGACACCTAGTCTTCACCAGGATTTCTCGACGAAACATCACCACGCATTTTGGTAATTTGCTCTAGAGGATAGCAGTGGCCGGCGGCCAAAGCGCGAAACGGCTAGATTTTCCTGTTTCGCGAGCGACCACCGGTCGCTGTTTCTTTGAAAAAGGCGACTTTGCAGTTCTCCTGGGACAAGAGCCAGGGGGGAGAGAATTTTTAAAGCTGACCGGCAGGCGTATCGGCACGCAGGGCCTCGATCATCGTGATGGTGGCCGCTTCGACGGCCTGTTGCCAGCGAGCATCGCCAAACGATTGGGCATATTCTAGGCGGGCATGGGCGAAAATAATGCCGCGAGAATTGTTCACAATCGCCCCCAGGCCCCGGGAGTCAAAGGCCGGCGCTACACCGGCGGCAGTTCCGCCCTGGGCTCCAAAGCCAGGCACCAAGAACCAACTACGGCGCATTGCTGCCCGTAGTTCGGCCAGTTGTTCTGGATAAGTCGCCCCGACCACGGCGCCAATCGCATGGTAGCCACACTGGGCCAGGCTTGTTTCGCCGAGCTGTTCGACAAGCTGGGCCACGTGCTGGTACAGCGGTCGTTCCGGGCAAAGTAAGTCTTGGAACGTCTTGCCACCGGGATTTGAAGTTTTGACCAGCACAAAGATCCCGGCGTCGCGAGCCACGGCCGTATCGACAAAAGGAGTCAAGCTGTCGTCGCCCAGATAGGGATTGACCGTCAAGGCGTCGGCCCCCCAAGGCGACTGGCCTTTTGCGCCGAGATAGGCATCCGCATAGGCCGCGGCCGTCGAGCCGATGTCGCCCCGTTTGCCATCGAGCACGACCAACAAACCGGCATTTCGGGCATCGCGAATCACTTCGGCCAGGGCGGCCAAGCCAGGAGGGCCCAACTGTTCAAAAAATGCGGCTTGTGGTTTCACGGCCGGCACCAGCGGGGCCACCACGTCGATCACTCCCCGGCAAAACTTGGCATACGCGGCCGCCTGACCTTGCCAGTCCGTCGGCCCAGCAGCAGTTTGGAGTCCAGCAGGAAGTTGGGCGTAGCGTGGATCGAGCCCTACCAATACGGGGGTTTTTTTCTGCTGCACCGCCTGGGCCAGCAAGTCGGCAAATTGTGGCAAGAGCGAATTCTCCAAATGGGTAACAGACCAACGCTTTGGGGGCGATGATCGTGTGAACCGAGCCCCGTCGTGTAGTCAAAACGCGGGTCGTACGACTGTAGCATGCCTGGACGGAATTAAAAAGCAGTCCAGTCTGATGCTCAGGACGATTGCAAAGTCGTTTTTTTTGAAAAAACAGCGGTCGGTGACCGCTCGCGAAACGGCTGAATTTCTCTCGTTCCCAAGCTCTGCTTGGGAACCAGTTTAAAGCAGGCCAGTATGATGCCTGGGGAGGGCTGCAAAGTTGTCTTTTGAAGAAAAAGCAGCCATTGAAATTGAACGATTGATATGCGATAGTGAATATTCGTTTTAGCGGTTCAGACTCGTTTGGAAGTAGCAAACAAGCCTGAATTGACTGGCATTCGCCTGTCGCTTATTTAGCGGGCAGGCGAACCAACCACAAATGACTCGGGCCGTGGCGCAGGCTGGTAGCGCGTTTGACTGGGGGTCAAAAGGTCGCTGGTTCGAATCCAGTCGGCCCGACTGGAAAGGGGACCGACTCCTATGGCGAGTCGCGTCCCCTTTTTTGTCCACATGTTGCACGACGTTATGCTTGCAAAAATCGATTGGTTGACCGGCGAAGCGATCCCCACGGCACCGAATTACATCTTGATGCACGTGCTGACGTTTTGCGTCATGTTTGTGTGCGTGGCGGCTGCTTTGCGATTCCTAATTTGGCTCGTCGATCGCAAGCAGAACGTTCCCTGACAGGCATCTCAGGCAACACGGAGTCTTCGATACCCCGTTGTGAACTGCATCGAAAGCCGGCTCTTGGCATGAATGAATCGGAGATAGAACGACAGAAGGATGAGCAATGACCGAGAAAACGATCCGCGTTCATGATTTGGCCCAACTGGTCATGGCAGGCTCGCTCGACCTGGTTGATGTTCGCACTCCGCTTGAATTTCGCGAAGTGCACGTCGGGGCAGCCCAAAATGTCCCGCTCGACCGCCTTGACGTACAGGCCATGATGGCCGCTCGCAGTGGGCAATCTGATGAGCCGCTGTATCTCATCTGTAAAAGTGGCGCTCGTGGTGCAACGGCTCAGAGGAAGTGTGTCGACGCAGGATTTACAAACGTCATCATTGTCGAAGGCGGAACCGAGGCGTGGGTCGCAGCCGGGCTTCCCGTTGTTCGAGGTAAGAAAGCAATGTCGCTGGAACGTCAGGTTCGGATTGCGGCGGGATTTCTTGTGTTCAGTTCGGCGCTACTGGCCATCTTCGTGCATCCCTACTGGGCGGGAGCTTCAGCGTTTGTCGGTGCGGGGCTGATGTTTGCAGGGATTACTGATTGGTGTGGCATGGGCCTGCTGATTGCCAAGATGCCCTGGAATCAAGTGAAGGGCAGCGAAGCGTGTTGTGCAAATAACTAGTAGACGATATTCGAATTTAAGGGTTGCAAGCTTCTGTTTGCCCCTAGCCGCGACGCGACGCGTCGCCGGGGCCCCACAAAAACAAATGGCATCGTCTACTAGAGCCAGTTTCAAAACCTGGATTTGGTGGCGAAATTCCACGATCCTGCGTTACTTTTACTGGTTTTGAAATGCGCTCTAGTCATCATCGCGTTCAAGGCGGCCATCGACAAACAGCCGTCCCCCCGCGACGTCGAATGCAGGCGCTGTGTTGTCGACAATTTGGCTGCGGTGAAGCATGGCCATGCAAAACCCTGTCGTGCGCACTTGTGCCTGACCATTGTCGCCGACCAAGCAGTCTTTGAGCACCACGCGCGACGAACCGCCGATGCTGATGCCGCTACGCCCGTTGCCACGACTGGTGACGCCAGAGAGTGTGCAATGGGCAACCCCATCGTGGGCGTTGATCCCGTCGAGCGTGAAACCTTGCACCACCAAATCCACAATCCGCACGTGGCGCACGTGGTACAAGGTGATTCCAGTTTGGAAAGCAGTAGCTCGCAAATCATATTCAGCGGGGATCTTTTTACCGTCTCCGCGAAAGTGAACCTGCCGATTCCATAGCATCCAGTGGTCTGCCTGGAGGTCGGCCGGGTCGCCAGAGGCCGGCTGGCCGCGCAAGGCCGGTTTGCCGTCGAGATAGAGTAATTGGCTACGCAGACGATGCGGCGTGAAGGCAAACCGGTCGCCCTCAACGTGCTGCCAGGCGGATTCAGGGACCGGTCGCGTGCCATCGAGCACCGCCCCGTTGCCCAAAATCGTGAATGGTCGATCGGCGGTTCCCTGGTGTCTTGGACCAGACAGACTGATCATTTCACGATATGGCTGGTCATGGGCTGCTAGGATAATTCGGTCGCCAGGCTGGGCAATGCGAAGTGCCTGGCCGATGGTGCGGACCGGTCCGCTGTGGACATCGATCTCACGTTCGGAAAACCCATTGGCGCGATCGTCGCCTTGCAAATGGTCGACATAAATATCTTTGGCCATGGCGACCGGACAAAGCACCATGAATCCCAGTAGGCAAAAAATCAGATGGCGCATCACACGGTAGCCATGAGAGGAAAGGGTTGGCGAAAGCAGGCCGCAGGCGAATACGATGACCTACGGTCCCTGGCTTCATTGTCGGCTGTTGGCCAGATTGGAACCAGTTTCAAAATCTGAGTTTGATCGCAAAACCTCTGATTCCTGCGCTGCTTTTACTGGTTTTATTGAGTGTTGACTAGATAACGAATCTAGGCCACTCAACGGAAGGCCGGAAAATCAGGATAAAATTGACATGTGCGAAGATTCGTTCTTAAATCAATCATATCAATCAATGCCCAATCATGAAGTAGTGCGCTATCGTGCTGGGGAGGGCATGGCGAAAGCAAGGAAATCGCAGGCGAATCGTTCGGACGCCACTTAGCGCAAACGTCCAACCGCTCGCAGCATGTCGGCTTCCACTTGTTCGATTGGGCCGAAATAGGCCTCGAACTCGCGAATGCGCTCGGCCTCGACGTCCCAAACCAGCGGCCGCTTGACGCTTAGCATCTGCAGATAGTCAAGATAGGCCTGGGGTTGCCGGCGCAACAGATAATAGGTCAGGGCCCAGGCTTCGGCATAGGCGTCCGGCCCGGTCCGCACGTTGCGCATCGCCTGATCGTTGGCAATCAAACCGGTCAGCGCGCCAGGACGACGCGTGGCCCGATTGCGCTGAAAGGTGGCCAGCCGCGAATGGTTCACGGCGCCAATCCCTCGCCACCCCCGGCTGCTGCTCAGGTCAGGGGTTTCGAAATAGATAGCCAAGCCTTCGCTCACCCACAATGGGATGTCGGCATAGCGCGTATGCAAGCCTGTGTTGAAGGCAATTTGATGCGTCGCCTCGTGAACAATCGTGGCCACCATGGGGGCTGCTTGGGGGCGCGAGAGCATGGCGTTGATCTGGCGTAGATTGCCGCGCCGGTCGCCTGGCTGGCGCAACGATTCGACGCCTGTCAGGTCGTACATCGCAATCCGGTTTGTACGCAGGCTGTAATAACCGACGATGTTGTCGACTGCCTGCCCTAACTCGGCCTTGGCATAAGCCCGGTATGAATCCCGATCGGCGAACACCAAAGCCACCAACGGTATCTCCGGCTCTTGGAGCTCAAACCCTTTGCGACGCCAAAAGTTGGTCTTTGCCCGATAGAGCCGTTCGTACAATCCGCCGCACCAGTTGGCATAGGCTTTCGAGGTGTTGTAACAAATCAGATAGTGGGCTGTGTGAGCGACCTCAAATCCGTCAGGCAGACTTGCGAGCAGCGTGCGCGCTAGAGCCTCGCGATCGAGTGGCGAGAAAGGAACCGGCGTCGTGGTCTGTTCGGTCAACTCGTCAGGCTGCACGGTCCACAGCACTCCATCCGGGGCGAGCAACAACAGGCCGCCATCGGAGGCCGTGACCAGTAGCTTGCCAGCGAGATGGTGTTGTTGGTTGTCGCGCTGGAAGGCAACTTGTTCGACTGCACTGGCCGAAGTCGACAGCATGCCAACCACCAGGAGAGTTGCCCCTACGAGCCAATCCCTAGCCGCGACGCGACGCGTCGCCGGGGCCCTACGAGAACGGTTTCTTGTTGACGTGTAACCTCTGGAACATCTGTCCCGGCGACGCGTCGCGTTGCGGCTAGGGCTGTCTTTCGGCACGGACATTTTCACGGCTACAACGAATTAGAGCAATTTCGGATGATTCGTAGTCATGCTTTAGTGTAGTTCCTGCTCACGGTTCTCACGAGCGGAATCTTGGCCAACAGATCCCCGATCTTGCTGAAATCGTCGCCAGGCCAGGCCGATTAACCCGATGCTACCGGCCAGCATGGCCACGATCGCCAGGCAGAGGGCCGCTAGCTGGTCTTGAACGCCGTAGTGCAGCAGCCCAAAGATACGAACCGGCAGCGTCGTCATGCCAGGCGGGCTGACCAACAGCGTCGCTCCCAGTTCGCCAAACGCCAGCACGAAACCGATCAGCCATACGACCCCCAGAGCCGGCATGCGCGCGGCCAACGCGATTCGTACAAACCGCACCAAGTGTGAGGCCCCTTCGCTCGCGGCGCTATCCAGGGTCTCGCGCGAGACGGTTCGCAAGGCATACCACAGCACGAGCGTGCCGAGCGGCAATGCCTTGACGGTTTGCGCCAGCCAGGGAGCAAAGATCGTGCGGTCGTAGAGCCAGATCAACAAGCCGAACTCCGGTCGATTGAGCGCTCCGATGATGAGGATGCCCAACACCGGGCCGGGAATCGCTAACCCGAGAGCCGTCGCAAACAGTGCCGGCATGGCTCGCCAGTCGCCATGTCGAGCCGGCCAGGCCAACAACGCGGCCAAGAACGTGGCCGCTGCTGATGCCGCCAAAGCGATCATCAGCGACCACCCCAGCTCGCTGGCATGACGGCCAGGCACACCGGTCACCAGTGTGGCCATCTTCCAGACCGACCACGAGCGTTGTGGCCCCGCTTCGCTGGGCTCGACCGTCAGGCCAGCCTGAACCATTAAATTGGCGATCGGAACCATGACCACAACTAGCACGATCAGCGCCAACACCAACGTGGCCAGTCGCCGCCCTCGCTGGCACGACAAGCGTAAGCCTGGCTTGGCCAGAGTCGCCATGCTAGGCGTTAGGTTCCGGCAAGCAACCAGCGTCAACAGCACCAACACCGTGATGATTAACCCGCCGGGGCCCCAGCCCAATGCCTGACCACCAGTCCAATCGCCCAAGCTAAACCCGGTGTATATTTCCTCGGCCAGCGTGCGAATTTGTAACAGATCGGTTACCGTCATTTCGCCGGCCGTAAGCACGGCTACCCAAAGGCAAGCCGTGGCGATCGCTTGCCAACTGCGAGGCAGCGTTACGCGCCAGAGAACTTGCGCGGCCGTGGCCGATAGCAGGGCTTCCTCTTCTAACTCGCGTTCGACCAGCCGCAGGCCGGCGCCAACGATGACCGCGACCCAGGCGACCGAGGCGAGTCCGTGGATCCAAATCGCGCCGGTCCACCCAGCTAGCCAAGGCGTGTGGCCTGCGGGGATGAACCAACCTTGCAGCCCGAAGCCGGCCAGCCAGCCAGCGGCTTGAAGATGCAAGGGGATGAAGAGCGAGGCAACGAGCAGTCCTCCGGCCAAAGGGCGACCAGCCAGATCGGTTTTGGTAACCAATACTGCCGCCAAGGTTCCGAGGGGAACGGCCACGGCCCAGGTACCTAGGATCAGCCCAGCGGTGTTGCCCAACAGGCCCCAGATGCGAGCATCGGCCACTAGACCGATTGCGAGCAGAATGACAAGGAGTAAGCGAGCCATTGTGCGGTTTCTGGCGACGCGTCGTGAGCGCGGCTAGGGACAACTCGCTGTCAATCCATGTGAATTTAAAGCCTGAAGCGCCAGCGATGGAATTGCAGGCTAACTTTGAATTTTACTCGCTTGCGCGTCGTGCTTGTATGACTATTTCGCAACAAAAATTGACTTTGCAGTCCTGCTAAGAACCTAGAGGGACTGCAAAGTCGTAATCTTTTAAAAAAACAGCGACCGGTGGTCGAAGCGCGAAACCGATAAAATCGGGGATAGAACAATAGAATCGAGCGGACCTTGCGGTTTGCGCGCTGAGGGCGAACATGAGTCGTTAAAAGGGGTCAAGTCGTTAAAAGGGGTCAAGTCGTTAAAAGGGGTCAAGTCGTTAAAAGGGGTCAGGTCTCTTTGATTGAACGGGGGGAGCAGTTCAATCGCCCGGCTTGCCGAATCAAAGAGACCTGACCCCTTTTTACAGGCCCTTTTTATAGGCCTGAAATCGCCTACTTCGATCGGTGCATCTTCCAATTCGGCGAACGTCATCGGCCTGTCGTGA
>JANQPJ010000255.1 GCA_028289525.1 Pirellulales bacterium
TCACGAAGATCGAGTGATAAAGGTCTCATGTGAATCCCTCCTTGGATCAGCACGGACTTTACACAATTAGACGAGGTGGATAAAGGTAAGTTGCTCTAGTCTGGGTACAGCCTGGCCCTGGATAAAGCTCAAGCCTGTCTTGCCTTGTTTGAGCCAATCTCGTAGGGTACTGCCCCCCTGCCCTACTGTCGGCAACTTTCTGGCACGAGATGCAGCCTGTGACCGAGCTAGCGCTGAACGTCGTTTCCCCAACAGCCACGCAATACTGCTGCCCTGGCGAGTCGCAGCCGATCAGCCGTGCGATTCACTTAGGCCGTTTGGCC
The DNA here is from genome assembly GCA_028289525.1 of Pirellulales bacterium. Taxonomy (GTDB): domain Bacteria; phylum Planctomycetota; class Planctomycetia; order Pirellulales; family JAGQOS01; genus JANQPJ01. The sequence goes on from JANQPJ010000255.1 coordinate 324, forward strand.
GAGTTCTATCCGGCTTGTCGCAACTGTCCCCATCGTGGCGAAACCGGCACTCTGTCGCCCCGACGGGTGCGGCAACTGGACAATTTGCGACAGCAGCCGACGCCAAACGAGCTGTTTTTTGAAGAGGGCGTGCAAGGGCTTGAAATCAATCAGTTGGACCCCGCGACCGTCAACCGACTGGCGACCGCTTTCGCCTTTTATCTGACCGAAGGTCGTTCGACGCGCGAGCACCAAACCGAAGTGGTGATTGCCTTTGATGGCCGGAGTCAAGCGGCCGACTTGCTGGAAGCGGCTGCTGAAGGACTCCGTAGCAGCGGTTGTAACGTGGTCGAGCTTGGCCCGGCGACCGCTCCGGCATTGCAGTTGGCCTGTGCGCGGCTTTCGGCCGGTGGCGGCCTGTTGGTTGGCAACGCCCCAGGCGGCGCTCGCACCGTGAGCTTGAAGTTTTGGGGCCCTGGCGGCGAGCCATTGTCGATGTCCACCGGGCTGAAAACCATTCGAACTCTTGCTGGTCGAAAACTTTCTCGGCCTGGCCGGCGGAGCGGTCACTCGCGCCGGATTCAAATCGACCATCACTATCTAGACACGCTTCGGTCGTATTTTCACGCCTTACGGCCACTGCGAATCGCGATTGATTGCAGTTGCCCGTCGGTGTGGCGTTATCTCACACAGCTTGCTCCTCATTCCGCTTGCCAGTTTATCAAGGCCACTGCCACCGGAGGAACTGGCGCGGAACCTCATGCCATGGTGTGGATCGATGGCGATGGAGAACAGTTCCGGCTTTCTGACGAGCAAGGTCGGGTCGTGCCGAGCGAGCAGGTATTCCTGTTGCTGGCCGGGTATCAACTGTCACAAACAGCGTCAACGCGTTTGGTGGTTGAGGAGTCGACCGATGAAGCGTTGGTGGAACACTTGGTTCGCGCTGGAGCTGAAGTTCTGCGGAGCCCTGGGTCGCGCGCCGCCATGGCCACGGCGATGCAACGCCAAGGCGCTCAGTTGGGCGGCGGAACAAGCTCGTGGATTTGGCACCCCGGACGGACCCCGATGCCCGATGCCTTGCGCAGCACGTGCCTGTTGTTGTCGCTGTTAAGCACCAGCGATCGGCCATTGTCCGAAGTGGTCGAGGCCACTATAGTGCATCCGGTCGTGTGAAACGATTGGTTAAAAGTAGAGTACCCGTTGTTTTTTCTCTCGTTCCCAAGCTCTGCTTGGGAACGCTCTATTTTCGAAGCTCTGCTTCAAGACACTTCGAGAAACGCATCTCGATAATCGAGGAATACGTAAAAAATGCCTGAGAAGCAGAGCTTCCTTCCAAAGCGTTCCCAAGCAGAGCTTGGGAAACGAGGCTACGAGAGAGGTGAGGCTAAAAGGATGAATCTCCAAAACCAACGAATGCCGGCACGTTTTGGTCATTTTCGGTTTTGAATTTCGAATTTGTTTCGGATTTCGAAATTCAGTCGTTCCAAAAATGAGGATCTAGAAAGCACTGTTTTTCAGATACAACGATAAAAACGAGTGTTTCGCGAGCGGTCACCGACCGCTGCTACC
>JANQPJ010000270.1 GCA_028289525.1 Pirellulales bacterium
CAGCGACCGGTGGTCGAAGCGCGAAACAGCGAGGTTTTCCTGTTTCGCGAGCGGTCACCGACCGCTGTTTTTATAGAACCGTTGACTTTGCAATCCTCCTGCTCTGGTAGCCCAGACGCTTGTAAAACGCCCTAAAGCGGTTATCCTTCATACTCGATTCCCTGTTTTTTCGCGACCCACCCTGTGCACGAAATCCTTTTTCAATACCACCGCGTCCACCCGACGACTTGGGTTTACCTGTCGTCTCTGTTGACCATTGCGCTCTATTTTAAGTTTAGCCGCTTTTGGGCGATGCGCAATTTCGACCTAGTGGGGTTGATGTTGCTTTCGCCAGGGTTGCTGATTGTTGACTATGGCGCGGAACATCATTCGGCCTTTGCCGAGCAATTGGGCTACACATGGCTATTTGCCACCAGCGGTCTGTTTCTGTTTCGACTGTTGGGCGATCCGCTGATGGTTCGCCGGCCGCTGCTCGAACCGAATTTGTCCGTCGGCGGCCAAACGTTTCTTGGCGTGTCGCTGTTGGTGTTTTTGATGGCCAATGTGGTCACCACTCCCGTGGCGAACTCCGACCTTCAGGCAGCCGAGCGTGCCAGCGAACTCTTTTTGCATCAAGAGAGCGGGGTGGCCGACGAAAGTTTGGCGACCTATGGGCCGGGCTTCTCGTTGCTGCTGCTCATTCCCAGTATTCCTACCCATTCGATCATTGAGGAAGAAGTCAACAGCACGCCACAAGATGCAAACCATTCGACGAGGGAGACGAATCGCACCGGCGTGAACACGGCCACTGCCCGCACGATGGCGATTCTCTCGCACTTGGCCATTGTGATGGCGCTGGTGCTGATCGGCTATCGGCACTTCGACAACATCAAGACTGGAATTGCCGCGGCAACCCTGTATTTGCTGCTTCCCTATACGGCCCAATGGACTGGCCATGTCTATCACGTGTTGCCTGCCGCGTTGTTGATTTGGGCGGTTGAAAGCTATCGCCGGCCGATGGTGGCCGGGATGTTGATGGGCTTGGCGATCGGGATGATCTATTTCCCTGCCTTCTTGCTGCCGTTATGGATTGGGTTTTATTGGCAACGGGGACGTTTGCGATTTATTGCCGGCGTGGTGCTGACTCTGGGTCTGCTGGTCGGTTCATTGGCCCTCACCTCGCGCGACATGGGCATGTTTGTTGCTCAAGCGAAGTTGATGTTTGGCTGGCGCGCCCCCTTGCTAGAAGACTTGGGCGGGTTCTGGAAATATCATGTCGGCGTCTATCGCATGCCGGTGCTCACGGCCTTTGCCGGGCTGTGCGCCAGTTTCGCCATGTGGCCTGCCCAAAAGAATCTAGGCACCTTGATGAGCTGCACCGCGGTCGTAATGCTTGGCGTCCAGTTTTGGCATCCGTACGGAGGTGGCCTGTTCATGGCCTGGTACCTGCCGGTGCTGTTGCTCACAATCTTCCGGCCAAACTTGGAAGACCGCGTGGCGCTTTCGGTCGTCGACCCAGGCTGGCTAGCCCAGCGGCGCTTGCGTCGGCAGGCAACCCAACAAGCCAACTAGTGCAAGTTGCACGGGACTATAGCGGCGTTTTGGGAAGTTGCGATTTTACGCTAAAAACAGTGGCCGAAGCGCGAAACGTGTGAATTGGACTGGTTTCGCGAGCGGTCACCGACCGCTGCTACTGCTCAACATGAGAAATTTGGAATCACCCAAAATTGTTCAAAGTGGTTTGATTTAAAGCCTGAAGCGCCAGCGAAGGAATCGGAAGCTGGAATGGATACGGATCTCGAAAAAGCCCCAAATTCCTTCGCTTGCGTTTCAGGCTTTAAGCGGTTTCGAGGCAAAGCCCCCTGAAATAAAAAATAAAACTAGACAGAGCGTGTCGATTTGCGAGAATAAATCATGAGCCTATCTCGTACTTTCTCGCGGAACCGAGAAAAGCGTTCCTATGTTCAGGAGGCACCTCTGATGAAAACCATCAAACATGGAAAGTGGCAAGACACGCGCGAGCGCGTAAATCCCAAATCCCAAATCCCAAATCCCAAATCTGGAAGCGATGGTTTCACGCTGGTCGAGCTGCTGACCGTGATTGCGATCATCGGCGTGTTGGTCGGTCTGCTGCTGCCGGCAGTGAACTTTGCCCGCGAAGCAGGACGGCAGGCTACCTGTAAGAACAATCTCAAATCACTCGCGCTGGCCACCATTCAATGGGAAAATAAACGGCGACGTTATCCTGGGTTTGTGCAGAACGTTGGCGGCAATTCGGCGTCTTGGGTCGTGCCCATCTTTCCACAGATGGAACGGAGTAGCCTGTATGAAGACTGGAGTGGGGGAGGTACGCCAGACCCACAAATCAGCTATCTGATTTGTCCCTCCGATCCGGCCAACGGGGCAGAGCCTAAGTTGTCCTATTGTGCGAATGGTGGAGAGTTTGGAACAACCAATGATCCGAACAAAGGAGTGTTTATGGATGTTAAGCCTCCTGCTCCACCCGCTGAGGCACCTAAATTGAGTGCGTCTCAACTTGCAGCCCGAGACGGCACTTCGACGACGTTGATGTTGTCGGAAAATATCGGACTTGATAAATGGCTTGGTTTCGAAACTTCTGGCCCTAACTATAATCCTGCTCAATGGGCCCTATGTTTCACCTATGGCGGCTCTTCAATCAAGATTAATGCAGAAAAAGAAAAAGACATAGGCCCCAGCCCTGACGACATCTATGCCCGTCCCTCTTCGCGCCATCCTGGCGGTGTGATCGCCGCGTTTTGCGACGGTCATGTGCAATTTTTAAAAGAGTCGGTCGACTATGGTGTCTACACCGCTTTGATGACTCCTGACGGCGGCGAAGCGATCAATGACGCTGATTACTAATCGACGTAGATCGTCGCATCGTCAAGGCACCCCGGCGACGCGTCGCGTCGCGGCTAGGGCACATTATCATGGCAAACGCATTGGAGCGCGAATTGCGCTCTTCGTAAAGATTCACCTCTACGCTCACACGATCGTCAACCACCACATCGAGAAGTCCCTAGCCGCGCTCACGACGCGTCGCCGGGGTGCCTCGAACCGATTTCTAATTCGTGTCGATTCGCTACACCTTCACCGGCCGGCCACGCTCGACTGATTGAGTCTGCTTATGGCACAGCACAATCGCATCGCGGGCCAGATCACAAGCTAGAATCGGCGACGGGACACCGGTGCGGATGGCCGTGGCGACTGCCTTCAACTCGCCGGCAAATGCCTGCATCGGGTCGCCATCGCCCAGTTTTGGACAGGTGACCTTCCCCTTGGCATCCATCACCGAAAGCGGCATCAGCATCCGCGGCTCGTCCTGCACGACCGCAAACTCGAAGGTCAGCGTCGCCCGTTCCAGATGGATCTCAAACCCATGGGTAAACGAGCGGCCCTGCTGGCGAATCACGCCGCTGGTGGCGGTGACCGCTAGATCTCGATCGGCAAACTGGAACTGAGTGTTCCAATATTCGGCCACTTCGCCCCGCATGCGGCCTTGACTCGAAACGGCCGTCGGCATGCCAAACAACAGGCGGATGAAATGAGCATCGTGAATATGCAAGTCGAGCATCGGCCCGCCAACCCGATCGGGGTCGTAGTAATGCGGCAACCACGCCGGATCGGAGATCACCCGTTTGAAGCTGCCGCCCAATAGCTCGCCATACCGGCCGCTTTGAATGATTTGATAGGCCTTGGCATACTCCGGGAAGAAGGGCAACACATGGCCGATCATCAGCTGCCGGTCGGCCTTTTCAGCGGCGGCTACCATGCGACGGCAATCGGCCGTGGTCAGTGCCATTGGCTTTTCGCAAAACACGTGTTTGCCGGCCTTGAGTGCCTGAATCGCAATCGCGGCATGCAGCCCTGGCGGCAGCGTGATGTCGACCACATCAATGGCCGGGTCTTTGAACATCTCGGCCACGTCGGTGTAGGTGTCGACTTTGGAAAGATCCATTTTGGCGCCGGCCGGGCCAAAATTGCCTTTGATGTCGCGCCAGTCGCCATCGAGCCGCTTTTGAATTGTTTCGCAAATGGCGCCAACTTTCACGCCACGTAGTTTTTCATACGTGAGGTAGTGGACCATGCCCATAAAACCGATGCCGACGATGCCTACTTTCATCAGAAATAAAATCCTCTGGCTAGAGTGAGTAATTCTTGTAACGTTTAAGATCTACGGGGAAAAGTTGTTCGTACGCGTGAGCGCGTCAAATCCCAAATCAGAAATCCAAAGTTGTCACTCAGTTGCTTTTGTTCCTAGCCGCGACGAGACTTCGTCGCCGGGGTGCCGGAGTAAATCTAAAGCTCTTGAGTTCACTACGCGACCGGCGACGTGTCACGTCGCGGCTAGAGGACAAGATGAAATCGATCTTTGTGCTTGGCTTTTAGCTGTCCGTACGCGTGAGCGCGTCTCTCTACCCCCAACTCTACACGCTCCACTGGGTTGTCGGTTCGTAACGTTTCACATCGAAACTGGCGACCACTACCTGCCGTGCCTCGGCGATCGAGCTGAAATCGCCAGCCGAGACCGCTTGCATCAAGAGGTTGCCGATGGCGGTCGCCTCGACCGGCCCGGCGACGACTGGACGCTGGCAGGCATCAGCGGCCATTTGGCACAACAGTTCATGCTGAGACCCGCCGCCGACGATGTGGATCGTTTCGATTCGGCCACCGGTCAACTCTTCGAGCGAGGTAAGCGTTTGGCGATACTTCATCGCCAGGCTTTCCAAGGCACAGCGGATAATCGCCCCATCGGTCTCAGGGACACGCTGGCCTGACTCGCGGCACAGTTCGGCAATGGTGGCCGGCATGTTGTCGGGGGCCACCAAACGTGGGTCTTCCGGGTCGATCACGGCCAACAGTGGCGTGGCTTCGGCGGCCGCCCGGGCTAGCCCTTCCCAATTGTAGGTGTGGCCTTGCTGGTTCCAAATCCGACGGCACTCCTGAACCAGCCAGAGCCCAGGGATGTTTTTCAGCAACCGTGTTGTGCCGCCGACGCCGCCCTCGTTCGTGAAATTTAGGGCGCTACAGCGTTCGGTGACCACCGGCTCGGGAACCTCGACGCCCATCAAGCTCCAAGTGCCGGAACTAATGTAACACCAGTCTGGTTGGGCCGACGGTGCGGCAGTCGCCGGCACGGCCAGCACGGCGCTGGCCGTATCGTGCGTGCCTGGCAACACCACCTCGACATCGGTCAGGCCGGTCTCGCTGGCGACTTCAGGCAACAGACGACCTAGCCGCGTGCCTGGCTCGACGATCGGCCCAAAAATCTTTTCTGGCAATCCGAATGCCTCGATCAGTTTAGTCGACCAGCGGCCTGTTTGTGGATTGAACAACTGGGAGGTGGAGGCTTCGGTCCGTTCATTAGCCCGATTGCCGCAGAGCATCCAATGGAACAGGTCAGGCATCATCAACATCGACTCGGCGGCGTCTAACATCGGCGCGGCGGTCAGCTTCATCGACAGTAGCTGATAGAGTGTGTTGAGTTCCATGAACTGCAGGCCGGTTTCGGCAAAAATTTCGGCCTTCGGCACGATCTTGGCGGCCTGCTCGATCATGCCCACGGTGCGGCTATCGCGATAGTTGTAGGGATTGCCGAGCAACTCGTCGCCAGGACCAATAAGGCCAAAGTCGACCCCCCAGGTGTCAACGCCGATGCTGGTGATTTCGCCAGTGGCTTCGGTCCGCGCCACGCGCAGGCCATTAAGAATCTCGCGCCAGATGCCCAATACGTCCCAGTGCATGTGTCCGTGGACCGTGACCGGGCCGTTTTCAAAACGGTGTAACACCTGAAGGGAAAGCTGATCTCCCTGCAAACGGCCGGCAATATGCCGTCCGCTGGAGGCTCCCAAATCAATGGCCAAATAAGTCTTGTGCGGCATAGGCTTAAGATCCTTTCAAGCAGTCAGCGACCAACGTGGGATCAATCCGTGTGTGCGTCTGTGTAAGCACTTGGTGCAGAATGGTGCAAGCTGGTGCAGATTTCTGGCCATTGGAGCGAGGCCTGAGTTGCTGATCGTGACGCACTCGCCGGTGATCGTCAAGTACCTTACTGAATAACGACTTGCGACATTCGGCCCAGGCCTGGCAGGAAGATTGCAAAGTCCTGTTTAAAAAGAGCAGCGGTCGGTGACCGCTCGCGAAACACTGGATTTCATAGGTTTCGCGCTTTGGCCACCGGCCGCTGGTTTTGCGAAAGAAGACGACTTTGCAATCCTCCTACAAGGCCTGGCCAGGCGCTTGCCCGATGGGCAAAATGTGCACAAGCTGAAGAATCGGTCCTGAGGCGGTCGATAGGAGAAACAGACGATACTTGACTTTGATTACTAACTTAGATAACATTCGATGTGCTCAACCTGGCAAAAGCAGCCTGTCGACGATGGGCAACAGGGCGATTCTTTTTTCAATCTAGGACGTTTTTAAGGGCTTAGTAACCCGACGCGTAAGCGAGGAAAATAACCCAAAATACCTCGCTTACGCGTCGGGCTAATAGGCTATTAAACCTCATCAGCTTGAAAAACTGATTGGCCCTGCGACGGGCAAAACCTGATTCGCCTGTCCACCCAGGAAGGTATTCATAGGTGTCGATCCGAGATGACCACGATTCGCGAAAGCCCGGCCTTGCCGCTCGACCCCACGCCTGAATTTTTGGCCGATTTAAAGCGTCATAGCGAGCGCCTGGAGCAGGCAGAGCCGGCGGAAATAGTCCGTTGGGCTGCCGAGACTTTTGGCTCCCGTCTGACGATGGCCACCGCGTTTGGCCCGGAGGGTTGTGTGATTCTCTATCTGTTGAGTCAGATTGCGCCGAAAACCCACGTCTTTAACCTCGACACCGGTTACCAGTTTGCCGAGACGCTCGCCGTGCGCGATCGAATTGCCGAGAAATACGGCATCGAAGTCGAGTTACGGCGTCCAGACCACACGGTCGAAGAATACGAAGCCCGGCATGGGGGGCCGTTGTATGAAACGAACCCCGATCAATGCTGTCATGACAATAAGATTGCCGTGTTGCACAAGGCAGTGGTCGGCAAGCATGCCTGGATGAGTGGGATTCGGCGCGACCAGAGCGTACATCGGGCTCAGGCTCCGATTGTCGGTTGGGACGCAAAATTTTCGCTGGTCAAAATCAGCCCTCTGGCCAATTGGACGAAGAAAGACGTCTGGGGCCTGATTCTAAAAGAGGGAATTCCTTATAACCCATTGCACGACCAAGGCTATCCGAGCGTCGGTTGCTGGCCCTGCACCAAACGAGTTCTCGCCGGAGAGTCCGACGAACGGGCTGGCCGCTGGAGCGGTTCGGCCAAAACCGAATGCGGCCTCCATACCCTGGAACAAGACGGCAGCGGAATCTAGACGCGGTGGAGGGTTTAGGGTGGAGGGTGGAGGGAACGCGCTCACGCGGAGGTAAAGTGGCTTGTTTGGGTTTGAACGGCTTGAAGTTTGGGAACTGGCGATTGAATTGGCCGATGAGGTTTATCAGGCAACTCGAGCATTTCCTGATTTTGAACGGTTCGGGCTCGCAAGCCAGATGCGCCGTGCGGTGGTTTCTATTTCTTCCAATTTGGCAGAAGGAACAAGTCGCGATTCCAATAAAGAACGTGTTCGATTTATCGAAATTGCTTATGGATCGACCATGGAACTTGTCTCACAACTTCACATCGCTCAACGACAATCATTCATCGAGAAAGAAACGGCCAGAGAACTCTACCGACGAGCCAACCAAATTGCACGCATGCTAAGCGGACTCAAAACAAGTTTCGCCCAATAGACGCGGTGGAGGGTTTAGGGTGGAGGGTGGAGAGAAAGCGCTCTCGCGTTATTTGCGTATCGAAACAAGGTGCTTGACTTTTAACTGTTTCCCATACGCGTGAGCGCGTTCCCTCCACCCTCTACCCTAAACCCTCAACCGCGTCACAACCCTCCACCGCGTCATGAAGGTTTCTGCGAAGACTGAATATGCGTCGATTGCGATGATCGAGTTGGCGGCCAGCCATGCGAGTGGGGAGCCGGTGCGCATTCGCACAATCGCCGGGCGACATGGCATTCCTTCGCGGTTTCTGGTGCAGATTCTGTTGCAGTTGAAGGGAGCTGGGCTGGTCGTTAGCACGCGTGGGGCCGCCGGCGGGTATCGGCTGGCCAAGCCGCCTGAGGAGATTACGCTGCTCGAAGTGATGTCGGTCGTCGACAGCCAGCCAGGCGAAGTGACGAGCAGCACCGCAACCCGATCGCCGGCGGTCGATGTGCTGCTAAACCTTTGGCAAGAGATTCACGACGTCGAGCAACAACGGCTGGCCTCGGTATCACTGGCCGAACTGGCCGCTGGAGCCCAATCGGCCGACGAGAATATGTATTATATTTGAAACCGTGTTCTGAAATGCAATTTGTCTGATAATTAGCGCATGCGACGTGTGCGTTATTTTATTTCAAAACACGTTCTGAACCGACCAGATCAGGTCGTAATCAACCCTCGCTCGGCGAGCTGCTGGATGATTTGCTCGACACACTCGGCCACCGACAGTTCATGGGTGGGCAATGTCAAGTCGGGCGACACCGGCTCTTCATAGGGCGACGAGACACCGGGAAAGTTGCGAATCTCCCCAGCGTCGGCCTGGGCGTACATACCGTCTTGATCCCGCTCGCGGCAAACCTCGACGGGGGCTGAAAGATAGACCTCGAAAAATCGCTCAGCCCCAATCACATTGCGGGCTCGGTTACGAACCTCTTCGTTGGGCGCTAAGAAGGCACAGATCGCGAGCAGCCCGGCGTCGTTCATCAGGCGGGCGACTTCGGCCCCGCGGCGCAGGTTTTCCGACCGCTCGTCGGCCGTGAATCCAAGATCTTTGCTGATCCCCATCCGCAGGTTTTGACCGTCGAGCACCGCACACGCTCGGCCCAATTCAAACAACCGGCGTTCCAGAGCATAGGCGATCGTCGTCTTGCCGGCTCCGGTCAATCCGGTCAATAGCACGGTGGTCGCCTGTTGACCGAATCGGGCTGCCCGCTCCTCAGCCGTCACGTTGCTCGCCTCTTCGTGCAGCTTGGCACTGCTGGGCTCGGTTTCCCAATGGGCCGCGCCTGCCTCGCCGGTGGAACGGTCGAGAATCATGCCAGCGGCAACCGTGACGTTCGTCAACCGATCGACCACGATCAACCCACCCGTTCCCTGGTTGCGCCGGTAGGAATCGTAGGCAATGGCCTGATTCAAGGTGATTGCACAACGGCCGATTTCGTTCAGCCCCAGCGTCGGCGACTGGGTGCGGTGCAACGAATTGACATCGACCTGATAACGCAACGTCGTCACCTGGCCTGACACGGTCTTGGTTGTGTGTTTGATCCAGTATTCTTTGCCAGGCACCATCGGGTCTTCCGACATCCAAACCAGCATGGCGTCGAACTTTTGGCCTACGGTCGGCACATTGCCGGTCCGGACCAGCATGTCTCCACGACTCACGTCGATTTCGTCTTCTAGCGTGAGCGTAACCGCTTGGGGCGCGAAGGCCTCGTCGCGATCGCCATCGAAAGTGACGATCGACTTCACCGTACTCGTCTTTCGCGAAGGGAGCACCATGACTTCGTCGCCTGGCCGCACCACGCCCGAAGCGATGGTGCCGCAGTAGCCGCGAAAATCGAGATGAGGCCGATTGACTAATTGGACCGGAAACCGGAAGTCCTGCAAGTTGCGATCCGAACCGATATAGACGTTCTCCAGCATGTGCATCAACGTGCTGCCGCCGTACCAGGGCATGTTGTCGCCTGGCTCGACCACGTTGTCGCCTTGCAGCGCCGAGATCGGGATGAAATGCACGTCTTTAGGAGTCATTTTCTGAGCAAAGTTCTCGTAGTCCGACTTAATCTGCTCGTAGACTTCCTGCGAGTAGTCGACCAAATCCATCTTGTTGATGGCGACCAGGATGTGCTTAATACCCAAGAGCGACGTGATGAAGCTGTGTCGTTTGGTCTGGGTCATCACACCATGGCGAGCATCGATCAGAATGATGGCCAGGTCGCAGGTCGAGGCCCCAGTGGCCATGTTGCGGGTATACTGTTCGTGACCAGGCGTGTCGGCGATGATGAACTTTCGCTTTTTCGTCGAGAAGTACCGATAGGCCACGTCGATCGTGATGCCTTGTTCGCGTTCAGCCCGCAGGCCATCGGTCAACAGCGCCGGGTCGAATTTGCCGCCGGTGGTGCCGTGGGTGACCGAATCTTTTTGGATCGCGGCCAATTGGTCTTCGTAAATCATTTTCGATTCGTAGAGCAAGGTGCCGATCAGCGTGCTCTTGCCATCGTCAACGCTGCCACAGGTTAAAAACCGCAGCAGTTCCTTTTGCTCATGCTCGGCCAGATAGGCGCCGATGTCGGTCGCGATTAGATCAGATTGGTGAGACATCTTCAGATTTCTGATTTGGAATTTGGAATTTGGAATTTTACGCGCTGACGCGAGACTTGGGGGAGTGTGGCTTGGGCAAGTTATCTGTCTGCTGTTTAGATTTTGATTGGGAATTTTACGAACGGATCGCTTTCCTATGGATCGGGAGATTGACGTAAGGTTTTAGCGGTTGACGTTAGGATTGCAATGAGCTCGCAGCATTCGTTTTTCAAATCAACGATTCTCGATGGCTCGATGAGGCGCGCCTCTCCGATCAAATCTAGCCAGTATTCGGTCTCTTCGGCTTCTCGCAGGGCAATTTCGATCGTAGATAGGAAATGACGTCGGGAGGACGCCCGCAGCGCTTCATGATAGTTTGCTCCAATCGAAGTTCCCGACTTTAAAACCTGTCTCCCCAACACCCAGCCGATGTTGCTTTCTGGCAAAGCTCCAACCAACCGGACAATGCGTAAAGCAAACTCTTTCGTTCGCCGCCGCATCTCATCACGGTCCACACCAGCATCCCTTCGACGTTAGAACGTCAAATTCCAAATTCCAAATCAGAAATTCCAAATTCAAAAGTATCCTTCTTTCTTCTTTTCTTCCATCGAGCCCTCCTGATCGTGGTCGATCACGCGGCCTTGGCGTTCGGAGGTTTTGGTCAACAACATCTCCTGGATGATCTCTGGCAGTGTGGTGGCCGTCGACTCGACGGCACCGGTGAGTGGGTAGCAGCCCAACGTGCGGAAACGGACCAAACGCTCTTCCGGCTGCTCGCCTGGTTGCAAGGTAATTCGGTCGTCGTCGACCATGATTAACACGCCGTCGCGCTCGACCACCGGACGCTTCGCAGCGAAATAGAGCGGCACGATCGGAATTTTTTCCAAATGGATGTACTGCCACACATCCAGCTCCGTCCAGTTCGACAGCGGGAACACGCGAATGCTCTCGCCTTTGTTGACCTTGCCGTTATATAGGTTCCACAACTCGGGCCGTTGATTCTTGGGATCCCAACGATGGAACTTGTCGCGGAACGAATAGACCCGTTCCTTGGCGCGCGACTTCTCCTCGTCACGCCGAGCACCGCCAAAGGCGGCGTCGAACTTGTATTTGTCGAGTGCCTGTTTCAAGGCATCAGTCTTCATCACGGTTGTATGTTTATTGCTGTCTTCAAACGGGTCGATCCCATGGGCTCGGCCCTCCTCGTTGATATAAACAATCACATCCAGGCCCAACTCCTGCCGAGCATACGTTTCGCGAAAATTGATCATTTCACGAAACTTCCAGGTTGTGTCGACGTGCATCAGCGGAAACGGCGGTTTGGCCGGATAAAAAGCCTTCATCGCTAGCTGCACCATGACCGACGAATCCTTGCCGACCGAATAGAGCATCACGGGGTTCTCGAATTCGGCCGCCACCTCACGTATGATGTGGATGCTCTCGGCTTCTAGCTGTTTCAGGTGAGTGAGGTTGTAGGCGCTCATGTTCGATCCGCAACAACGGCCAAGTCTTAAAACCAGCAAACGCTAGCCAGTTTAGACGGATGCCGGGGAAAATTGTAAACCTCTAAGTTTAGGCCAACCTGAAGGTTTGAACAACATGGGTTGGTGTGAAAAACCGTTTGATGTTTGACCACGAAGAATATGCGTTGCTCGACTTTGGCGAAGGCCGCAAGCTGGAGCGTTTTGGTCGCTATTTGCTCGATCGTCCTTCGCCGGCGGCGGCCGATGCACCGTTGGGCGACCGCACGCTCTGGCCCCAGGCCCATGCGCGCTACGTTCGCCAAACGGCCGACCGAGGCCGCTGGAGCCCGAGCGACGTGCTGCCTGACCACTGGACGGTTCGACATCGGCATTTTGCACTCCAGCTTAAGCCGACCCCCTTCGGACATTTAGGGGTGTTTCCCGAGCAGGCGGAGAATTGGGAGTGGATTGGCCATCAAATCGCACAAGCCGCTCGGCCGCTCAAGATGTTGAACTTGTTTGGCTACACGGGGGCCAGCAGCTTGGCCGCAGCAGCAGCCGGGGCAGGCGAAGTGGTTCACATCGACTCGGCGGCCAATGTGGTCGATTGGGCCAAACGCAACGCGGTCAGCTCTGGGTTGGCCGATGCGCCGATCCGCTGGATTACCGAGGATGCCCGCAAGTTTGTCGCGCGGGAACTGCGGCGGGGAAATCGCTACGACGCGGTGATTCTCGACCCGCCCAGCTTTGGCCACGGCCCGAAAGGCCAAGCCTGGCATGTAGAACAACATTTGCCTGATCTGGTCGAGCAAGTTTGCCGATTGATGACCGAGGAGCCGGCCTTTTTGCTGCTGACGTGCCATTCGCCCCAGTTTCCGGCCGATCGCCTGAAGGCGTTGCTCGCCGATCAGGTAAGCGGACGAACAACGGTCGTCCGGCTCACGCTCAACTCGACTGACGGACGAAAACTCGACAGTGGATTGGCCGTTCGGCATGTCGGTTGTTTGTCATAGGGTGGCGGGAGGACTGCAAAGTCAACGATTCTACAAAAACAGCGGTCGGTGACCGCTCGCGAAACGTTGGATTTCAACAGTTTCGCGCTTCGACCATCGGTTGCTGCTTTTGCGAGATAGACGACTTTGCAATCGTCCTGCATCGGGTGGTGCAAGACGTTGAAAAACAAAATAAAATTTGAAAACGAAGTGGCGCGACGATGAACGAACCGACCATTACGAGCCGGCAAAACACACGCGTGAAAGCGGCCTTGCGATTGCGCGAACGGCGGGCACGCAAGGAGCGGTGGCAATTTCTGATTGATGGTGCCCGAGAACTGCTGCGGGCACTGGACGCCGGAGTGAGCGTCGACCAAGGGTTTGTTTGCCGAGAACTTTGTCAGTCGGAAGAAGCTCGCCAGGTGGCCGACGCTCTGGCCCAAACGTCGGCCACGGTCGATTTGGTCACGCCCGAGGTGTTTGAAAAACTGGCCTTTGGCGATCGGGCCGAGGGCGTACTGGCGGTTGCGGCGACGCCTGACCGGACACTTGAAACGTTGATCCTGCCAGCTTGCCCGTTGATCGCGGTGCTGGAAAACGTTGAGAAGCCGGGCAATTTGGGGGCCGTGTTGAGAACGGCCGACGCCGTGGGGATCGATGCGCTGTTGGTCACTGGCGACGGGACTGACTTGTATAATCCCAACACGATTCGGGCTAGCCTGGGGACCGTGTTCAGTGTGCCAGTATTTGGAACCGACAACGAGACAGCGCTGGCCTGGCTAGCCCAACAGCAAGTGGGCATCTTTACCGCGCGCGTCGACGCTGGCCGGCTTTATACCGAAGCCGATTTCCGATCGGGCAGTGCGATTGTGCTGGGCAGCGAAGCCGCTGGGCTTTCAGACGCCTGGCGCGGCGACCAAGTGACCGGAATCCGCTTGCCGATGCACGGTCAGGCCGATAGCCTGAACGTTTCGGTCACGGCCAGCGTGTTGTTATATGAAGCGGTCCGGCAGCGGGGCTGAAGAATCACGTTGCCTGAAGCCGGGCGGCGGCCAAGGTGTTGTGTAGCAGCATGGTGACCGTCAACGGGCCGACGCCGCCGGGCACCGGGGTGACTTGGCCTGCCACCTCACGAACCCCATTGAAGTCGACATCTCCGGCCAGACCGTCGTCGGTGCGATTGATGCCCACGTCGATGACCGTGGCGCCCGGTTTGACCATCTCGGCAGTGACAAAATTGGCTCGACCAATCGCCACCACCAAGATGTCGGCTTGACGAGTGATTGCCGGCAGATCGGCGGTACGGCTGTGGCAGACTGTGACCGTGGCGTCGCCGCCAGGGCCACGTGCGGCGAGCATGGCGGCAAGTGGTTTGCCGACAATGTCGCTTCGGCCCACGATCACGGTATGCTTGCCAGCAGTCTCAATCTGGCTGCGGACTAATAGTTGCTGGACACCGTGAGGCGTACAAGGCAAGAACCGCGGGCGACCCTGGACCAGCCGGCCTACGTTTTCCGGATGAAAGGCATCCACATCTTTCAGCGGATTGATCGCTTGCAATATCTGGCTCTCATCAATCTGCTCAGGAAGCGGCAATTGGACCAAGATGCCGTGCACGGTTTGGTCTTTGTTCAGCTTGGCAATCAACTGCAACAAATCATCCTGGCTGGTATCGCCAGGAAGGCGATGCATTTGGCTTTCGATACCTACCCGTTCGCAACTGCGACGCTTGTTGCGCACATAGACTTGGCTCGCCGGGTCATCACCGACTAGCACGGCCGCCAAGGTTGGCACGGTGGCATTGTTTTGGATGAAATCGGCGACCTCTTCGGCAATCTCGCTTTGGATCGCCTTGGCCATCGCTTTGCCGTCGAGCAGAGTAGCAGCCATCGACAGGGCTCCAGGCACCATGGACATAGGTAGGCTATCAGTACGGGCATTGCCCGGGTTGCAAAACAAACCGACATCGTACCGGGCCATTGGAATACCGGCAAGTTGCCTGTCGCGGTTATTGCACCCCAGGAGAACTGCAAAGTCGAAAAGCAGCGACCGGTGGTCGAAGCGCGAAACGCCTAAATTCTCCCGTTTCGCGAGCGGCCACCGGCCGCTGTTTTTGCGATAGAAGACAACTTTGCAATCCTCCTACCACTGCACCCTAGGGCCGATCAGTT
>JANQPJ010000275.1 GCA_028289525.1 Pirellulales bacterium
GCAAACGGTTCATCAAGCAACTTCTTCCTTAAATAGAGCAGGGCCAATCAGTTTTTCAAATTAGTGAAGGTTTAACGGCCTACGAACCCGACGCGTAAGGGAGGTATTTCTGGCTGTTTTCCTCGCTTACGCGTCGGGTTCGTAGGCCCTTAAAAACTTCCTAGATTGAAAAAATGAATCCTCCTTTTAAGTGAAGCCAGCATTGAACACTGAGAGCCAAAACCTGAACAGCAAGCACTGCTAGCAGCCCGATGAGGAGCACCGCTATCTGCTGTATCGGTTGTGCTGAGTGTTCGGAATAAGCGAGATCGTCCAGGTGTGTCAATTCTCTTGCGTATAGAACCGTTGGGCGACCTCTTCAGCATGAAACAACAACCATGCCTGACGGGTATAGACCGCGTGACCGGCCAGATGTTGAGCAAGATTGCCCTCTGGCGAACCGTAATCGACCAATAGGGTCGTTCCGTCTTGGGCTACCCGAGTGCCAGTGCGCAACCGGTCGACCAGATCACGACAACGGATTCCCGGCTGCAACAACGCATTCAAACGCCGGTCGGCCAGCCGGCTTCGCCAGGCCAGCATGCTGGGAGCCAGGTTGGTGCCAGCAATGCCCACCTGCTGAACGTAGTCACCACCGTAGGCTTGCAGCACCTGGTCGACCGTGGGCGGGAAAAGGGCCCGATGCGGGGCGTCTGCGGGATGCGAACGGTGGTTCACGAAATGAAGCAGCCGGTCGCAGCCCAAAGTGTCCCAGCCATAACGGATCGGAGTGCCAAAGGTGACGATGTCCAAGGGAATCTCGCGGAGCGACTGAGAATCGTCCAACAGACGCTGCCGAACCCGTTGCCACACGGGAACATCTGTTTTTCTGAACCATGGACTGCGGTAGTAGATTTGCGCCGCCTTGAAAAACCGGTCGAGGATTTCGCGGTCAGCAGCCAGCAGATTGGTTAGCAGCGCAAAGACATTGCCGGCATGGCTATGTCCCCACAGCAGTACCCGACCGGGGTGGTCGCGCGAGGCAAGCCAGTCGATCAGCCGAATCGCTCCGTCCGCTCGCCCCAAGTGATTGTTTTGGCTCGACCAATGAAAGCGGTTGACCGCAATCGCCGGCTCGTCGCCAGTGGAAATCGCAGCCTGGAAACCCTGAGCATAAGGCTCCGTGTAGTTGCCTGCGTCGCCTGCAATTTGGTCGATGAGCGACTTGTCGATTTGTGCCGCAAATTGACTCACGGCCGGAAAGATACGCCCCAGTTCGGCCAGCACGCCCAAGGCATCTGGGCCGACAAACGTGCCGTGGACGAGCACGATTTCGCGCACACCGGCTGCCCGATAAACACGGCCTGCTTGATGCATCCGCTCGGCCCAGGCATCAGACCCGACGTCGGGGCACGATGGGGCTGTGAACAGGCGCGGCGGTGAAGTGGGGACCGACGACGGGTACGCCTGATGCTGAAATCGATTGTCCGAAGGCATGTTGAGGTCCACCTTGGTCGACGCGATAGATCGGTGCGTCGACCGTATCGACGCCTAGCGAGCCGGTCCAGGTTTCATAGGGACGACCGCGCCGTTCGTTCTCCTGGAAAAACGCCAGGTAGGTCATCGTATCCGAGGCAATGAACTCGTGTTCGCCGGGCGCTAACAAGGTTTGACGATGAACGCGGCGCCAAGTGCCGGAATTGAAATAGACCTGGTTGAGCACATTCCCTTCCGCATAGCTGGCGTCCAGCGGATAGGTTTCCGGCTGGTGCGTATGGCCGTAAACGATGTGCTTGGCGCGCCGATTACGGAAATCGCGCTCGGTCAAGGCATGTTGATAGTACGATTCATGGCTAGCCCCGCGCATACGCAGCATCCATTGCGAAAGCCAACTGGCCCAGTCGACCGATAACCGTTGCGAAAATTTTAAAGCCTTTTGCAGCCCATCGACCAAATCGACCGGGCACCAGGTGTCGCGCGCCTGAATAAAGGACAGCTCGAGGAAACGGTCGGCCAGACCGTCCCAAATCATCTTCACCTTTTTGCGCATCGCCGGGAAGGAACAGGTGCGTTCCAACAGCCCATCGATCCACACTGGCACGAGCATCAAGGGCCGAATGTTGTCAATCTCCCTCAGACCGTGGATCGTGGCGATCGGTAGATCGGTGCCTAACTCCGACTCGACTTGAGCAGAGAAACGATTGAGCAATTCGATCACAATCGCGTCGCCAATGCTGCTGGCATCGCGATCGCCTTCGAAATTGAACGGGTCATAAATGTCGCCATGTCGAGCAAACACCTGATGACGCCGCATCGCGGCCAGAATTGTTTGATCTTCGGCCGGGTCGTGGGCAAACGGCATCTCTGCCCGATTGGCGAGCCCTAGCCGGTGGACCACTTGCTGGCGAATCGTGTTGTATCCGGGGCCTTCAAGGTGATAGAACCAATCGTGGTTGCCGACCAAATAATGAATCCGCACAGGAACTGGGATTCCCGGAGCGGTCGCCACTGGGCGGCCCATCTGATTGGCCGGCGGTATTTGGACGACTCCCTCGTGGGCCAATGCCCGTAGGACCGTGAACGAGGCATCGTTTTGATCGAGAATATCCTGAGTAATCCGACTGACGGTTTCGACCGTGGCCGGTGACTGCACGTCGTCCCAAGGGCGCACATCCGTGGCGAGCCATTGTGAAGAGCGGATCACATCGAGCACATCGCCCAACAGAATCATGTCGATCTGTTCGATCGGCCGGTAACTGCCATTGGTGCGAAAACTGGCTCTGGTGGCCAAATCCTGAACCCGTTCGGCCAACAGATGAAAGGCCCCCGAGGAGATCGTCGCCCCGCTGGTCCCATCAGTGAGATGTAAGTCGCTGATAATTAACAACATGCGCAACGTCCTGGCGCGAGTTAGGCACCTGCGCAGGCAGGGCACCCTCGAGGATCCAATTCCTCCGTGATTATCGTCTAGCAACGATAGCGAACATGAGGATGATTGCGGCTATATCAGTTCTGCTAGCACCACAGCGTTACGTTTGCCGGCAGGAGAACTGCAAAGTCGTTTTTTTGAAAAAGCAGCGGTCGGTGACCGAAGCGCGAAACACTCGATTTTATCCGTTTCGCGCTTCGGCCGCCGGCCGCTACTTTTGGGGAATTGAGACTTTGCATCCTGCGTTTGCCGACTTGCCTCAAAACCCTAACATCTCGAGCCGCGTGTCGAACCGCACGGCGATCAGGGTCCACTGATTGCTCTCCGGCGCCACCTCACCACGACGGAAATCGCGGTAAAACGTGAAGTACCAAACCACGGGATAGTTTTCGCACTTGTAAAGGTACTTGAGCAGCACCACGTCGGCGCCGATTCGCTTGGCCGCCACGCGTTCGAAACTACGATACTTGCCGTATTTTGATTCGATTGTTCGAGTTTGCTCGACCAGTTGCTTGATCTCGTCGGTCTGCTTGGCCAACGCGCTGCCAGAGAGCAGCTCGGCAAACGCCGTGTCCGTTTCATTCAAAGAGACACGCTCTAAAAATTGGGTCACTTTGTCATTCAAAAGCACCACGGCAGGGTCTTCTGGCACCACCAGCGGATCCTGGGCCGCCGCCGGATTCAGGTGAAGCCCGCTCAGCAACAGGGCCAGGATTGCGAACTGGATAGGCTTCCAAGGCAGCGTCATCGGCAAAGAGTCCTGGGGCAGTCTTTTATCCATGGCAGGTCGATGATCTAGGGATGTGACGTCTCAAGACGGACTGGGAATGACGCCTGAAAACAAACTGGAAGTATTATGACTTGAAGGCGTGAAGCGCAAGCGAAGGAATTGCGCGATCTATCAAAACAACTCCTTCGCTTGCGCTTCAGGCTTTAGAAAAATCGCGTTTTTAGCGTGAAATTTCTCTTCGTCGACGATTCGTGCTTGTTCTTGTCTTGAGGCTAAGTATATCAGAGCCGAATTGACGATGCCAAATCATCCTCAAGAAAGCTCTGTTGTTTATGCACATTTGTCCCTAGCCGCGACGCGACGCGGCTAGGGAGCAGTTTGAAAAACCGACTTGTCCTGATTCCCAAGCGCAAGAGACTGGTAAGTCAATCAAAATTTTGGAATAATAAAACAAGATGTCGCCAAGGGGAGCATATTCATGTCTTTCCCCACTCATTTTCTTCGAGTGTTTGAGTGAACTCAACAGGGCAGGCGTTTATGTCAGATATGCAGCTTCCGGTTTTGTGTGAAGTTAATCCGTGTCGAGGTTCCCGACGACGGTTTTCACCGGCGTTCACGATCGTCGAACTGCTGGTGGTCATTTCGCTGATCCTGATCTTGCTGGCCATCGGAATTCCAGCGGTCAATGAAGCCCGCGAAACGGCCCGACTGGCGCAGTGTGTGAACAACCTGAAAGAACTCGGCACCGCTACGCTTAGCTATGAAAGCCGCAAGAATCATTTTCCGGGATGGATGAATCCGAATGGTTCTAACCCTGCCTTGAGTTGGCTTTCTCAGATCCTTGGTGAACTAGGACGAGGGCCGCTTTATGACCAAGTGGTCGGTGGCCCGCCTCCCAATGTTCGGCTGGACGTGATGCTTTGCCCATCGGACGCTCAGCCCACGCCAAATACCGCCGATGCAACGTATGTATGCAATGTCGGCAGCAATGCTGCACAAGGCCAAAACAGAGATGAAGGAGTGTTCCTTGATCGTCACGCGATGCCGAGTCGAAAAATCCAGCTAAGTTATATAACCCGACTCGACGGTGCAGCGACGACCGTTCTCGCGTCGGAAAATATTGCTGCAACTACCTGGCATGCATTTGGCTTTATTGACTGGGGCACACCACCTGAGAGCAAACACGACGATGGGGCCAATGTGTTGTTCGCCGATGGTCATGTCCGGTTTCTAACGAATGAGACCATGGCGCCTGCCAACACGAATAGCGATGGTACGATTGTATGGCAGATGCTTTGCGCCCCCAACGATTCAGCGGCCATGCTCTCTGGCGAGTTGACCGAAGAGTTGTTGAATAAGTAAGCATTTCAAGGAAAAAAGCAGCGGCCGGTGGCCCGCTCGCGAAACGTAGAAACTCTTGTTGTTTCACGTATTTTCAATCAGGCGACGCCTTTCTTCGGGGCCTGAGATGCGTCCCGATAGTTCTTGTTTTTCTTTCCGTATCGCTAAAAACCACACTTTAGGCCTATCCCCTTCATCCTCGGATGCAGGATGGTAATCGGTCTTCAAGCTGGCATAATGGGCGCGGCTTCGAGGCAAAGCCGCTCGGGTTTTTTCCCGTCCCTTTCTACGTCGCGAACGGAACAGAGAACATGGCTAGAATCTTGCGCCCCGCGTTGGATGATGCGCGCTCAGCAAACCGCTCTTGGGACACTGATGGGCCGGTAGTACAACACGAGCGCCGGTCGCCCGGCTTCACGCTGATCGAACTGCTCATTCTGATCGCGATCATCATTATGTTGTTGGCCTTGCTACTGCCAGCGGTGAGCAAAACTCGCGAGTCAGGCCGCGTGGCCCAATGTGTCAACCATTTGTTGGAGCTTGGCAAGGCAACACTCGCCTGTGAGCAACGTAAACAGCGATTCCCAGGCTGGATGTACAATGCCAATGGCACCACGCTGAGTTGGCTCTCACAACTGCTTAGCGATCTGGGGCGGGCTCCTTTGTACGACGCGGTCATCGCCGGAGCCCAGCCAAACATCACCGTTGACGTGATGATGTGTCCGACCGATGCGCACTCTCAAGCAGGCCCCTGGGCATCCTATGTCTGCAGCATTGGCCAGCAAGGCGACGATCCCGCCAAAGGCGTCTTTCTCGACATGGTCACCGACCCCGATATGAAGGTCTCGTTGCAATACGTCACACGTTTCGACGGCGCGGCCACCACGGTTCTAGCGTCCGAACATACCGGAACCGGCTACTGGTACCAGTACACAGGCGTCTCCAGCATGACGTGGAACAAAAAACCTGAAAGCAGCCATGACGGTGGGGCCAATGTCTTGTTTGCCGACGGGCATGTCCAGTTTCTTAGCAACGAGACGCTGGACGACGACAATGAAGCAGTCTCTGGCGACATCGACTCCATCGTATGGAAGCTACTCTGTGCCCCCAATGATTCAGGAGCTGGCCTCACTGGCAGCTTGACTGAAGAAATGCTCAACCAATAAGCGGTGGAGGGCCTTTAGATTTGGGATTTCTGATTTGGAATTTGGGATTTGACGCGCTCACGCGTACTAACAACCAATCACTAACAACTAAAAACATTCAATTGCGTCAAATCCCAAATCAGAAATCCCAAATCCATTAGCTGGGTGTCCAGATTTTTCCCTTGGCCTCGCCTGGCGTTTCGCTTTCTGGCGTCCAGATTTTTCCATCATCAGCGGGCGGTGCGCCGGCACCAGCCAATCCGACGGCCTCGCCTGACGGCGGCCCGGCCGGGGTGCCATCGGGACCAATCACTCCGGCTGCCATTAGCATCTGCATAAGCCGTTCGCCAACGCCAGGCTCGTTGATGTGATCCTGCTGAAGATGCTGTAACATCTGCTGGGCTGCCGGAGCATTGCCGCGGTCGATATGCACGGCCAACTCGGCTAAATCCCAGGGCGCCGACGACTGCCCGGCCGCTTCGGCATAGGTGCGTGCCTGCTCCAAGTAGACCAGTGCCTGCTCGGCATCCGTGGCCTGTTCGGCCAGTAGGCCGCACAGTTCGGCCTTGTTAAACCGACCCTCGACACCCTCGCGATTCAACAGCTCCGGTGCTAAATGCTTGATCGCCCGATCGGCTCCACACAGGACTGCCCGATCGTAGGCTTCGAGCAAGACCTCGTCCGACGTTTTGTCGAGTGCCAGGCGAGCGGTTTGGGCTAACGTGACGGGCTGCCCGGCCAATTCGTTCGGATCGATCGGACCGGCTTCCGGCAATTCGAGTTGACGACGCAGCTGGTTGAAGTCGATCGTATCGTCGGCATCGGCAAACGATTGTTCCAGCACCAGGATGGCCGCCAACAGCTGTGTTTGCAAAGCCGGTTCCAAGGTGGCCTCTTGTGGCGATTTGCCATCGAGCACAGGCAACGGCTGAGTAGGCCAAGCACGTAGCAGCGTGTCGCGCCGTTTGGCAGCCGTGAGCTGGCGGCGCTGGTCGGCCGGCGTCTGCTCGGGAATTCGCCAGGTCCAACTCATCGCGGTTCGCACCACCGAGGTGGCGCCAACCACTTCATCTTCTGCCGGCTCGGACAACCACTGTCCGGCGACTTCCTGCAAGACGCTTTGCGCTTCGACCAACGATTCGTCACACGGGCCAACTAATTCAAAACGCGACTGGCGATCCGTTTCGCGGCCGAACAGATACCCTCGCGCCAAGGCCAACGGCACCTGCTCGAAAGTCAACTCGTCCGAGGCTTCAACTTCTGGGCGGTCGAGAATCCAAACCATATGTCGTGGCGCAGGCTCTTCCGATTCGGCATACGCGTTGGGATCGACCGGCGACAACGAAAATCGCGGGTTTGCTCGCAGGGTTGTCTCCAGCTCCGTTTGGTCGGAAACCTCAAACGTGCGCAGCACGATATCCAAGGGCTCGCCAAGCGCCGCAGGGTCGATCAACTGGGCGGTCGCCTCGGCCTCGATCGCTTCGTCGGGCGATACGTCTAACGAGGCATAGGTTCGTAGTGCCGCGAGCAGGCCCTCTTGGTCGGCCAGTGAGGCCCGTAATGAAATCAAGTTCCGCCACACGGCCGGGGCATCGCTGGCCGACACGGCCAGGGCCGAAAACTTGGCTTCCGAGCCACGCCAGTCGCCCTGACGATAGGCTTGCTCGGCTTCAGCAAAGGCAACCCGATAGGGCGCGCCTTCCGGACACGATACGATCGGCAAGTCTTCCTTCAACAACAACGGCACTTCGCTGGCGGCATAGATGCGGGCTAACATCTCTGACGACCGGCGATCGTCCTTTCCAGCCATCAAAGCCTGCCAGCTAAGGTGTGCCCGAGCGGCAAACACTTCGCCCTGGGCCAGCAGCGCCTGCCCCACCGCTCCCAGCGCCTCGACTACCTGGCTCGGAATCTCGCCGCTGCTGACTGCCAAGGCGCGATGAATCGGCTCAATCGCTGAACGACCATCTTCGTCGATCGCACATAAAATGGCCAAATGGGCATTGGCCATCGGGTTGTTCGGCTCGCGCGCCAACACTTGCTCGACGCTCGCCCGGGCAGCTTCCGTCTGGCGCAATTGCATTTGGACACCCGACTTCAGGCACAAGAGCGAGATGCGATCAGGGTGTTTGGCACACAGATCTTCTATAAACCGCAAGCCGGCTTGCGGTTGGTCGCCTTGCAGCATGCGTTGGAATTTTTCGATCTGAGGCTTCAAGTCGGCACAGCAAAATTTGATTTTCTTGCCACTGCCGCACGGACACAATGCATAAGGGTCGACGCTCATAAACTTGAACTAGCCAGGTTGCGAGTCGCCAGCGACTCTAGACACAGGGAAGAGAGAGGATTTTGACAATCGACGTACTCTCGGATCGTACCAGTCCGAGGCAGATCGGAAAACCCTCCCGGCGCGTGCAGGGCAAATCCGTTTTCCAAACTCAGTCGTTCCAAATTTCTTGGCAAACCAGTAGCAGCGGTCGGTGACCGCTCGCGAAACAAAACGATTTTCATTGGTTTCTCTTGTTCCCAAGCAAAGCCTGGAAACCAGCAAACTGGTTTTTTGAACTCTCGTTTTTGGAACGACTGAAAATCTTAAATCCGGGGTTTCCCTAATCAACATAAAAAACCCCTCTCGGCGCCACAGGTGCCGAGAGGGGTTTTGATAAAGTTGAGTGAACTGGGTCTAAATGGATCACATGAAGAACATCATGCGCCGAAGAACGCGTGGCTTCGCCTACGCGCGCTTCGGGCCTGCCTGGTAAGGCGGATCAAGCACGGCGGCCCCTCCCAATTACGTGTCCAGAACGGATAAAGAAAAGTGCCAGCCTCGCTGGGCCAACGACTTCTAAAGCCTACCTGAATCTTGGGCATCGTGTCAAATTTTCGATGATTTCCCGGGAAATTCCTTGAAGTACCTCGCTCCCGGTGACGCGTCGCGTCGCGGCTATTTTCCAACGAATGTCGAACTCACCAGTAGGATTTACTTGGGCAGAAGTCCCTAGCCGCGACGCAACGCGTCGCCGGGAGTTTACGGACGCGAGTTTACGATTCGAGTGCCCGAGTCAAATTTTTCCGAATCGCGGCTTCAGCCTTGTCCTTGAACATCATCGCGGCAAACGGCAAATCGACGTCGACATTGAGATCGTTGTCGCTGGCCACCAGAGCCCCTTTGATGGTGAAGCCCAGGCTTTTGAAGCTGAAATCGGCCCGATTCCCATCGACCGTGGTCTGGACGTCGGAGCCTTGAAAGTCATTGGCCATTTTATCCATGGCCGGTTTGGCCTTGGCCATCGCTTCGTCGGCGGTCAACTGATGCGGGATGGAAACGCTGACTTTCGGCATTGGGAGAACCCTTCTTTAGAATTTGGAACTTCTGATTTGGAACTTAAACCGTTTCAATCCTAGCGGAACTACCGAAACAACAAACTGACCGATTCGTTGCGATGCACCCGTTTGATGGCTTCGCCCAACAACGGAGCCACCGACAGAACCGTGAAGTTTGGCAAGATCTGTTCCTCGCGTAACGGAATCGTGTCGGTGCAAATCAGACCGGTGATCGGGGCATCACGCAGTCGCGAAACCGCCGGACCGGCAAACACCGCATGCGCCGTGGCAACATGGATTTCTCGAGCACCAGCCTGCTTGCACAAGCGGGCTGCGCCGACAATCGATCCAGCCGTGCTAATCATGTCGTCGAACATCAAGGCGACTTTGCCGTCGATCGGACCGCCGATAATGTTTTCCTGGCTGGTCTCTTCGGCGCTGCTGCGGCGTTTATCGACAATCGCCACCGTGCCGCCGAGCCGCTTGGCGTGCCCTAAGGCGCGTTTGATGCTGCCTTCGTCGGGACTCACAACCGCTAGCTCATCAGTCGACAGCCCCATTTTGAGGATATGTTCGTTGAGCACCGGCGCGGCATACAGGTGGTCGACCGGCACGTCGAAGAAACCTTGGATTTGTGCGGCGTGCAGGTCCATCGTCACGACCCGATCGGCCCCAGCCCGAGTGATCAAATTGGCCACCAACTTCGCGGTAATCGGCACCCGGCCTTCGTCTTTGCGATCTTGTCGGGCATAACCGAAGTAGGGAATGACGGTCGTGATGCGTTCGGCGCTGGCCCGCTTGCAGCAGTCGATCATCACCAGCAGTTCCATCAGGTTTTCGTTCACCGGTGGACAAGTCGGCTGGATCAGAAACACATCGCGGCCGCGAATGTCTTCTTCTACCTTGCAGGCAATCTCGCCATCGGGGAAATTGCTCAACTCGATTTTGCCTTCGGCAACACCCAGGTAGCTGCAAATCCGTTTACTGAGTGCCGGATTCGCGCGGCCACTAAAGATCTTCAGGTCTTTCATTCCCGGTCTTCACCCAATCGCTGGTAAATTTGAAACGGAACAGAACCAGTAAGCAGGATACGGGCCCCGGCGACGCATCGCGTCGCGGCTAGAGGGCAAACAGAAACTTGCAAACCTCAAATTCGTAGTCATGTTTCGTCGGAAAATCTTAGTAGAAACGCTTGTCGCGTCCACGATGGTAAAGAATGACTTGCTCTAGCTGGCCAACAAGCGTTGTAACTGCTGCTCGGCCACACGAAGTTGGGCCATGTTGTTAATGCTGAGCGCCTCGAACGGCTGTAGCACGTCAGCGGCTAGTACCAGATGGCCGGCCGCTTTTAAAATGCCAGGGGCGTCGGTAATGTAGTATTCGTTCTGAGCATTGTTCGTCGTAAGACGATCGAGCGCTTCCAACAATCGACGATTGTCGAACACATAGGTGCTCATGTTGACTTCGCAGACTTGACGCTGTTGGTCGGTTGCGTCTTTTTCTTCGACGATGGCCTCAAAGTTTCCCTCCGCATCGCGAACCACCCGGCCCAGACCGTGAGGATCGTCGGCCGTGGTCGTGCCAATCACACAAGCCGGCTGCGATTCGGCGTACGCTTTGAGCAAGGCCCGAATCGAGCTACTTTGGGTCAACGGCGAATCCCCGGTCACAATACAAACCGGCCCCTCATGATCGGCCAGTTCATCTCGGCACACCATCACGGCATGGCCTGTCCCAAGTTGTTCGGTCTGTTCGACAAACGTCAGGTCGGCCTGGCCGGCCAGCTCTTCACGCACGGTGTCGGCCCGATACCCGACCACCACCACGATCCGCTCGACTCCGGCGTCGCGCAACGCATCAAGGACAAATTGGATCATCGGCCGACCGGCCACGGGGACCAGTACTTTCGGCAACTCCGATTCCATTCGAGTGCCTTTGCCAGCGGCCATCACAATTGCTAAGGGGCTGCTCATCGGGTTTTCGTATCACTCAGAGTTCAGGCATTCAAAAATTGAGAAGTATGTACGGCCCCGAGCCACACGCAAAACACCGGGGGGCTGACCGTTCCAACGAACCATCTATCTTGCCACGAATCGAAAGCCGTTGCCAGGGGCGAATTGAGCTTGAACTGGTCTCTCTGGAGAATTGCAAAGTCATCGATTCCACAAAAGCAGCGACCGGTGGTCGCTCGCGAAACGGATAAAACCGAATGTTTCGCGAGCGGTCACCGACCGCTGTTTTTTCAAAAAAATGACTTTGCAGTCGTCCCAAACTGGTCTCTCTGGCAGATGGCATCCGCAGAGCCGCTCTGCTAGGCTAAAAGCCGACCAGCGTTTTTTCAGGTTTGGATAAGCGAGCCTTCCGGAGCTTTGTTCGGTTGGCGCCAAACGGAAGGAGAGTCGGCCCCAAATGGCAATGAATCACTGGTGCCTGAGACTGGCGTCGATCG
Source organism: Pirellulales bacterium (assembly GCA_028289525.1). GTDB lineage: Bacteria > Planctomycetota > Planctomycetia > Pirellulales > JAGQOS01 > JANQPJ01. The sequence continues at coordinate 11,898 of JANQPJ010000275.1, forward strand.
CCTGTTGTCTGCCATGGCCAGCTACGGCCATTGCCGAGCGGCCAACCCCAACACGTTATGAGATCATGCTCAACGGCGAGAGCTTCAACGTCGAGTTGAATCAAATTCAGCAGCTTACCAGCCGAGACGATCCGAAAAAATCCTATCAGGTTGCCATCCGTGTGGCCGAGTATCAGCCATGGCGGCTGAACACCTTTGCGATCGACTATCACCGCGGATTTCAGGTTGAAGAAGACGATCAAGGGGAAACCTTACGACGTGTCGTCTTTCGGCATGCCTTGGGATTCGAGTTGACGGTCCACGACCTCGGCGGCCCGATCGACCGTGAGCGGCGTGCCGGGGCACTGAAGCTGCTGGTCGATGCCACTCAGGCCTTGCTTCAAGAACAAGCCCAGAAGCAAGTGCGCGTGACGCCCCCCAAACAACTCAAGCTAGGACCGTTCGAGGCCACCCGAGTTGGGCTAAGCTGCCAACAGGCGAACCAACAACAGCGAGCGTTGGTCTTCTTCTTTGCCGGCCCCACGTCCTCAGGAAGTTGTGTCTTACGCTATCCGGCAGCGGCACAGGCCGATGTGCTAGCAATCGTTCAGCCGATGTTGCAATCCTTGCAGCCGGTGGCCGTAGAGCGTTAAGGGAATCGCAGCGACCGGTGGTCGAAGTGCGAAACAGGCGTAACTGAGTGTTTCGCGAGCGGTCACCGACCGCTGCTTTTGTTGAATCATTGACGGCAGCCCAAAGAGGGGTAAAATGAGTCGTTTCCCCTTAACGGTCGCCAGTCCGTAGGGGTGTTTTTGTTTTGGGAGTTTGCGTGGTCTCATTGCGAGCGGGTCCGATGCTGCTAGGGAGTCGATTCTTGGAAGATGCTATCGCCAAGGCGGATGTATTGATTGAAGCGCTCGGCTGGATTCGCCAGTTCCGCGACAAAATCACCGTAATCAAGCTCGGCGGCAGCGTGATGGAAGATCCCGACGCACTCCGCCATCTGTTGGTCGACATTGTCTTCATGGAGACCGTCGGCATGCGCCCGGTCGTGGTCCATGGCGGGGGCGCGGCGATCAGTCGGGCCATGGACGAAGCGGGCATTCAATCCCATTTTATCAAAGGCCGCCGCTACACGGACGACGAAACGTTGGCCATTGTCCAGCGCGTGTTGGCTGGCGAAATCAACGAACATATCGCAGCCCGAATCGAGGAATTCGGCGGTCGGGCGATGCCGCTCAATTTTGGCAATCAGGCCAACGTATTGTTCGGCGAACGGATTACGTTGGAAGACGATGGTGAAACGATTGATCTCGGGCACGTGGGGCAGGTCACGCGTGTTGATCGCCAGGTGATCGACAACTTGTGCTACGCAGGTCAAGTGCCAGTGATCCCCTCGATGTGCGAATCGACCGACGGCGAACGGCTAAATGTGAATGCCGACACGGCGGCCATGGCGGTGGCCCAGGCTCTGGGAGCTGAAAAGCTGGTCTTTCTGAGCGACGTGAATGGAGTGCGGATGGACGCCGACGACCCCGATTCGCTGGTCCATTCGCTCAATGATGCCGAAGCCCGTCAAATGATTCACTCCGGACAAATCACTGCAGGCATGATCCCCAAGGTCGAAGCCTGTCTGCATACTTTGCACCAGGGAGTGGGCAAAATTCACATCATTGATGGACGTCTAAGGCATTCGCTGTTGTTGGAAATTTATACCAACCTCGGGGTGGGTACGGAGATCGTGGCCCAGTAGGGGAGCGAAGAATCTGGCTGTCTGTGTAACGCCGGAGCCGTTGGCCCAGCAGGCGTCGCCGCCATGCCAGGCAATCGCCAATTCGCTTTTGTGAGGAGTAATTCACGTGACAACCGCAGCCGACGCACCATCGGCCGATGCGTGCCTTCAGCGTTTCGAACAGTATGTAATTCCCAACTATGGGCGTTATCCGATTGTGCTCGAACGGGGCGAAGGCTCGCAGGTTTGGGACAGCCAGGGCCGCCAATATCTTGACTTGTTCCCAGGCTGGGGCTGCAACCTGCTCGGACATTGCCCTCCGACCGTGGTCGAAGCGGTCCGCCAACAGGCCGGCAAGCTGATCCACGTGCCCAATTCTTGGCACATTGATGCCCAGGGTCGTTGGGCTGAACTGCTGTCGAAACACAGTTTTGGCGGCCAGGCGTTCTTCTGCAATTCTGGCGCTGAAGCCAACGAGGCAGCGATCAAGCTGGCCCGATTGCACACGCCCAAATCGCGGTACAAAATCATCACCTTCGAAGGCGGGTTTCACGGCCGCACGCTGGCCGCCACGACGGCGACCGCCCAACCCAAATACCATGAGGGCTTGGGCCCGTTGGTGGCCGGGTTTCAGTATGTCCCCTTTGGCGACCTTGAGGCCGTGGCCGCGCAGATCGACGACGAGACGGCCGCCATCCTGGTCGAGCCGATCCAGGGCGAAGGGGGCGTGCGGATTCCGCCAGACGGTTTCCTGCAAGGCTTGCGACAACTGGCCGACGAGCACGCGTTGCTGCTCATCTTTGACGAAGTACAAACCGGCTGTGGCCGAACCGGCGAGTGGTTCGCCTATCAGCGTTTTGGCGTGACGCCAGACATCATGACGCTGGCCAAGGCCATCTGTGGCGGCGTGGCTGGCGGCGCAATGCTCACCACGGCCGAAATCGCACCCAGCCTGCGGCCCGGCATGCACGCGGCCACCTTTGGCGGCAATCCAATCGCGGCCCAAGCAGGCATCGCCACGCTGGAAACCATCGAACGCGAAGGCCTGTTGGCTCGAGCCCAGGCCATCTCTGAGCTGTTCCGCGACCGCTTGCAAAGCATCGTGGACCAAAACGACTTGGTCACCGAACTGCGGATTGCCGGATTGATGATCGGCCTGGAATTGTCGATCGAAGGAGGCCCCGTGGTCCAGGCTTGTCTGGACCGAGGCCTGTTGATCAACTGCACGCAGTCGACCGTGCTGCGATTGTTACCGGCAATGACGCTTTCGGATGCCGAAGTTCACGCCGGTTGTGACATTCTCGCCGAAGTACTCCAGCAACAACTCGGATGAGTACCATGCGAAATTTGATTACCTTGGCCGACGTGACCCGTCGAGAGATTGAGCAAATCTTTTCGATCACGGAAGATCTCAAAGCCAAATACGAGGCAGGCACGCGTGAGCCCCTGCTGCCTGGGAGGGTGTTGGCGCTGCTGTTCGAGAAGCCGTCGCTACGCACTCGGGTAAGTTTTGAAGCAGCGATGACCCATCTGGGCGGTAATAGCCTGTTTTTGTCGGACGACGTCGGTTTTGGCAAACGCGAGAGCCTGGGAGATTTTGGCCGGGTGTTGAGCCAATATGTCGACGCGATTGTCGTGCGAGCCAAGCAGCATGAAGTCGTGCAGCGCTTGGCCGAACTGACTAGTTGTTCGGTCATCAACGGCCTGACTGATCGGGCTCACCCTTGCCAGGTGTTGGCCGACCTGTACACGATGCGGGAAATCCACGGTACGCTGAGCGGCGTGAAGCTGGCCTACGTGGGCGATGGGAACAACATGGCCCGCAGCCTGGCGCTCGGTTGCGGCAAGCTGGGCATGGTGTTTGCCATTGCCTCGCCGGCTGGCTACGAGTTGAGCGAAGCCGATCGCGAATGGCTCAGCCAACAGGTACCCGAGGCCCAGTTGATCTTTACCCAAGATCCGGCGGAAGCCGTCGAAGGCGCGGCCGGAGTTTACACCGACGTATGGGCTAGCATGGGACAAGAGGCCCAGCGAGCCCAACGATGCCAGGATTTTGCCAACTATCAGGTGAACGCCGAACTCTTGGCCCAAGCTCCCGGCGAGGCTTGCTTCCTCCACTGCCTGCCTGCCCGGCGGGGAGAAGAAGTGACCGACGAAGTGATCGACGGCCCGCAGAGCGTAGTGGTTCCCCAGGCTGGCAACCGCATGCATGTTCAAAAAGGAATTCTGGCCTGGTTGCTAGGCCCTCAAACCAACCCTGAATAGTTCCAAATTTCCCATGTTGATCGGCAGCAGCGGTCGGTGACCGCTCGCGAAACATCTGTTTTTAGCTGGATAGCGCCACTTTGTTGTGAATTCTCCGAAATACAAGCCCGACGCGCAAGCGAGG
>JANQPJ010000276.1 GCA_028289525.1 Pirellulales bacterium
CCTCGCTTGCGCGTCGGGCTTGTATTTCGGAGAATTCACAACAAAGTGGCGCTATCCAGCTAAAAACAGATGTTTCGCGAGCGGTCACCGACCGCTGCTACTGATCCATCCAGGAAATTTGGAACTACTAAAATTCGAAACAAATCAGAAATCCTAAATTCTGTAGAGGATGGCCGAGGCGACGACTTCGGCCGCTAGCCAGACGAGCCGCATCAACACCGCTGCGGCCAGGGCCATCCCGACGCCGAACGGGCCGGCCATCACTTCGGTGAGAATTAGTTCTCGCACCACCGCGCCGCCGGGAATCAGCGACAAAAAACCTGCCACTACGGCCAAGGCCACCGAGGCGATGCATACGCCGAGCGAGGTCCATTGGTCGAGCCCTGGAGCGCCGATTGATTTGAGCACTGCCCACATGCTGAGCCCCAGCAGGCTCCATCCTCCGGCGATCATAATCCAGCCACTGGCAACCAGCCGCCAAGTGATTCGCTCCAGCGGCAAGCCGGCGGTCTTGTCCTGGCCGAGCGCCAGTTGGGCTAAACGGCGAAACACGACCGGCACCGTGGGCAAGCCCGAGCCCAGCATCAGGGCTCCAGCCACCAGGATCAGCGACCAGTGTTGAGGAAATAAGACCCAAAGTATTCCAGCCGCCAGAAAACTGCCAACGGCCATCATCGTCAAGGTTTCAAAGAAAACGCTCGCGGCGGCCACGCTGGTTTGCACTTGCTCGCCAGAGATCAGGCTAGCCCGGAGGACGACGACCATTGCCTTGCCTGGCACATACTTGCCTAGATGGCCGATCAGATAAGCTCGTACTGCCCTAACGAACGTAGGTCGTTGGCCGAGAGCCCACAAAATGCGGTACCAAAAGACGGCGCATGGAAAGAGGCCTAGCAGACTTAGGCAGCCGGCCACGAAAAGCCAGGCAAAATCAATTGGCAAATGTTGGCCACGGAGTTCGTCGATCCCTTGGACAACGGTGCTGCCAATGCCCCAGACGAGCAGCCCCACGATCGCCAGTTTGGCCAAACGCAGCAACCACGTCTTCCTGAGAGCAGATGATGGGGTGTCCAAAAGGGCGAAAACCTCGTTGGCTAGAGCAAATTACCCAAATGCGTACCGGTGTTTCGTCGGAAAACCTAGGCGAAAACGCTTGTCATGTCCGCCACGGTAAAAAGCTATTTGCTCTAGCAATGCTGTGAGCGGGGTATTGTGCCGATTCTGAGCGGTTTCGACAAGACGGATGTTGAATTTGGGATTTACGCGCTGGCGCATTCTATTCACCTTGAGCTCTCGATGGTGTCTGGGTAAGCGATTTTTCCTCGCTTGCCCTCAACTCGACTTTTGGTAACATTTCAGCCGCACGATTTTTCAGAGAAATGTAAAAAATACCTGTTTCGCGAGCGGTCACCGACCGCTGCTTTTGCTCAACGCGGGAAAAATTCAGAACGACTGAACGTTGAAAGGAGAAGAACCATGAAAATTTGGAACGGTGCATTGTTGGCCAGCTTGGTTAGCGCTTCGTTTGCTACGGCCTGGGCCGAGGATCGTCTGGAAGATGTTGAGGCCAAGTCGAAGTCCCAAATTACCGTGAAGCTTGATGATGGAAAGGTTCGCGTGACAGGGCCGGACGGAAAAGAGCAGGTGATTGATGCTGGTGAGGGAAACTCGGGAATCAGCACGTTTCAATTCAATCAAATGTCGCCCGACGGTGTGAAGGCGATCCAAAAAACGTTCGTCATCGGCCCCGACGGCAAGTGGCAGGCGGTTGAAAATAGCGAGCAAGCCGAGAGCGCCAAGCAAGGCAAGTTTTCGATTCGAGCCTCGGTGATTGGACCCGACGGCAAAGAGGAGAAGATCGAACTAGGGCCAGGCGAGTTGCCGGAACAGTTTCGACGGATGTTCGACGAGGGATTTCCGTTTGGTGGGCGGCGCTGGCACACCGCCGCGCCATCGCGTTACTGGCTCGGAATCCATCTTGCCCCGGCCAACGCCGAACTGCAAGCAGGAAAGCAATTGGAAGAGAGTGTCGGGATTCGCATTGCCGGCGTGGAAGATGAGACTCCGGCCAGCAAGGCCGGCATCGAACCTGGCGACGTCATTATGGCCATTGACGGCAAGCCGCTCAAACGAGTGCGCCGGCTTGTCGCCGCGGTGCAAAAAGCCGGCAAGGAAGATCAGCCGCTGAAGCTGACGCTTGATCGGCACGGTGAAACGCATCAGGTCCAGGTAAAGCCGCTGAAGCGAGCGGACATTGCCTGGGCTCGCACGCAGCCAGGCATTTCAGGCCATCTGCCTCAGCGCATGCGAGCCCTGCTGGAAGCGATGCCGGCGGACGCGCTGCCTGGCCGAGTTGTTCAGCAGCCTGATCGCACCGAGGAGACGTCGCAGCTCAAGGCTGAGATTGAATCGCTGCGCAAAGAGGTCGAGGCGCTCAAGAAGCAATTGAAGACATCAGCCGAGTAAGAGACGCCCGACGACTGCTGATTTTCTCTCACTCCCAAGCAGATCCGCTCGGGAGTGAGCCTTAAAAAAAGCACCGATACGCTCCCCTCGAGGTACTCTCTTCCCTTAAAGCCTGAAGCGCCAGCAAAGGGATGCTCGACAGGCTTTCCACAGGGTCGGCGTGCCGATCGTCGTGTTGCTTGCAGGCGGAAAACCGCCTGGCGATTGCTTAGGTGTCCGAGAGAAATCACCAGACAAATCAGCGTAAATTGCAAGGCTTGCTAGGATTTTGGCCACCTTTTTCTTATAAAGAGTAGGTAGAGGAACAGAGAAAACAGGCATTCGCCGTGCCATGTTCATTGGCAGTTTTTGACCGCTTGTTCCAAAGCAGGTGTTCTGTGATGTTACGCCGATTGTATGAGTCTCATCGACGCCGGGCACACCGTGCCCGGCTGCTGTCCAATCACCTAGAAACACTCGAGCCCAAGCTGCTCTTGGCAGCCGATCTCGCCGCGGTTGGCGCCACGTTCGAATGGACTGGCCAGGGTGCGACCGACGTTTGGTCCGACGCTGCCAACTGGGCGTACGTCAGCGGCACCGACACCGGCGTGGCAGGGCGACCTGACCTCGACTCTGGCGATACGCTGATCTTCGGCGACGCCGTGGGATTAGACGTCTCCTCGCTAAGCAATACCAACGACTTGGGAGCAGGCTGTTTTGCGGCGATCAACGTGATGCGAGATGGCTACACGCTCTCGGGCGATCTGGTAACTCTGACCGATGGTGTTACGGCGAACTTCTCATCAGGCACCAGCACGATTGGACTCGTTCTCGGCGGCGTCGACGCCACGCTCACAAAAGCCGGCGCAGGCACGCTCGTCTTGACCGGCGCCAATACCTTCACGGGCCGCGTCGATCTGTCCGGCGGCACACTCGCGCTCAGTGGCGGCGACGACCGCCTGCCCACCGACGCGGAGATCTGGTTTACCGGCAACGGATCGAGCAGTACCTTGGACGTGGGCACCACCGACCAGACAGTCTCCCGTGTCCACGCCGGCGTGGGCGAGACCGAAAGCGTCACCGGCACCTTTCTCAGCTCTGGCACCGGCACGCTAACCGTGTCGGACCTCATGAACCAGAGCATCCGCTCGTTTGTCACGTGGAACCTCCACGGAAACCTGGTAGCCACCCAATTCAACACCGCCACGACCGCCGGCGGAAACCGCGGCGCCGGATCGTCGAGCACCATTAACGCCCTGGACGGTTCGGTTACCAACATCACCTCCTTCTTCGGTGCAGAGGTTGGCCGGAACTTTGTCAACTCGACCACCACATTGAACATCGACGCCGGGGCTCTGGTTACCGTCGACACGATGCAGATCTCGCGTTCAGGCTTCAACAACTTCGCATCGTCCGTCACCGACATCAACGTCAGCGGCGAACTCAATGTGACCAACCTGAATGGCTGGAATTCCAACAACTCTGGCGGCGCGAACAATAATCACCGCCGGGTTACCGTTCTCGATGGCGGTGTGCTCAACGCCACGACCATTGATCTCTCCCAGCAGGGCGACAACAACAGCAATTACCATCCAACGCTCACGTTGCACGATGGTTCGCTGCTGACTGCTGAAACGATCATCCTTGATCGCAACCACGCTCGCGTTTTCAGCACCGTCAACTGGTATGGCGGCACGATTGCGAACCAGCCTGGAACCGATTTGACCATCCACGACGGCATCGACGCGTTCAACCTTCAAGAAGCACAGATCAGCTCGTTCACAGGCAGCGATCCGGGCGAAGGCCTCGACTTGCAGGGCGACTTTCTCTATGCAGTCAATGCTCGCGGACCGGCTGTGGGCATGATCGGCGACGCTGACTTTACCACTGACAGCGTGGCCGGCGTGACTACGACGGCTGAACACGAAGCGCTCACTTGGGTGAACCCCAACTTCGACGACGGCGACGGAGGCACGCGCGCTGGCGCCGAAGGCGCGCTGGAAACGGTGCTGTCTTCGATTCGCTGGTCCAGCAATCCCGAAGATGTCGTCTTCGACGTGAGCATGGACATCGAAACGGGAGCGACTTACAAGTTGCAGTTGCTGTTTGCAGAAGGTTGCTGTAATCGCGGCTTCGACGTGTCGGTCGATGGCACACTAATCGCTGACGATTTCAGTCCTAGAGCCGTCACTGGCGTGTCCACGTCGCCAACCCAGGGCACGGTCCTTACCCACACCTTCATGGCCGGCAACGATACTCTCAGCATCGTCTTGGACGGCTCCGACACACCTTTTCCTGACAAAAACCCGGTCATCCAAGGCTTCACGCTGGAGAAGATCACCTCGGCCGAGCTGCTGGCGCACGACTTCGACATTGAGGAAGGCCAAACCGCCACGGTCAATCAAGCCATCGCTGGCGACGGATCATTCACTAAGAACGGAGGCGGCGCGCTGATCCTGCCTGCGGCCAACACCTACTCTGGCATGACGACCGTCAACGACGGCAAGGTGTACGTGAACGCCTCGACCGACAATAGCGACTTTGTCGTGAACAGTGGCGGCACGCTTGGCGGCGCCGGGGGCACCGTCGGGCACATTGATCTCAACGGCACAGGCCTCCTTGCCCCCGGCGCCAGCCCAGGCACACTTTCATCGACTGGCGGCGCCACGCTTGACGAAGGGACGCTTGTATTTGAGCTAAACGATGGCGCGGACGTCGATCATTTCGATGTCACAGGCGGCGATGTCGTCCTCGGCACGGCGCTCGACTTGAGCACCGCGCCAGATTTCACGGCCGAGCCCGGCCAGGTCTTTGCGCTGGTCAACAATACCGGCCCCGGCACACTGACCGGGACGTTTGCCGGGCTTGCCGATGGCGACGTGGTCACCACCGCCCACGGCGACAGTTTTCAGGTTCGTTACAACTACGACCTGGCCACCATGGCGCCAGGCATCGGCAACGACGTGGTGGTCGTGAGCCACAATCTGGCTCCCACCGTAGCGGACGACGCATTTTCTACCGACGAAGACACCCCGCTGTCGAGCAGCGACGTTGCCACCGCCGCCGATTACACGAACGCCGTGCTGGCGGACAATCCGGCCATCTACTGGAAGCTAGATGACACCTCAGGCACAACAGTCGTCAATCAGGGCAACCTTGGCCCTGGTGGAGACGGAGCCTATGTGAACGGTCCGCTTCTAGATGTTCCCGGAGCGTTTGATGCATCGAACAATCGCGCGGTTGAATTCAACCTGACCAACGACCATGCGGTCACTTCCGCGGCCGCGATTCCGGCGGCGGTGCTCAGCGACAACCGCTTTTCCGTGGAAATATGGTTTAACACCGACGCGACTCGGCAACAAGATTTGTTGGCGCTATCTCATGGGAATAGCCATGACGTGCTACTGGAGCTACAGAGCAACGACCGCGTTCGCTATCTGCATCGTTCGACTGGCGAAGCAAACATCTTTAGCAACGTCAATTACACGCCTGGGGCGTGGCACCATGTGGTGGCGACCATGGACGACGGCAACATGACGTTGTATCTGGATGGCGTCGAGGTGGGCCGCGCCGTTCATGCCAATCCGACCACGGTCGACACGACGTTGACGATTGGCCAGTTGTTGCCGAATAACACCGCTCGGCAATTTGATGGCCGGCTCGATGAAGTTGCAATTTACGATCGGGCGTTGTCGCCTGCCGAGATTCGCAGGCACAGGCAGATTGCTCACGGGAGCCTGTTGGCCAACGATACCGATCCGGAAGGAGACGTGCTATCGGTGGTGGAACACGACGCCGTTAGTGCGATGGGCGCGGCAGTAACGGTCGATCCCAACGGCACGTTTCACTACGACCCTACTGGTTCGGCAGTGCTCAATGCCTTGGCCACAGGCGAGACGGCGGTCGATACGTTCCGCTACACGATCAGCGACTCCGGCACGGAGCAGTTTGTTGACACCGCGACGGTGGCCGTGACCGTTACAGGCGTGAATGACATGCCGGTCATCACCGGCCATGATGATGGAGCGGTCATCGAAGATGCTTCGGCCACAGCGACCGAGACCGACAGCGGGGTGATCCGTTTTGGCGACGTCGACTTGACCGACACCCACCTGGCCAGCGCAGAGTTTTCAGCGACGACTCACCCAGGCGGCCAGTTAGGCCAACTGACCGCTTCGGTGACAGCGGACACCAATCCGCTGACAACCGATTTTGGCATTCTTTCGCTACAAGGCTGGACGGTTCTCCACGGAGGCGCTCACCTTCGCGGTGCCGATGGAGGCGGGTTGAACGCGGCGATTTCCAGCACGGACAATGCTTTTGGGTTTGACTTTGTCCACGAAAACTTTGTCGTCCAGTCGCCACAGGACTTCACGATTGGCGATGCCACCGTGGATGGCACCCACGCGTTGATCGTTGAGTTCGCCGGAGGAGCAGGCAACCAGCCGGGAAGCGTGGCTCCGTTTGCCAATCCGATTGAGGTCATCAACTACAACGGCGGCATGTCCGACTCCAACGGCCTGAAGGGTTTGGCCTTCTACAACACGGCCACCATGCAGTACGACGCCACCTTCTTTGATCCCAATAACGGCGGCATTGATACGCTCTCGTTCACGTCTGCTCAACTCGAGTCCGCAGGGGTTGATCTTTCCGCGACTTACCGACTGCATTATTACGACAACGACCAAGGCGGCTGGGGATGGACCCAGCTCAACTCCGTCCAGGTGGCGTCACTTGGTGGCGAAATAACCTGGGATTATCAGATAGACAACACGGCAATTCAGTTCCTGGCCGCTGGCGAAACGATCACGGAAACTTACAGGACGACGGTTACCGAAAATCTTCTCGCCGACAACTTTGACGACAACTCTCTCGATCTCACCAAGTGGAACGTCGTCACCGCCGGCATTCGCCAGCCTGGGGCGAGCGTCACCGAGACCGGTGGCCGCATCCAGTTTGTCGGTCGTGGCCATCTCAACACAGTTGACCATTTCAACCCCAGTGAAGGCGGCATCCGCATCACAGGCGTTTGGGAATATGGCGACGATGACTTCATGCAAGTTTTAACCCGTAGCAGCGGCGCGCCCAGCGGACGTTTTGGAGAAACCTCTGCTGGCATCGAATTCTTTTCCTACACACGCGACAATTCGTTCAACATTTGGGGCCGCGGCGGCGCGGCGGTGACCAGTTCTGGGCCCGTCTCGCTTCCTCAAGGGCTCAACCCAGGCGAACTCTACGCATTTGAGTTGACCGACGACGGATTCAATCTCACGGCAACGCTAACCGAGATCGAAAATCCCGCCAATACGGCAACCGTGACGGCCACGAGCGACTACGTCTCGCCTACGAACCTAGTCACGTTCCACAACCGAGAAAATGGCCGCACGGCTTTTCTGGACGACGTGCTGATCGAGAATTTCGAGGTCCAGAGCGACTACGTTGACATCGACGTCGTCATCGCTGGCGTCAACGATGCGCCTACCGTGCAAATCGACAACGCCACGGTCACGGTAGTCGAAGCCGACACGGCGACCAACGCAGGCGTGTTTAACGACGTCGACTTGAGCGACGATGTAACCGTTACCGCGTCGATTGGAACAATTATTCAGGACGCTGGGATTTCAGGTGCCTGGAGCTGGGAGTGGGACACGACCGACGGGCCTGACGAGTCGCAAACCGTCACCATTACGGCCACCGACTCCCAAGGCATAAGCGTCGCGCAAACCTTTGAACTGCTGGTTGAAAATGCGGCCCCCACGGCATCGCTCGATGGTCCAGCCGCAGGAGCCCAGGGCGTGCTGGTCGAATTAACTGGCGAAGTCTCTGACCCCGGCGACGATCTGCTGACGGCTACCTGGAAGGTGTACGATCCCGATGGCGCGGAATTCGCCAGCGGCGCCGGAACCGACATCCAATTCACGCCCCAATCAGAAGGCACCTTTGTGGCCGAGCTAACCGTGGTCGATGACGAGGGGGCCTGGGGAATTGCGCAGCATGAAGTGCTAGTGGTTAAAGCTGGTGTGGTGCCTGGACCAGATGGGACGAGGATTCTCATGCTCGCCGGGTCTGAGGGTCGTGACATCATCCATGTTAATCGTCTTGGCTTTCGTTCAACGATCCTTAGTGTTTCGATGCTGGAAGTACGAGAGCGTCGGTTCACGAAGTTAACCATTACCGAACCGATTGACGCGATCATGGCCTATGGGCTCAGCGGCAACGATCACATGTGGATCAGTCCTCGGATCGACATCGACACGATGCTCGACGGCGGCGCAGGCAACGACCGGCTCGAATCGCGCGCAGGCAACGACCTGTTGCGCGGAGGGCCAGGCAACGATCACTTGATCGGCGGCCCCGGCAATGACATTCTCGAAGGAGGAGACGGACGAGACAAGCTGGTCGGCGGGGACGGCAACGACCTGTTGATCGGCGGCGAAGGAAACGACAGCCTGGAAGGCGGACGGGGCGACGATGTGCTGCTTGGACAAGCTGGCGCAGACTGGTTGTTTGGCCAGCTGGGCGACGACCGGCTCGATGGCGGGACAGGCAACGACAAGCTCGACGGCGGACGGGGGGATGACATTCTGCGTGGCGGCGAAGGAAACGATCGGCTGCGCGGCCGCGCAGGCAACGATCAGCTCTTCGGCGAAGCCGGCCGCGATGCCCTGTTCGGCGACCTCGGCAACGATCTCTTGCACGGAGGCCCAGGCAACGATCGCCTGCGCGGCGGTCCAGGCAACGACCAGTTGTTCGGTGAAGAAGACGACGACACGTTGTTCGGCGGCAGGGGAATTGACCTGCTCGACGGCGGCGCCGGCAACAACCGGATTTGGGATTTCTGATTTGACGCGCTAACGCGATGCTTAATCGTTGGTGATGATGTATCGCGTTAGCGCGTCAAATCCCAAATCCCAAATCCCAAATCCCAAATCCCAAATCAGAAATCAGAAATCAGAAATCCAAAAGGGGTTTGTTTTGGAACAGGAACTGGTCGCCTTCTTGGCGGAGGGTGCCGGCTTGGATCAACTGTTCGACCACTGGGGCCGTGCCGAGTTTTTGGCCCCGAATCAATGCCTGACAGGCTTCTCGCGAGGTGGACGCCGTGCGGGCTAAACCGGCCAAAGCCCCTGCTCGCACACTGTGAGGCCCATCTTCCAGTAGCCGAGCAAAAACAGACGGGGCATATTCGCCAAGCAACTCGATCAGTCGGGCAACCGCCTGATCCATCGCTTGTTGGTCGAGTTGCTCCAGCCGGCAGACTTCCCCGAGCGCCATCACCAGCCGCGTTGACTCTGAGGAATCGAGCGATCGAGTTAGGTCGTGGCGGACTCCACGCAGCAACAATGGCAAGTCGCGTTCAGCACCGCGCAAAACGTCGATCGGAGTGACCGGGGTTGCCGGCGCGCGCAGCAACGCGGCAATCTGCTCGGTCGAGGTTGAGGATTGCCTGCCGCGTCGACGGCTCGCCAGACGTCGACGACGCTCCGCGGTCGGTTGGGTGTCGGTTGCCGGCGGCGTCAAACTCACATGACGGGCTATTACAGCCGCGGCGTCCGCGTCGGACGTCAACAACCGACGTTCCAGCAACCGGCCATCCGACCACAACTCGACGAGCAGGTGGAGGGCAGAGGAGGGCAAGTCGGCAAGCGGCAAAGCCCAGGTATACAGCCCTGGCGCGACAATTTTGCAGCCGACGGTCTGGCCAAACTCAAACCGGTAGTTTTCATCGCCAGGCCCGAATGCCAAGATGCGCACTTGGTATTGTCCGGCGCTGGTCAACAGCCAGGTAGAACGCAGTTTGGCCTTGGCCTGTTCGGCGCGAGCCCCAGTGCGACCACGGTGGGAAGTGGCAGGCACCGCAGGTGGAGCGTTCAGAACGGTGCATGCCACCAGATTGCCGCCAGGCGTGCTGGGCGCAGGCGTATAGATTGCCCCTAGCAGTCCGAGTTGCCGGCGGAGCCGCCGCTCGGCATCGCGGGCAGACAACAATTCGCGTTCGTTCTGGCTGTTGGCCAAAAACTCGTTGAGCAAACCGAGAGCGGCCGGTCCATCTTCGCTGCCCAACTGCTCGATGAGCTTCAACCGCAGGCCTCGAGCCAAGCTCGATCGCTCCAGCTCAGCCTGGGGAGATTCAACCGGGGCGCTGAGCAAGGCAATCGGGGGCTCATCCGCCAGCTGAATCTCAGTCAACGTGGTTCCAATCGGAACGGCGAAGATCGCCTGATAGGCGGCATCTTCGGTGGTTTCGAAATAGGTCTTATCGGGCTGGGGTTCGATGTTGCCTGCCGGCCGACCGCGGACAGCCCGGGGGCGCATGGGACGCTGGCGGTTTTGGAGGCGGACGATGGGCGGTTTCCGGGAGCGAGGACGTGCGGTCAGCATTTCCCAAAGCTGGGCTTCTGGACGCCCTGCCTGGGCATTGCGGGCAAGGCCTTTGATCTCGCCAGTCGGTTTACAGTAGATGCCCAAAAATTCAGCCGCCTGTCGGTTTGCCTGACCGGTCAGACTTTTGGAGCCCAGACGCACCGGTTGATCGGCCACCTGAACACGCAACATGACTGAAACCAGCGTTTGGCCATCAGGCGGGGTTACCGTGCCGATCCCGTCACGCAATGACGCGACCGGTTCGGCGAAAGGTTGTTCAACCGTTAGCCGGCTAGGCGGAGCCTCTGGACGCTCGGCCAGTTTGTCATAGACTGTCTGGGCTTTGGGAGTTTCTGGTGCAACGGCCAACACCGCCCTCAGGCATTCCTCGGCTTCCAGATACATCTTTTGGCCAACCGCATAACGCGCAACTTTCATCAATTGGTCGCTGGTCTTCGCATGCCGCTTCAACTGTGGCCAGAGCGAACGCAGGCCGGGCTTGGCGTCCAAACTCTGTTTCCAAATGCGTTTGGTCCACGTGTCGAGCCCCGGGCCAGGCGGCTGGCTCCAGGTAGGACGCGCCAGGCCGGCCAACGGCGGCAGCGCGCGCCGGCCGGGCACATCGGTCGCAGCCGCTTCAGGAGTTTCAAGCTCAGGGAGTTCCCAATACTCGACCGCTTGCCCGACGGCCGTCAACAGGCCGTTGCCTTGAGGAGAAAGGGCAGCCACAAGCGGCAAATCAGCGGTTGTCGCTTGATCAGGCATCGCCAAGGAGAGCAGGCGAGCACCGGTAGTCAGGTCGACAATCGTCACGCGATCGGTCACGAACATGGCGCGCCGACCGAGATCGGTGAAGGCCAGACGCTGAATCGGTTGGCTCGCATAGGTGCGAAACCGAGATTGTTCAGTGTGGGTATCCAGGTTCCAAACACGCAATGCGAGATCGGTAACCCGGGCGTGCCGGTAGATCAAACGGCGGTCTTGCTGACGAAACTCGTGACCGCCGGCTGACGAGAGGGCCCAGCGGCCGTCGGGCGAAATGGCGATCTGTCGAATTGCGGTCAATTGGCCTGGCAGTTTGGCTCGCTGGGCGCGCGCGTCGAGATCCCATACCGTTAGTCGCCCCTCGGCGTCGCCGACCACGGCCAAGCTGCCGTCGCTGTTAAACCCAACGGCAGTCGCCTGGGCAGGAAGCTCTAGCTCAAGCGGCGTGACACTGCCAGAGGTAAGATCGAGCCGCGATAGTGGGCCGTCCAGCCCGCCAGCGATCGCCTGTTGGCCATCGGCCGAAATCGCGATGGCCCAATCGCCTTTGGACGCCGTGGCAAAGGTTTTGAGTGTTTCACCGAGAGCAACGTCGACCAGTTCAAGCTGCCCACGGCCCTTGGGGAGCAACAGTTGTTGTCCGTCGGGAGTAAACACCACTGGCCCACGCACGCCGCGCAAGGTCTGCACGGTTTCGCCGGTTTGAAGATTGCGAACTCGAAGATCGCCTTGCTGGTCGACCGTCACGGCTCGAGCGCCCTGGGGAGCAAACACCAGTTGTGAGACCGGGGCCGTGTGGCCATCGAACTGCCGGCGGCGGCGGATGGTGTAACGTCCAACCGTGATTTCCACGTCGCTCGGCCGACCGGCAAAATCCGTCGACGTCTCGCCCACCAGGTCAGCGGCCGGCGGAGCAGGCGGCGGAGGAGGAGTGGCCGGGGCCGCGCCGGCAGTACGCCTGGACGGCGGGTCGCCGCCAGTGAAAAACAACACTCCGACGATCGCCAGAACTGCCAGGCTGCCAACGCCAGCCAAAATTGCCCAACGGGGAATTTGCGGGAACCGCGAACCGGTGTCTGGATTGGCTTCGGTGGCGGGTTGTTTTAATTTGGGCTTGGATTTGCGTCGGGCAGCTTTGGTCGGCTCCGCTTCGGAAGCGGCAGCCGCCAAGCCTGGCATTTGTTCGCCAGTCTGTAGGTTTAGGCCACAGGCAACGCACAGCACGGCGCTCTCTTCGACCGGCGCGCGGCAATTGGGGCAGCTAATCCTCACCCCATCGGCCCCCGAGTCGGTCAAGTCGTAGGCCTCTTCGTTGTCGTCGGCATCCAGGTCAAACGAGGCCGCCAGGCCGTCGGATTGAGCCTCGGTTTCGTTTACCGACAATTCGTATTCATCCGGCGCTAATTCATACTCATCCGGAGACAGCTCCTCGCCGAAGGTCGGCGCGGCATCGCTCCGGTCTGAGGGGGCTAAAACACCGCATTGGGGACAAATTTGGGTCTCGGCAGAGTCAAACTCATGCCCACAGGTACAACGCACGGTTTTCATGCGACCTCGCTCATTCAGGTCAGGGGGCGTTCGGCCTTCGCACGCACATTTCGAATTTTGGAGGCTCCAAGCTTCTTCTGTTTGCCCCCTAGCCGCGCTCACGACGCGTCGCCGGGCCTCACAAAAACAAATGCCGTCGTCTATACTAGCAACAAAAGCAAATCGTTATAATTGATCGTCGGTATAATTCGAGTTGTTTGGAAATTTGTAACCCTATCAGCCGAGTGGAGTAGCCCTCGGCGGCTTGGGAGAAATCCGAAGCACGAAATCCGAAATTCGAAACAAATCAGAAGGACCAAAGCACGAATGCTCGAAACCGATGCGCGGCCAACATGTTTTGGTCATTTTCGGTTTTGAATTTCACGATTTGTTTCGGATTTCGAGATTCGGATTTCAGATTTTCCCTTGCCCCTGCTGCACTGGGCTAAACTGTTACGAAAATTGAAATTAGGGATCATGTCAATCTAGCTGGACCCCAGCGAGAATTTGGTTCCTATGTTATCTCCTGGTGAGTCGCGAAGCAATGAACTTGATGCTTGAATGTCCCGGTTGTGGGACCAGCTTGTTGATTGACCGTGCCCAAAGTCTCGGTCCCGTTGCCTGTGGGGTTTGTCAGCAGGTATTTGACCCCTCCCAGGCAAACCCACGCGAGGTGGGACCGACCGCAATTCCAACAGGCCAACCAGTCAACCAGCCGCCTGCAGGCACTCCGGTCCCGGTTGGCTCGCTTGTCGAAAATCGCGATGCGAGCCATGACGCAAGTGCGAATCCAAACGCCCTGGGCTCTTCCATCACCATACGCAACCGCCGTTCCTATCGCAAGAAAAAGAATCCGTGGTTGCCTGTTCTCGGTCTGTTGGGCCTCATCGCGGTGGTCGTGGCGTTGGGGGCGTTTGCTTTGCGAGAACAGCCCAAATCGCCAAAATTGGCCGCCTCGCCGAAAAAAGAACTTAAGCCGGCGAAGCCCAAGCCGCGCGCCAAACCACGCAAGCGAGTCAGAGTTTCCAGACCACCGCGAAGGGCACCTGTCGTGCAGGACGATTCCCCTGTGGTGGCAGAGCCTGAGCCAGAGATTGATCTGGTGCAAGAATTGCTCGAAACGCTCGACCGCTCCGGTCGGCAGTGCGAGGCGTTTCAGTTTCTGCCAGAAGAAGAAACGCAGTACAGACAGCTCCAAACGTTTGCTCGCCAGATCGCGCTAGGCCAAACACTGTTGACCGATGGCTACCCCAATGAACTTGAAGAGGAAGACGAAGACGAGGAAGACGAAGGCCGAGAAATTTCTCCAGAAGACCGCCAGGCGATTACCGAGAAAATGACCCATTGGCAACAAACGGCAACCGCTCTGATTCGTGGCGTCGCGAGCCATGCCCCCAGGCGGCTCGAACGGTTCAACACGTTTGCCAAGCAGGAAATGGAACAGGGGAACACGTTTGACCGCGAAAGTGCGCAAACCATTTTCTATGGGTTTCTGTTTCTCGGCGAAGAGGAAAGACCACAGGCAATTCTGAAATTTGATCGCAAACAGGTCTATTTCTCCGTGCCCAAGGCTCCGGAAATCAGCGAACTTCCCGACGAGGCGTATCGCATGTTTTTCCTCGAAATGCCCGAGGTTCCGCAACAGAAACGGATGAATAGCCCCGGAGGTGGGCTGCTCAGGGCGCGCGACGCCAAACTAGTCTACGTGGTCGACCCATTGGGGACGGACGAATGAGAACGCCTGCGGTGAAATTTTTTGCAACAGTTTAGCGGAGTGAAGCAGGGCCTGGGGAAAATCCGAAATCCGAATCTCGAAATCCGAAACAAATCGCAAAATTCAAGCCGGAAATGACCAACACATGCTGGCCGCGCATCGGTTTCGAGCATTCGTGCTTTGGGCCTTCTGATTTGTTTCGAATTTCGGATTTCGTGCTTCGGATTTCTCCCAAGCCCCCGAGGTCTACTCCACTCGGCTGAAGGGTTACCAATTTCAGTCGTTCCAAAAATGAGGATCTAGAAAGCACTGTTTTTCAGATACAACGATAAAAACGAGTGTTTCGCGAGCGGTCACCGACCGCTGCTACC
>JANQPJ010000283.1 GCA_028289525.1 Pirellulales bacterium
CGGAGAGATTCAAAAGTTTCGCGAGCGGCCACCGGCCGCTGTTTTTGCAAGATAGACGACTTTACAATCGTCCTGGCGGGGTTAGCACTACAGCGCAGGGATGCCGATAGCGAACCTTCTACCTAGGTGCGCAGCGGGCTATGGGGCAGATCTTTACGCACCTTGCCATGCTTGGTCACCGCCGGGCTGGAGTGCGACGCCTCGGCAGCCGGCGCGTCGGCATCTTCGACCTGTGTTTCAACCGGCGCGAGTTTGCGAATGCCGCCGCAGAAAAATTTGCCAAACCAGCCAGAGAGGATCGCTGGCAACACGATCAGATCGCCCAAGAGCGCGGCCGCTAACAACGTCACCATCAAAAGCCCAAACTGCTGGGTGGGAGTAAACGTGCTGGCAGCAAACACCGACAGCCCCAGGCCGCCGATCACGGTGGTTTGCAGCATCGCCGTGCCACACCGCTCATAGGCCAGCATCGTCGCCTGTTTGTTGTTCATCCCTTGCTGAATTCCGGTACGGAACCAGGTTAAAAAGTGAACCGTGTCGTCGACCGCCACCCCTAAGGCCACGCTGGCACACATCATGATGCCAATATCGACCTTAATCCCAAGCCAACCCAAGGCTCCAAAGACCAGCACAATCGGAAACACGTTGGGAATCATAGTCAACATGCCAGCCGGCAGGCTGCGAAACACCACGATCATCACGATCACAATCAACCCACACGCCCAGGCCATACTCTCACGCAAGCTGATCAACAGTTGCCGTTGGGTCTTGTAGACCAACGGCACCACCCCGGTGTAAGCAGCTCCCACGCCTGGGGTGACCGTGTGGGGAATGATTTCTAGATGGTCCAGGTGGATGGCCGTGGGGCCGTCGGGCAACACATCGGGCGTCTCGAAATCGGGAAGCGTGGCGATGCAATCCATCGACGCTAGCGCTTTTTTCACGCCTTCGAGTTGGTCCGGATTGGCCTCGGCTAGCGATTGGGCGTTGAATGCCGTCACCTTGGCTCCGGCCCCGCGCAACAAATCGCGCAGCAAGCGCAAGTCGGCCAAAGTGCCGGTCGAATCGGCCTCTGGAGACGATTCATAGATCAAGCAAACCTTGCTCATTCGCAAGCGTCGCTGATCGGCGTGCAATGCGGCCACGATCATGTCGCGTTGGGCATATCCGTCGAGCACCGGCTCGACCGCTTTTTCAATGTTCTTGACAAATTGGCCATAGTCAATGTCGTCAAGCGCCGGCAATCGCGCGCTAACCCGCAACAGCTCTGCGCCGGTCGACGTGGTTAAGTGTTTCTCGTGGGCGTCGGTCATCAGGAACCGCTCGTTTCGCAGATAATCGCCAGCGAGCAACTCGCCCCGGTGCTTCTCCATCTGGCGGCTGAGCACATTTCGCGGATCGACCAAACGGGTGACACCAGAACGTCGGATGTTTAAGTTGGGCCCAAACGTGGCGACCGACATGGCCCGATCCACCTGAGGCAACGTCTCCACTTGCCGGTGAATCCGCTCGGCCAACTCCATTCGTTCAAACATATTCATCCGATACCGCTGGCCATCGGCTTCGGCGTCTTCGTTCGTCTTCCGCAAATGCTCGGCATCGACGCGAACAATCACCTCCATCGGCACCAGATTGCCCAAGTGGTGTTCGAGCCAGGCATAGTCGTCAATAATCGGCGCATTCGCGTCGAACAGTTTGAGCAACTGTACCTGGGTTTCAATCCGCGTCATTCCCACGGCAAAGAACACCAGTACGAGCATTCCCAAGGTGGCGACAATTGCATGGCGGCCAATGATAAATCGAGCCACGGCATGTAATGCCGCATTGAACCGGGGATGGTTGCTGTGCTCGACCGAGCCGTCCGATTTCTTTTTCCTGCGATCATCGCTGGGCGGAAACCGATGTAGCGCGGCCGGCAGATAGGAGAACAGCAGCGTCAGCGTCGTCAGCACCCCCACGGCCGAGAAAGTGCCAAACTTGCGAATCGGCATAATGTCGCTGGTAAACAGCGAAGCCAAGCCGACGGCCGTGGTCAGGGCTGCCAGCGTGCATGGCGCCCAGCCGTGGCTGAGCGCTGTCTCGACCGCGCCGCGCAGGCCTTGCTCGCGACGAGCGTCGCGGTAGTAGTTGATAATGTGAATCGCACCTGAGAGCCCGAGCACGTAAACCACCGCCGGCATCGACATCAGAATCGCGTCGACCGAGCCGAAATAAGGCCGGTCGTAGTCGAGCACCGACATTTCAAACACGCTGTAATAAAAGACAATTGCCAAACTAATCCCGGCGCTCAACACGCCCACGGCAAACACCATCCCGGTGAGCTTGAAGCTGCGGAAGCAAAGGTACGACAACAGCACGCCCACCAAGCCTGAGAGAACCGCCAAACGGATCAAGGTTCGCTCGCCTTCGATGTCGATCGTCACATTGTCGACTGGCGGACCTCCCATCCGAATCCGCTCGGCTCCCTCGATCGGGATAGCGCACTGCCGAGCAGCTTCACGAATGCCTTCGAGCGCTTCGCGTTTGCGTTTGTTGTTTTTGCTGCCTTCCTTCGACAGGGTGACCACCAGGCAGGTCGTGCGGCCCGCATGACCCTTGCCATCAAGATCGGGGCCCACGAGCGCCCCTTCGAGCCGTTTGACCGCTTCGTCATACGACAAGCTTAACGGTTCACTGGTTAACTGTTCGATCGCCTGAGGACCGGTGAGCACACTCTTATACAGTTTGTGCGCCTCGGTACGGTCCGACTTTGGGTGGTCGGGGACCAGTTTCTGCACCAGCAGGTCCAGCTTTTGGGTGTTGCCCAGCGTGCAATCATCCCAACTCACCAAGGCAAACTGTTCGCCGACAAAGTGTTCCTGAAACCACTTCAGTTCGGTCGATTCGATGTAATTCGGCGGCAGCCAGTCACGAACATCGTTGTTGTTGCTTTCAATCGCACGCCTGGCTCCCCGGCTGATAAACGGCAACAGGAAGAACACCACCAACATGATCACGAAATAGTTCTTCAGCTTCCGACCGGGAAAACCGATGAGCGAGTCGCGACCAAAAAACGGTTCGGGGCGAGATGGGAGATCAGACACGCCTGCTATCCTGCTGGGCAATGCGAGTGTGGACGGTCACCTACGAGAACCGAAATGCAGACCGGCAGAAAACCGCCCATCTTCAAATCGCCCCCCCCCCGGCAACCAGACGGGGAAATGAAACAACTTAAGTTACACAGGTTTGCCGGTTGCGTCTATGCCGACGTGACGCCATCGGGTGGGCGTGCAACCAACTGCCTGCAAAGGGTTTAGTATAGTGACCTGGCTACGCGCGATGCTAGCGGCAAAAATCGGCAGAGACATCCCAACTTGATTGCTAATCATCACTTATGAAAATTTATTGGCGTTCAACGTCGGTTGTAGTCGGAGCACCTGGGCAAATTGTGCTGGCACTGCTGCGGGCAGTGCTCAAAGAATAAGGCAGGTCCATTTGGCGCAAAAACTGGTCCGGCGATGCGTTGCATCGCGGCTAGAGTCCGTGATAGGCTCCAGCGATTGAAACACGTCGCGTTCGATTTAGAGACCTTTTGCCCGTGTCACGTTCGGCGCTATCGACCGAGTCGTGGTGCCAGCGATTGAAACACGTCGCGTTCGATTTAGAGACCTTTTGCACTGAGAGCATATCCCACCGAACGGTCAACCTCCTGGGGAGAACTGTCTGATGTCTTCGCCACTTGCGTCCCTCATTTCCACCGGCACCAAACTGTGGCTCGACTCGATCGACCCGGAAC
>JANQPJ010000285.1 GCA_028289525.1 Pirellulales bacterium
CGCAAGCGAGGGAAGAGGTTCCACTCAAGTTCCCTCGCTTGCGCGTCGGGCTTGTATTTGAGTGGTTTTCAAAACACCAGAAATATTTGCCGCACACGCCACGACCCATCCGAAATCGACCGTTGGCTGATTGTTTCTTCAATTTTTCAAGCCACAGGACAAGAGGCCCATGTTCGCTCTGCCACGATCGGCCGAATCGACTTCCGGCCCGGTTTGGCTGCTGCTGGGAGCGGTGGTTCTACTCGAAGGAGTAGGGCTGGTCGAGGTCGTCGGGAATTATCTATCTTTTCCTGTTCTGTCGCCGGTCACCATGGCCGGATTAGCAACGTTGCTAGTGTTGCTGCTCGCACTCCTCCGCCTGGTCGCCTTTCCCAGCTCGCGTGGGATGTTGACGATCCATCTGCTACTGGGCTCGCTAGCATGGGGATTTGTTTTTTACGCACCGGCCGTGTTGATCGGTGCCTTCGATGTCGCCTTGGTCGCCTTTGCCGGAGCCACGGCAAACGGCCTGGGCACACTCGTCACTCGGCTCTACGCCAGGCAAAATTCGTCCAGACGCTGGTGGTTGGCGCTTTCATTTGGCGGTTTGCTCGGCGCCCTGCTATTGATTCGTATGAGCATCGGCAGCCGTGAATGGCAGCTCGCGTTGAGCTTTGTGGGCTTGGGCCTTCATACCAGTTTCCTTACCCAATTGATTCCCACTGGTCGAGTTTTTCTTTGGTGTGCTTTGTCAGGCATCATCAGTGCTCTGGTCGTGCCTGGCCAGATGCTGGTCGCCAGCGGACGCCTGCGAGATTTTCAGCCGCTCTGGCTCTATGCCGGTGGGAGCCTGGCTGGGGCCGTGGCCGGTGTTTGTCTGGCCCTGGTAGCAAGGGCCGCCGCCGCTGGCCAACCGCGCAAACGAACTCGTCGACAAGGTCCATTGGCGCGTCGCACCACTCCAACCTTGGAAGCGTGGCTGCGAAAGCAAGGGGCTTGGCGTTCGACTCCCACCAGTTTTGGACGGTGGCTGGACGAAGTCGACCGCGGCAAGGCGCTTGGTCCGTTGATTGCTGCCCTCGATCTAGATGCGATCGACGATCGCCTGGCGGCGGCCGAGGTGCTGGGCATGTTGGGGGCTCAAGCAGAAAAAGCGGTGCCCAAGATTCTAACGCTGATCGGCAACGACCCGGCCGTGGGAGATCGGGCGGCTGATGCCCTGGCCAACATCGGCCCAGCGGCGGTCGACGGTCTGAGCGAGGCGCTCGCAGACCCCAACCCAATCGTCCGCATTGCCGCGGCGAACGCTTTGCGACAACTGGGGCCGGCCGCTGCTCGAGCTAGCGACCAGTTAGTCACTGCGTTGGGCGACAGCAGCCCCGACGTCCGGCGTCGCGCGGCGGCAGCCCTAGGGCGATGTGGCACAAATCGGCCCAGCATAACCGATGCCCTCTCCCGACTGCTCGACGATCCCCACTGGCTAGTCCGGTTGGCAACTCAAAAGAGTCTGCGCGATTTGGCCGTGAAGCAATCGGGCGAATCGCTTTGAGTGCGGGGAAAGAACAGCGACCGATGGTCGAAGCGCGAAACAGAAAAAACTGGCCGTTTCGCGCTTCGGCCACCGGCCGCTGCTCTGGCACTCTGGTTCCCAAGCTCTGAACTTGGGAACTAGAGAAGTCAGTTTTTCAAAACACACAAATACAAGTCCGCAGCGCTAGCAAGGGAATTTACCGCATTTTCCCTTGCTGGCGCTGCGGGCTTGTAGAAAAAATTTTACGCAGTTTGAAAAACCGATCGGCCCTGCCGCTCACAGCCGATGGGTTGTCCTGCTGGACGGATGTGCCCTACAATCGACCGTTTGTCGATCACCTCCCCTTCCTCGCTCAAACCTCTGCTCCCCCCTTCTATGGCCGCTTCGGATCTCGTTGTCAAAGGTGCTCGCGAGCACAACCTGCGCTCGGTCGACGTGGTGTTGCCGCGCGATCAGTTGATCTGCCTGACCGGTGTCTCCGGTTCAGGCAAGAGTTCGTTGGCCTTCGATACCGTGTATGCCGAAGGGCAACGACGATATGTCGAAAGCTTGTCGAATTATGCCCGCCAATTTTTAGGCCAAATGCCGAAGCCCGAGGTCGACTCGATCGAAGGTCTGAGCCCGTCGATCTCGATTTCTCAAAAAACCTCTGGCCAAAACCCACGCTCCACGGTTGGCACGATCACCGAGATTTATGACTACCTGCGCGTGCTCTACTCGCGTACTGGGATCGGGCATTGCCCTCGCTGCCAGCGCGCAATCACCGCTCAAACCCGCGAGCAAATTATCGAGCAGATTCAAAACCTGCCGGCCAAAACCCGGTTTCTAGTGCTCGCGCCGGTCATCCGTGGTCAAAAGGGGGAGTATCGCGACCTGTTTGACGACTTGTTGAAACAAGGCTTCGTGCGCGCTCGCGTCGATGGAACGGTGGTCCGTTTGACCGACGAGTTGAATCTTGACCGCCAGATGCGGCACTACATCGAGGTAGTCATCGACCGATTGACCCAAAATCGGGCCGCGCGGCCCCGGCTGGCCGAAGCGGTCGAACTGGCTCTGAAAATTGGCCAAGGCAATCTGATCGTGGCACCCGAGTCGGACGACCGTGCGGCGGCCAAGCCGGCTGGCAAAATCAAGGCCGGTCGGCAGCCTGGCGACCTGGCCCTGTCGGCCGACTATGCCTGTTCGCCGTGTGGCTTGAGCTTTGCCGCGCCGACTCCCCAGTTGTTTAGTTTCAACAGTCCTCAAGGGATGTGCTACGAGTGCGACGGGCTAGGGGAAGTTTACACGTTCGACCCCCAGCGGTTGATTCCCGACCCGAGCCTGTCGTTCAAGCAAGGCGGGATCGAACTGATCGGTCGTTGGAAAGACCTCGGGCGTTGGAGGCGCCACATTTTTCAAGGCGTGGCCGACACGCTCGAACGCCAGCTCGACTTGCCATCGGGCACCATGCTCGAGTCGCCTTGGAGCGACCTGAGCGACGAGCTACGACATGCCTGGCTCTGGGGCACCGGCGACGTCCACATCACCTACACCTGGCGCGCCGGTCCCAAAGGCGAAAAACATGGCGGCACGTTTGACGGCATCATCCCCGACCTGATCTCCAAGTATCGCAACAGCAAAAGCAAACCGCAGATCAATCGTCTGGAGCAGTACATGCGGGTGATGGACTGCCCCGACTGCCACGGCCAACGTTTGCTGCCCCAAGCCCGTGCGGTCACCGTTCGCTCAGGCCACCCCAGCTTTGCCGAGCAGCCAGAACGTTCGTTGCCCGAGGTGTGCCGGCTGCCGGTTAGCCGAGCCATGGAATTTTTTAGTCAACTGGAGCAGGACAAGACACGCGCCAAAATCGCGGCCGAAGCGCTCAAGGAAATTCGCGGCCGGCTAAAATTCCTGGCCGACGTGGGCCTCGACTATCTGACGCTCGACCGCACGGCCCCGACGCTCTCTGGCGGCGAATCGCAGCGCATCCGTTTGGCCGGTCAGATCGGCTGTGGCCTGGTCGGTGTGCTCTACATCTTGGACGAACCGTCGATTGGTCTCCATGCCCGAGACAACGACCAGTTGCTCGAAACCATGATGCGGCTGCGCGACCAGGGCAACACGGTCGTGGTGGTCGAACACGACGAAGAGACGATGCGCGCAGCCGATCATGTGATCGATTTTGGGCCTGGCCCAGGCATCCGTGGAGGCGAGGTGGTCGCCGCCGGCCCGGCCAGCGCAATCGCCGCCGAACGGCGCAGCGTCACCGGGCAGTTTCTGGCCGGCAAGCAACAGATCAAGGTGCCAGAGGCACGGCGGCCCCAAGGCGAAAAGTCGATCACCATTGTCGGCGCCGCGCACAACAACCTGAAGCAGGTCGACGTTCAGATTCCGCTAGAACAGTTCGTCTGTGTGACCGGAGTCTCTGGTTCCGGGAAAAGTTCGTTGGTGAACGACATTTTGGTCGAGGCCTTGCGACGCGATTTGAACCATGGCAAAGGCGAGCCTGGCGCGCACGAACGGATCGAAGGGATCGAGCACCTGGACAAGCTGATCGCCATCGACCAGTCGCCGATCGGCCGCACGCCCCGCTCGAATCCGGCGACCTACATCAAGGTGTTCGACGACATTCGAGCATTGTTCACCCAATTGCCAGAGGCCAAAAAGCGTGGCTACAAGCCGGGCCGTTTTAGTTTCAACGTGCGCGGCGGCCGCTGTGAGGCTTGCGAAGGCAACGGGTCAAATCGTCTGGGGATGGATTTTCTGGCCGACGTGTGGGTCACTTGTCCGGTTTGCCAAGGGCATCGTTTCAACCGTGAAACGCTCCAGGTGCGTTACCGGGGCAAGTCGATCTCGAACGTGCTGGAGATGGACATCCAAGAGGCGCTCGACCATTTCGAAAACATTCCGGCCATCTACAACAAGCTCAAGACGTTGCACGACGTGGGGCTCGACTATTTGAAGCTAGGCCAACCGTCGCCCACGCTCTCTGGCGGCGAAGCCCAACGGATCAAGCTTGCCCGGCAGTTGGTCAAAAAGAGTTCCGGCAGCACGCTCTACCTGTTGGACGAACCGACGACCGGCTTGCACTTTGCCGACATTAAGATGTTGCTCGACGTGCTGCACAATTTTGTCAACGCTGGCAACACGGTGTTGGTCGTCGAGCACAACATCGACGTGATTAAAACGGCCGACTGGGTCATCGACCTGGGGCCGGAAGGGGGCCACGCCGGAGGCGAGGTGCTTGTGGCCGGCACGCCGGAAAAGGTGGCCCGATGTCGCAAGTCGCACACCGGCAAGGCGCTGGCCAAATCGCTCGACGGCCCCCCCGGCGCCAACGGCAAGCCGGCGGTCAAACGTCGCCAGCGACGTGCTGCCCGATCGACCGCGATTAAGGTCAAGCAAGCGGCCCAGCACAACCTGAAACAAGTGAACGTCGAAATTCCTCGCGACGAGATGACGGTCTGTTGTGGACCCAGCGGGTCTGGCAAAAGTTCGCTGGCCATGGACACGATCTATGCCGAAGGCCAGCGGCGGTATGTCGAGAGCCTGAGCGCCTATGCCCGGCAGTTCGTCGGCCAGATGCAAAAGCCCAGGCTTGAACATATCGAAGGTCTTTCCCCGGCGGTGGCGATCGAGCAAAAACACTTGGGCCACACGCCCCGCTCGACCGTCGGTACGGTGACCGAAATTTATGACTACCTGCGCATCCTGTTCGCCAGGGCAGGTGAACCGTATTGCCCCGACTGCGACCTGGCGATCGGAACCCAAACGCCCGATCAAATTGTCGATAAAATTTTCGAAGAACCGCGCGGCACGAAGCTCTTTTTGATGGCTCCGCTGGAAGTGCAAACTGGCGAAAGTTATGACAACCTGTGGGAACAATTGCGGGGGTCGGGCTACCTGAGGGTTCGGGTCGACGGCACGGTCCACCAGCTCGACCATCCGCCGAAGATTGATCGGCGTCGAAAACATCAAGTCGAGGTGGTGATTGATCGCGTGGTGGTGCGGCCCGATGCCCGTTCGCGGATTGCCGAAAGCGTCGAGGCGGCTCTGTCGATTGGCCACGGCGTGCTCCACTTGGCGTTTGCCCAGGACGAGATGCCCGAGGCCAAGTGGCCGGTC
>JANQPJ010000306.1 GCA_028289525.1 Pirellulales bacterium
TCATGCGACGCAAGACGCGGTCGAGGGTGTAGGGTTGAGGGTGGAGGGAGACGCGCTGTCGCGTACGAACCATCACAAATTGCAAAACAAAACAGAAAGTGAGTCGCGTGTTGTAAACGATGTGCTCGTGACCCCTAGCCGCGACGCGACGCGTCGCCGGGGCGCCAGGGCAAAATTTGTCGTCATTGAGTTTACTTGCTCCAGCGCCCCGGCGACGAAGTCTCGTCGCGGCTAGGGGGCAAAAACACATCGCTTACAACTTGTCATTCCGTGTTTTGAACCTTTGGATTTCGAATTTTGAATTTGTTTCGGATTTTGAAATTCGGATTTCGAATTTCGAACTCTCGTTCCCAAGCAAAGCTTGGGAACGAGAGAAAAGACGCGTGAGCGCGTACTAAAAACCAATCACCAAAAACCAACCACTCCTTCCATGCAATCGAACAAATCCCAACCTGGTTTTACCCTGGTCGAACTGTTGGTCGTAATCGCCATCATCGGCATCCTGGTGGCGCTCTTAATGCCGGCCGTGCAATCGGCTCGCGAAGCGGCCCGACGCATGCAGTGCACGAACAACCTCAAACAGATCGGGCTGGCTTTGCTCAACTACAGCGCTTCTCAAGAAACACTTCCCTCCGGCTATATCAGCGTCCGAACCCAAGTTACTAGCAGTAACCAGTGGTGCCGCCCTGTTCAGTTCGAGTTTTGTCGGGCACCATGGACAGCGCTGATCCTCCCGTTTCTAGACCAACAGAATCTGCACGGCCAGTTCGATTTCAATCGTCCTTTCACATTTGTCGATGACAGGATCCCAAGTCATCTTGTCAACATCGTCGTCCCGCTAGAAGTCTACCGGTGCCCCTCGACTACGAATCCGCCAGACTCGCTTCGCCCAAACTACCTCGGCGTACAGGGAGGCGGCGATCCTGATTGCAAAGGAGACTGGAACGCCCCGGCTTTTGATCGTCAGTTCCATAACACTGGCCTGCTGTTTCACAATTCGCGCGTCGCCCCGAGCCATATTCTTGACGGTACATCGAATGTCTTCTTGGTGGGCGAATCGCGTCACGTGTGGTCAGCCTGGTTCCAGAGCGCCAAGATCGAACGCGCGCGTTTTGCCATTCCGATGATCCTTGCCGCGGCCCATGACCAGATCAACTTGTACCCGGCAGACACGGTTGGCTGGAATTATCAAACCCATACCTTTAGCAGCGACCACTCTGGCGGCTGCTTCTTTTTGCTGGCCGACGGCAGCGTCCACTTTGTGAGTGAACACATCAACCATGACGTCTACCGTGGGCTAGGGCAGCGCGCAGACAGCGCCCCCGTCGGAGGATTTACGCCGTGATGAGCGCCAAACGCCAGTGGCCATCTTTATTCCCCCTCGCCTGCGCCGGCCCGTTGCTGGTAACCGTTGCGTTGTTGGCTGGCTGTGGCGGCGCACAAGGCCCGACACGCTACGCGGTTTCTGGTCAGGTCACCTACGAGGGCAAGCCGGTTCCGGTCGGTTTTATCTACTTCCGCCCCGATGTCTCGCGAGGCGGCTCTGGCCCTGCCTGTGGGGCTCGAATCGAGCAGGGTGCATATCAGACCCCAGCGGGGCGCGGGTGCGTAGGCGGGCCTCATCTTGTGGAGATTGTCGGCCAAGACGGGGTTGGCTTTGAGAGTGAGGAAGGCTATCAGGCGGACGGCCAGTCGCTTTTTCCAGCTTACGCAACCGAGGTGGATCTGCCGTCGGAGGATGTCAGGCAAGATTTTGACATTCCGGTCCAATCGGAGTAATCCTCACTTTTCTCCTATGTAAAGTGGGATTGCAAAGTCAAAAACAGCGGCCGGCGGCCGAAGCGCGAAACGGCTGGATTTTTCTGCTTTGCGCTTCGACTACCGGTCGCTGCTTTTGTGGAATTGATAACTTTGCAATTTTCCTGCCAAAAAATGCTTGGAAATTGGCCCTTTCGTGACTATTCTGGAAGGGTGCAGGCGAAATTCTCTTCCCACACTTGGCAATAATCGCCGCCCTAGTTTTCGAGCCAGTTAGCATCCCCGATTGGTTCGTTTCATCGCGTTCGTATTTCCCAGTGTTGAGGATGTCCCCTTATGTGCCGGTTCTCTCAAGTTGTCCAAACGCTGCTTGTCTTTGCTCTCGCTCTGCCGCTGGGCGTGGTGTTGGCCGCCGAACGAAAGGCCGCACCCGCTGCCCGTCAGGTCGAACTGTTTGAAGGCATTCGTAACGGCGACCTGCACGTGAAACTGTTTGCTAAAAATGCCAAACAGGCTCAAATTTTGATTGAGAACAAAACCCAGCAACCGGTCGACGTCCGTCTGCCAGAGGCCTTTGCCGGCGTGCCGGTGTTGGCCCAATTTGGCGGAGGTGGCGGAGGAGGGTTTGGTGGAGGGGGCGGCGGCGGCGGAGGGGCATTTGGAAATCAAGGGATTGGCGGTGGCCTGGGCGGCCAGCAGGGTGGGGGACAGGGGGTTTTTAGTATCCCGCCGGAAAAGGTGCGCAAGCTGAAAGTCGCCTGTGTTTGTCTGGATCATGGCAGGCCCGACCCGAACCCTCGCGTGCCGTATGAAATTAAGCCGATCGACGAATATGTCGACCGACCCGCGGTGATTGAATTGGTCAAGGCCTATGGTCGCGAAGGTTTGGACTATGCCTCGACCCAGGCGGCCATTTGGCATTTGAACAACGATTTGAGTTGGCAATTTTTGGCTGCCAAAAAGAACGGCCGCAAGAATTTGTTTGGCGCGCCAGAGTCTTATTTTTCTGGCCTAGAACTCCAGGCGGCCATGCAGTTGGCCAGCGCGGCCCGGGCTCAAGCAGCCCGACAGCCCCGTCCCGAGCCTGCCTCGTCGGCGAGCGAAACCTATTCACCTAGTTTGCAATAGCTGCTGAATGCTCGCCCGGCTCACCTTTGGGTGCAAAATGCTGCAGAACGATTGGGTTATTCCCTAGCCGCGACACGACGTGTCGCCGGGGGCCCATCGACAGTGTATTTTTCCTGCGATCTGGCTCCGCAGGCCCTTGACGGGAGTTTTTCACTGACCACAATGAAGTGGACGTTGGGTGGAAGGCTGAAACTGTTGGAACTCTGGCCGCTATCATCAAGCCGCCTGACAAAGCCATTTACCAGGAGAGCAGTGTTGCAACCGGTCGACGGAGCCAGGAGGACTGCAAGGTCAACGTTCAAACGATAGCAGCGGCCGGTGGCCGCTCGCGAAACACTCGATTTTATTGGTTTCGCGAGTGGCCGCCGGCCACTGTTTTTGCGAGATAGACGACTTTGCAATCGTCCGGTCGACGGAGCGACGCTGCTTGATTTCCGATTTACATTTTGTTTTACGTCAGAAAGGTAGTAACGATGAGTAAATTCAATTTGTTGGCATGTTTGTTGGCGACGAGCCTGATGATGCTGGGCTGTGCCGAGACCAAGAAAGCCACTGAGGAAGCCACCGAAGCAGTCGGCAGCGCCACGAACGAAGCAGCCGAAGCGGCCGGCAGCGCCACGAACGAAGCCGTCGAAGCGGCTGGCAGCGCTACGAACGAAGCAGCCGAAGCGGCCGGCGACGCTGTTGAGGCGGCTGGTGACGCAGCCAGCGATGCGGCCGAAGCAGCAGGCGATGCGGTCGAAGGCGCGGCCGATGCGGTAAGCGATGCCCTCCAAGGCGAGTGATCGCCGTCGGTACGGCAAACCGGCATTCAATGTCGGCGCACAAGTAAGAAGTCGATTTCAACAGGGAAGTCTGCCTCGAAGGTGGACTTCCCTGTTTTCGTTAGAGCGCATTTCAAAACCAGTAAAAGGAACGCAGGATCGTGGAATTTCGCCACCAAATCCAGGTTTTGAAACTGGCTCTAGTCCATTCGAATTTAAGGGTTGCAAGCTTCTGTTTACCCCTAGCCGCGCTCACGACGCGTCGCCGGGGCCCCACAAAAACAAATGGCATCGTCTACTAGGTCTCTTCCAGGCAGCGCGTCACGCGCCGCTCTCGATCTTGCATTCTCGGCTGCTTGAACGAAGTTTGGCCAGCAACTCGCGGATCTGTTGCATGAGGTTGGCCCGTTCGGTGTCCCAGCGTCGCTCGTGTTCTCGGTATTGGGTCTCCTGGCGATCGAGTTCCTGCTCTCGAGCGACTAATCGTGCGGCCTGTTGTTCGATCTCCTGTTGTCGCCGTTCGGCCCACTGTTGAATTTCTTCTTTTTTGGTGGTCAACCGCTGGTGCTGGTCGGCCAAGACCGCCTGCAGTTGGTCCAACTCCTCCTGGCGTTGGCTGACTCCTGTTTCCAGTGTCTGGTAGTGTTCGGCCAACTGCGACCGCACCTGGGCCAGCGAGCGGGCTAGCGACGCCGGCGCCAAGGGGCCTGAAAGCTGAGCCCAGAGTTCTTCGGTCGCCAGCCGCATCTCCAGCGTATCACGCTGCTTTTGTTCGAGTTCTCGCCGTAATTCTTCGAGCGACGACTCGCGAACCTCGAGATGTTCTTGCCGCCGGAGAAGTTCGCGTTGCTGATGGGCTTGTTCTTCTTGCTGCCCCTGCTGGGTCTCGGCCAACCGGCGACGATGGCCGGCGACTTCTGCTTCATGCCGCTGTTGGGCCTCGGCCAGCCGACGCTCGGCAGCCGCTAAATCGCGTTGCCCCACGGCCAACATCGCTTCGGATTCGTCCAGAAAACGTTCCCGATCCAGGAACTGTTCCGTCTGCTCGGTCATCTGCTGCATCCGCTCTTCGGTGACGCCGAGACGCTCGAATCGCAACAAAGCGGTTTCAATTTCCTGCTGGCGTACGCGCAGCTTTTCCTCGCTCAGCTCGACTTCATGGGCACGCGTTTGCAGCAATTCGTTCTCGTGAGCCAAGCCGCTGGACTCGACTTCGAGACTGGCGGCCATGGTGGCCAATTGAGCTTCGTGTTCGGTCAACTGCTGACGGGTTTCGTCTAGCTCGATGTGTTGGCCGGCCAATTCCGCCCGCAACTGCTCCAGCTCGCTCCGTTCCTCTTGCAGTTGTACCCGTTGACGGCTGTGCTGCTCGATGTCCTCATAGACTTGGGCTTGGCGTTGATCGAGCTGTTGGTGCCGCTCTTCCAGTTCGGCCTTTTGGCTGGCCAAACGGTCGGATTGCTGTTGCAGTGATTGTTGCTGCTGTTGTACCTGGGCACTGATGCCGGCCAGCTCAGCCCGTTGGGCCGCCGCGTCTTCGCTGCTTGTCTGGTTGGCTGACTGCGACGATTCCAACGCTTCACGTTTGTTCAACTTCGATTCGCGGCCAGCCAATTCGGCTTCCCGCTCGGCAAGCTCCTGTTGCCGTAGTTCGAGCCAGAGCCGTGCGCTCCGCATTTCGTTTTCGACCTCGGCCGAACGAGCATAAATGGCCTGTTCGCGTCGGTCGAGATCGGCTTGCTGAGACTTGAGATGCCCGGCCAATTGGGTTGCCTGGGAACGCAATTGCCCCACCAGAGCGGCCGCCGGCTCTGACAAGGTCAGCGCGCTGAGTTCGCCTCCGTTGAACAACGGGCCTGGTGCCGAGGGCGGCTGGACGGTCGCTTGGCCTGCCGGTTGATGGGCAGCGTCAACTCGTGCGTTCGCCTGAGCAGGGAAGCTGGCGGACGGGTTCGAATGGCTCGCGTCGGCAGATGAAGACATGGCACCAGGTCGCCTTGGACACGCCGGCAAAAAAACCAGCCCGACCAGAAAGGTTTACTTAATCGTTAAGGTTTCATACGTCGTCTGTGATCGGCGTTTGAAACCAGAAAAGTTGACCTGAATTGCCTGAAATGGCAAAGAGAAACGCAGGCTTCGGGCAAATGCGAAGCCTGCGTTAAATAAGGAAAATAGCTTCGGCCGTCGAGACGAGCGTCTGGCGACGCACCCGATCGCGACTGGCACGGTGTTAAAGCCTATTTTTCGTATCGGTTCTAAAGCCTGAAGCGCAAGTTTTGAAGTTGCGCGTTTCCTAGTTGGCCTGCGGCATTTTGTGATGAATTCCCGGAAATACAAGCCCGACGCGCAAGCGAGGGAATTTGAGGGGAACGTTTTCCCTCGCTTGCGCGTCGGGCTTGTATTATCTGTCAAAATCCAGAGATTACGACCAGGACGATTCACGATTGCCACTGCGTGGCTAAATAGCGCAACTTCAAAAAGCGCCAGCGAGGGAATTCGCGGTATCGTTGTGCAAATTCCTTTGCTAGCGCTTCAGGCTTTAAGGCTTGGCATTCGAACTAGGGTGGCCGCAGGCTTCTGTTTGCCCCCTAGCCGCGACGCGACGCGTCGCCGGGGCATCACCCAAACGCCCTGCTAAGCCTTAGCAGCGTCGATTGCTTCTTGCAGCCGTGGTTTTGGCTGGACGCCGACAAACCGCTCGACGACATCGCCGCTTTTGAACAGCATCAAGGTTGGAATGCTGCTAACGCCGTAATTTTGGGCCGATTGGGGGCTTTCGTCGATGTTTACCTTGCAAACCCGTACGGTGCCGGCGTTTTCGGCGGCCAACTCCTCAACCGTGGGCGCAATCATCCGGCAAGGGCCGCACCAGGGTGCCCAAAAATCGACGAGCACCGGTTCGGCTGCTTGGAGAACTTCGCTTTCAAAACTGCCATCATTGACTTCGGCGACCTGACCCATCGTGTTTTCTCCCACTAGGTACGCAAGTTCGATGTATTATTTTACGTCTGCCAGCCCGATTTGGATCGTGCTCGGCTGTGAAAAAAACTTCCTAACCGCTTAAGTTTCGCAGGCAATGGATTGTATAAGGTCTAGGTTCAAGAGTCTAGGGTCGAGAGCCAGGAGGATTGCAAAGTCAACGATTCTATAAAAACAGCGGTCGGTGACCGCTCGCGAAACGGCTAGATTTTCCTGTTTCGCGCTTCGACCACCGGTTGC
>JANQPJ010000310.1 GCA_028289525.1 Pirellulales bacterium
ACGTTACGTCTAAATTCCCTCGCTTGCGCGTCGGGCTTGTATTGTCGTTTTTCTACACCAAAGTGGCGCTGTCCAGTTAGCTTGCATCGTCTAACAAAAAGACCGTCAACGAGCGGGCCCCATGGGCTCCGATCACGAGCGATTGTTCGATGTCAGCCGTTTTGGATGGGCCAGAGATCAACACGCCGAAGCCGCGTTCGCCCCAGGCGAGCCGCTGGTAGGCCTGATGCAGGTTATCCACGACTTGGTCGGCCGGTGTCACCAGGGCCAAATGTTGGGCAATAAACAACACTACCCGGTGCCGCAGGTGTTCGTCGGTCACCCAAACTGCTCCGTTTTCGGCCACGGCAAACTGGCCTTCGACCACTGCTAGGTCGATGTGTTCGAGCTGATGGGGATCGGCACAGGCATCCAAATCAAAATTGCCGAGGTCGACCCCGGGCACCGTATTGCAAATCGTTTGGGCGGCGTTCCATGCTGGCAAGACCTGAAGGCGTTCGGCCAACTCGTCGCGGTTGCCTACCCGAGCGACTTGGCCGCCGACCGCCTCGACCGATGCGGTGAACGCTGCGAGTGGATCGTCGTAAGTGATCCATGGCCCGTCCAGTTCTGGCAACGGCGCGGCGGGAACCTGGTGGCGACGAATCGCGGCGAGAATCGAATCTTTACTTGTCATGGCGTCGCTTATACAGCTCGCGGAAACTGTGACGAGGCATCTCTGGCAACTCGCGATCCAGCGCCCAAGGATTGAAGCGGTGGTAAACCAACGCCCGGGGCAGCTTGGGCACCAGCCAACGCGCCACACGCCCTGCAAAGGTGTAGAGCCCACGGCTGCCCAAGACCCAACCGGCCAGCTTCATGCTCCAGCGTTTGAAGCGAGGCAATACCCCTCGAGCGGCAAGTTCGCGTCGCCAGGCGAGCAACTGGTGGTGCAAGGGGATTTTGACAGGGCAGACATCACTGCACGAGCCGCACAAGCTACAAGCAAACGGCAAGCTGCGGTGTTGCTGCGCGTCGCGCGCCGGGGCCAGCACCGAACCAATCGGACCGGGGACCGTTGTTTGGTAGCTGTGCCCGCCGCTGCGCCGGTAGACCGGGCAGGTGTTCATGCAAGCGCCGCAACGAATGCAGTTCAACGACCGCCGGAATTCTTCGTCGCCCAGAATGTCGGTGCGGCCATTGTCGACCAGCACAATGTGCAGTTCGCCATCGGGCTGGGGGCCGTGGAAGTGAGACGAGTAGGTCGTGATCGGCTGTCCAGTCGCCGAACGGGCCAAGAGTCGCAGAAAGATGCCCAAATCGGCTGCGCGGGGAATGATTTTTTCGATGCCCATGCAGGCAATGTGCAAGCCTGGCAACGAAGTGCCCAGGTCGGCGTTGCCTTCGTTGGTGCAGACGACCAACCCGCCTGTCTCGGCAATCGCAAAATTGACGCCAGTGATGCCGGCATCGGCCGCCAAAAACTTTTCTCGCAGATGTTGCCTGGCAGCCTGAGTCAGATACTCTGGATCGCTGGCCCCCTGGTCGGTGCCGAGATGTTCGTGGAACACCTCGCCGACTTCTTCTTTTTTGATATGAATGGCCGGCAATACGATGTGGCTGGGATGTTCGTTGCGGAGTTGCACGATCCGCTCGCCCAGGTCGGTGTCGACCACCTCGATGTTGTGTTGCTCCAAGAATGGATTCAACTGACACTCTTCGGTGAGCATCGACTTGCTTTTTACCACTCGGGCAACCTGATGCGACTGCAGAATGGAGAGCACGATTTGATTGTGCTCGGCGGCATCTCGAGCCCAATGGACTTGGGCTCCGAGCCGACTGGCGTTGGCTTCGAACGCTTCGAGATATTCGGCCAGCTCGGCGGCCACATTGCGTTTGATCGCGGAAGCCCGCTCGCGCAAGGTTTCCCACTCCGGCAGCGACTGGGCCGCCTTGTCGCGTTTCGACCGGACGAACCACAACGCCTGATCGTGCCAATGGGCTCGTTGATCGTTGGCCACAAACTCAGCGGCCAGGGCCGGATGTTCTTGGGCATGGCTCATCGAGGCACCTCGTGTCCGGCCAAAATTTCGGCCACGTGCATTACCTTCACGGGGTGGCCAGCGCGTCGGATCAAGCCTTCGAGGTGCATCAGACACGACATGTCTCCGGCCGTGAGCACCTCGGTACCTGCTTGCAAATGGTCGGCAATCCGATCGCGGCCCATCATGCACGAGACATCCCGTTCGGCCACCGCGAACGTGCCGCCAAACCCACAACATTCGTCTGGCCGAGTAAGTTCGGCAAACTCGATTCCCTCGAGCAACTCGAGCACCTGGCGGGTTTTGCTAAAACCGGGCGCCATCAACTCGCTCGACTTGCCAAGCCGCAGATCACGCAGGCCATGACAGCTTTGATGCAACCCGACCCGGTGTGGAAAAGCGCCGTCCAACGATTCCACGTTGAGCACATCGGTGAGAAACTCGCACAGCTCGAACGTCTTGGCTTTCAACGCTTCAAACCCTTCGCAGCCAGTCAGATATTCGTCGTAGTGCTGGCGAACCATCGCCACGCAACTGCCTGAGGGCGACACGACGTACTCATAGGGCCGGAAGACTTCGAGAAACCGACGAGCCAGCGGGGCCGTGTCGTCGGTACACCCGGTGTTGGCCATCGGCTGGCCACAGCAGGTTTGGGCAGCGGGAAATTCAATCTGACAGCCTAACCGCTCCAACAATTCGACCGTCGCCAGCCCAACCTGAGGGTAGAGCTGGTCGATGTAACACGGAATAAACAGGCCAACCTGCATTGGGTTTAGTAATGGGTTGTTGGTTTTTAGTGGTTGGTGATCCAGGACGACTGCAAAGTCGTCGATTCCACAAAAGCAGCGACCGGCGGTCGCTCGCGAAACAAAAAACTTAGCCGTTTCGCGAGCGGTCACCGACCGCTGCTTTTTCGAAAAAACGACTTTGCAATTCTCCT
>JANQPJ010000179.1 GCA_028289525.1 Pirellulales bacterium
TGAAATCCAGCGTTTCGCGAGCGGCCACCGGCCGCTGTTTTTAGACTTTGCAAGCGTCCTGGCCAGCCTGGCCTAGGACGATCAATATCGGGCAGGAAAACGACTCGCGGCTCTTGGAGTCACTGGGGCGGTCCCCGTGGCCACGGGCTGCTGCGGTGCTCGCGCGGCCAAACGGCCCCTTGACTCTACAAACAACAAGGCATCTGCCCGCGAAGGCGACTTGGGCAATGGCAACACCTGAGCTAGCGGATTGCTGCCTTTGGTAGGAGCCGGGGTCGCCACCACGCCCATGCTTAACAGCAGCACTTGATCGGTTGGCCAGCGAAACCGCTCGTGCAGGTTGGACATCGTCACCTGAGGCACTTCCACCCTGGTGCGCTGGCGCGGACCGGCGGCCGTGGGAACGTCGAGCATGACCGGAACCATCCGCTCAATCTGATTGAGCCGCAGCTTGATAATCGCATCGACCGTCGTCCGGTTCAGGGCCAAGAGCGGACTGAATTCCAGCGCAAACCCTTCTTCCAGCGCCCCAATCTCCGGCTCATAGCCAGGCCAGGCATTGGCCGTGAGCGAAACGCCTCGCATGTAGGAACGTTGACGCAACGTGGAAACGACAATTGACTGTCCGTTGTTGACCAACAGATGGGGCGAGCTGTGTTCACGAAAATCATTTCGCCGGCTCAGGTCGGCCAGCAACAACGCGGCATCCTCCTTGGCCAACAACCAGCCTTGAACGCCTTGGCTTTGCACCGGCACCGGCTTCATTAACTGCAAAGCTTTGGCCCGCCAGTTGGGGCTGCCGATCGTGACCACGCGGAGCCCAAACGCCTCGGTCTCGGCCTCGCTACTCACAAACCGGTCGACAATCTCGGAAACGACTGCTTGAATTTCTGGGACGTGATAGACACGCAAGGTGCGTTTGGTGGCGCTCAACAGCCCCAGCGGCTCAGAATGCCAAGCTTCGTAGCCGGTCTCGCGCAAAATCCAATCGACAATCGCCTGCTCGGGCCGGTTGGTCGACGAAACACGAAGCGTGTAGGGCGAGATGTCGTATTCGCGCCATACCTGACCATGATCGTTCGGCAACACCCCGCTGCCTTTGGTCACCTTGGCAATCGAAGCCCGACTCTCGCGTTGGGCGGTACGCACCGGCTCTAGCTTCGCGCCACCTGACGAGGCATCGTCTGGCGTGCGCCAACCGGTCTGTTCAATCACCGGAGCCAGCTGAGGTGTTTGGCCGTGCGCCAGCGAGGCGACGGCGATACCCAAGACAAAAATCAACGACCGGCAAAATGACATCCGAGAGCCTCCTTGCTCCAGGGCGATAGACAGCGAACCATGCGCCGGGGGAGTATAGGGAGACGCCCTGCACGTGGCAAGAGCGACCCGGGAGAAGAATCACAAGAGGGGGCAGGGGTGTGGTTTGCGCGCGAGGTCTTGCTAGCATTTCGACCGCCAAGGTAGCAGGCACACTCCGTGTGCCGTCCGCCGAAGCAGCGTGGTGTGAATATCAGCATTTCTGATGGTCAACACCAGCAAGGGCGGACGGCACACGGAGTGTGCCTGCTACCTTACGCGACAATCTTGCTACCTGCGGCGAAAAGATTACAAAAAACAAACCGCCCCCCTTTGGCCGAAGTTTCTCCGCTCTCTCTCTTTGCCCTGCCTGCTCTGGCGGGTATCCGCCAGAATCGCATTTTGGCGGTTTTCCACATTTCGCGACCAAAGCGGCCACTTTATTATCAGACTGTAGGAGGGCCACCAGCAAATTATTTAATTTTGCATATAGAAAAATGCCGTCGATGCGCCGTAATGCTAGTGGAAGGAAGTACTTTCCCTGGAGTCGAAATACGGCCAATGCAGTCCAAGCAAGAAATCCAGCAGTTTGCGGAGATGTTGACCGAAGTTCAACGTCGGCTGCATCTGTACATCCTTAGTTTGGTTGTTCACCCTGCTGACGCCGACGACATCTTGCAAGAAACCAATCGTGTGGCCTGGGAGAAGTG
>JANQPJ010000318.1 GCA_028289525.1 Pirellulales bacterium
ACGACTTTGCAGTTCTCCTGCCCCAGCCCTGGCTCAGCTTGACACCCTAGACTGCCCGATTTATCATCAAGGTTTACTCTTCTTCATCTGTGGTGTGCATCCTGCGCCTGCCACACAGGCTTATCTCTCTTTACATCGGCTTTCATGGATCTTCCCTCGATTATCCAGATCGTTTTGGCCATCATTCTGCTGGTGTCGATGGTGGCCACCTATTTCAGCAGCAAGACCTGGCAGATTGCTCAGGTAGTGTTGGTGTTTTTGATCTTGCTGGCCTCGGCCGCCTATTGGTATTTGGCTGCCGCCACTTTGAAGCTACACCAATCGCATCGCGATCAGGTTGCCCGACTGGAAGAGGAAGTCCGCGATTATGAACAGAAGATTGCCGCTTTGGCCACCGGCACCGACGATGAGTCGGTCCGCTCGGCCCTTAGCCTAGATGGAGTCGACTTGGAATCGGACGGTGTCCGCCAGCTCAAACTGGCGATTGCCAAGTTGACACTCGATCGGGGTCGAGTTTGGCACGAGTGCCAAGCCCAAGACATTGGCCGTGACGGCTCGGCGACGATTGTGATTGAGAAGCCGGCCCCACACGCTATCAGCGCCGAGGCCATTCTGTTCATCTTCGAAGAAGGCCCTGTGGACGAAGGGGCAAAGTATTTGGGTGAATTTAAGGTCGCCGCGGCCGACGAAGGCTCGATTCAAGTGCAACCGGTCGCTCCGGCCACCAAGGAGCAAGTGGACAAGCTTTCTGGCAGCGAACTGCCCTGGGTACTGTACGAAGTGATGCCGATCGATCGGCACGACATTTTTGCCGACATGGATGAGGAAACCTTGGCGGCGATGCTGCCCGAGGCCAGTGTGCCGGAGTATCTGAAAGACGGCCAAGAGGCCGAGGCCGACGATCCGCCTGATCGAGTCATTGAAAACCGGTATGTACGCGAACTGCGCGACTATGAGTACCAGTTTGCCGAAGTCGATAAGCTGGAAGCCTTGCTAGCAGCCGACATCGAGCGGATCAAGGCCGACTCGTTACGCCTGAAGGATGCGTTGGAGAAGGTGAAGAAAAACGTCACCACCCGTGGTGTCGAGAAAGGCAAGCTCGACACCGATCTGGCAAGTTTCGTTCGCGAGCACGATTTGGTAGCCGCCCATCGTGCGGCGGTTGCTCGGCAATATACCATCCTCCAGCGGCTCGTCGCGACGACGCTGCAAAACAATCGACGTCTGGTCGCCCGGCTTGCTCAGGCTCAACTGGACGCCGCCCAGGCCATTGATCGGCGAACTGGCCAAATCTCGGCCACCGCACCGGCACTCGGCCAAGTCGTACGTCCCTGAGGGGGGCCAGGCCATTCGGTCGAGCGCCAAAACAACGTGTTTGTCGGAGCCAACACTCCACTTTTCTGATTTGCCTGCCTACGATACCTTAGTGGGGCAACTCTGAACTTCTGGTTGGCACGGCGATACTCTCAACCGTTTCAAGCCTGAAGCGCCAGCGAAGGGATTGGTTACTGGAAGTGGAAAAGCACCGCAAAAATTCCTTCGCTGGCGCTTCAGGCTTTCAATCCGTGACTTGAGGGCGAGTTTTAGAGCAAATTACCAAAATGCGTGGTGATGTTTCGTCGAGAAATCCCGGTGAAGACGAGGTGTCGTCCGCCACAGTAAAAAGCAACTTGCTTTAGGACAACGAAACACCCTGCCAACGCAACTGGCCCACCTGTGACCCACGCGACCAATAGGACTTTCGATGGGGATTTACGACCGCGAATATTCGCGTGACGAACCAACCGGTTTTCAACTGGGCGGCGACCGCATGCTGGTAACCAATTTACTGTTGGTGACCGTCGGATTGTATCTGGTCGACACGCTGCTCTTGAGCAACCGACTGACTGAGTTGGCGGCCCTACGCAGCGATGTCTTCTCGCGGCCTTGGCAGCTTTATCAACTGCTGACCTATGGATTTGCCCACGATCCGAAAAACCTGATGCATGTTGGGTTCAACATGTTTTTTTTGTGGTTCTTTGGTCGTGACATCGAGTTGACCTACGGCCGGCGATCGTTTCTGTGGATTTACCTGACCACGATCATTGTGGCTGGTCTGGTATGGCTGGCCTCGACCGTGGGGTCGGGCAGGCCGGGTATTCTGATCGGGGCCTCGGGCGGCACCACCGGCATCATGATGCTCTATGTGTTGAACTTTCCCCGGCGGACCATTCTCATCTGGGGTGTACTGCCGGTGCCTGCTTGGGCTTTGGGAGCCATTTATTTGTTTTCCGATATTAGCGGTGCAGTGGCGCGTCCCGATGGCAGCAACGTGGCCTACATCGCCCACGTTGCTGGGGCCGGGTATGGCCTGCTTTATTACTACACGCAATGGAGTCTCGGCAGCTGGTTTGGCGGCCGAGTGCGGATGCCCTCGTTCAGCGGACGGCCGCGTTTGAAGGTCCATGATCCGACCGAGGACGAAGAAGCAATGACCCAAGAAGTCGACGCCATCTTGCAAAAAATTCAAACGCAAGGCCAAGAAAGCCTGACCGCAAAGGAAAAACGATTGCTAGAACGAGCCAGTCGGCGCTACCAACAAAAACATCGCTAAGCTCTGTCTCTGCATTCGTTCGCCGGCGCCCACAAGGAGGTACGTGCTTCGATGCCGCGTAAGTTGTTTTCAGTTCGAGGGCTGCTCGTAAGCTTGGTGCTCTTAACGCTCCTGGTTGTCTTGTGGAGGCTTCCTCGACATCAGGCCCCCCCAGCAGCAAACATCGTTGCCCACCAGCCCAGCCAGGTAACCATGATTCGATTGCCTGGCGGTACGTTTCAAATGGGCAGTCAGAACCCTCGGCACCCCGATCGGCAACCGGTGCACGAGGTGCGCGTCGGAGCATTTTGGGTCGATGTGCGCGAGGTGACCAATCGAAAATTTGCTCGTTTTGTTGCCGAAACCGGCTATCAAACCACGGCGGAACAAGCCGGCAAGAGCCGGGTATTCGAACGACGCTCAGGCAGCTGGAAGGTGGTTGCCGGGGCCGACTGGCACCATCCGACCGGCCCGGAGTCGTCGATCGCCGGACGGGAAGAATTCCCGGTCGTTCAAGTTTCCTGGTATGACGCGGTGAGCTATTGTCGTTGGGCAGGCAAACGGTTACCGACCGAAGCCGAGTGGGAATACGCAGCCCGCGGTGGATTGCACGATGCCCGTTATCCCTGGGGCCGTGTGGAAACCCCTGACGGTCGCCTGCAGGCAAACTACTGGCAAGGCTGGTTCCCCGACCAAGATACCGGCGCCGACGGTTTTCGCAACGTGGCTCCGGTCGGCTCTTTTACGGCCAACCGGTTTGGTCTGTACGATCTGGCCGGCAATGTTTGGGAATGGTGTGCTGACTGGTACGACGAAGATGCCTATGGCTTGGCTGCAAAGGTCAACCCGCAAGGGCCGGAAACGGGACGCAACAAGGTTCGTCGTGGCGGTAGCTGGCTCTGTGCCGAAAACTACAGCGATGGCATTCAAGTTTCTGCGCGCGACGACGCTTCGCCATCGACCAGCACCAATCACACCGGGTTCCGCTGTGTGAGCGACCAACGCCCTCCGGTCGCCAAAACCCGCTAGTCGAACACGTGGCTTGGCTAACTTTCCTAGCATTCGCCCAATCCTCACATGTATCGCCCTTACAGCTTCATTGCGTTTCAACTCGGATGGCTATCGGCCACCTTGAGCGTCAGCCACGGTTGGCCAATGATTGGACCAGCGGTGATCGGAGTGTTGTTAGTCGCCGGTTCATTCTTGATGGTCGATCCAGGTCGACAGATCGGCTTGATCGCCATCATCGCGCTGCTTGGCACAGCACTCGATAGCCTACTCAGTTGGAGCGAATTGGTTTGGTACGCCCATCACGATGGTCCACGGTGGCTGTGCCCGCTGTGGATAACATCGCTATGGCTAAACTTCGGCATGGCCGTGGCAGGCTGTCTCATGCCGTTGGGCCGAAATCTGGTG
The DNA here is from genome assembly GCA_028289525.1 of Pirellulales bacterium. Lineage (GTDB taxonomy): Bacteria > Planctomycetota > Planctomycetia > Pirellulales > JAGQOS01 > JANQPJ01. Next base: position 3,989 of record JANQPJ010000318.1, read on the forward strand.
TTGGCGGCGGTGCTCGGCCTGGTGATCGGACCTGTGTCCTACGCAACGCTTGCTTTCCAAGGCAACCTAATCGTCAACTGGCCCGTGCCCCAGGCGATTCTGCTACTGGCCGCGCTCGGGGCCGGTTGGTTCACGCTCAGCATTTGGTTCGCCACCTTGGCTGCCGACCGCCGAGATGGAACCAACCACTAAGGCGAGCCTTCGCCCACGAGTTTCGAGGCACGGTTTACGACCGCTGCAAACCGGTATTTCAGCAATCGGCCAACGTGTGCTAAGATCCGCACAATCAAGAGCTTAGCGCCTATTCTCACGTCGCAAAACACTACCCCAGAGGGGGCCAAGACGGGGGGAACTTTGTTGTTGCATGCTGGCACCGGTGCTTATAATAACCAGCAATGAAGTTCAGCGCGGGTTCCTCGCCTGCGGGCGGTTGATTCGACATCCAGTAGATGCTACCGAGCAACCAAACCGTGAGGTGAAAACAAGGGGCGTTGGGATTTGGCCAGAACCGACGACACATGCTCGTTGGTCTTGCCAGTAAATCGCCGAGGAGGACGATCGTATGGCTTCATTTCAATCGTCAAAACTTGGTTGGACGTGCCTGGGGTTTGTGATGGGGTACGTGTATTGCATGCTGCACGCGGCATGGAACCTATGGCCCATGCAAGATGACGCCATGTTGCATTGGGTTCGCTGGGTTGGCAAAGAAGCCATCAAATGGGGATACGTCGGGGTTGTGACCGCGATTGCCCTGTTTGTCTCCGTGCAGTTGCTCAACATCGGCTGGACAGCCTACCAAATGTATGGCAAGCGCCACGGCCAACATCACTAGCTGGACAGCGCCACTTTGTTGTGAACTTCTCATCAATACAAGCACGAAGCGAGGGGCGAGTGATTTTGACCGTAAAGTGTTCACTCGCCCCTCGCTTCGTGCTTGTATTCCATGTCAAAGTGGCGCTGTCCAGCTAGGCTTTGTTTTAAAACGCATTCGATGCCAACGATTTGAAGGGGTGAAGCGCCAGCGAAGGAATTTCTGGCAAACGATTCCTTCGCTGGCGCTCCAGACTTCCACGGTTTTAAAACAGTGCCTAACCTATAACCCCTCGAAACCGTCTCTTCTGATGAACGGCGCGGCCAGGCAACTCGCCAGGTGACGGTATCGGTCGATCCCTAGAGCAATTTCGGATCATTCGTAGTCGTGTTTCGTCGGAAAATCCTGGCAAAAACTAGGTCGCGTCCGCTATGGTAAAGAGCGACTCGCTCTAGAATCGGCAGATCCCCGACAACCGGTCGTGTTGCATTCTGACAACCTGTTCGTCGGTTACGGTGCCTGTTTGTTGCCTGTAAGCAACCTTTCAATGAACTCTTTTGCGCGCCTGAGAGTCCTGTTGCGCAAACGTTTTCCAAGCATCTAAGTGCTTGTCTTCAAGCCGTTTATGGCTCCGACACGAAGTCCCCATCAGGGCTGTCAGACGGTTCGGACGAAGTGCCGGCACACGATTCGCCTTGAAATGTAGGCTAGAAATTCCAATTTCTTGGCCCATCTGACCACTTTTTTCCCCAGGCGCACGTAGACTTCTTTATCGCTTGGCGCCGCAGCCGTAGGCCCAGACTGAATGCAAGGACCAACCACTCCGATGAACCGTTACGCTTCGTTCGACCTCTCGACTCGCGACGTTTACCGTGTCATTTTTCGGCATCGCAAAAAGGCGGCCGCCGTTTTTCTGGGCGTGATGGCGCTCGTCTTTGTCTATGCGCTAACCGCCGCCAAGCAATACCATAGCGAGGCCAAGCTGGTCATTCGACTAGGCCGTGAAAACACGAACCTTGACGCCACGGCCACCATTGGTCAATCGCCGGTCGTGGCAGTGCCCGACTCGCGCGAGGGCGACATCGACACGGTCGTCGAGATTCTCGGCAGCCGTTCGCTGGCCGAACGGGTTGTCGACACCGTGGGCACCGAACCCTTTCTAGGCAAACAGGTCGATGCGAAGCTTGACGTCAAACTGCGCGAACAAGTGCTGGAAACGTTCGACCAACATTTATCCGTCGAGCGCCTGCGGAAATCGAACGTCTTGCTCATTTCCTATCGGGCAGCCACTCCTCGCCAAGCACAACAAGTCGTCGAAGCCCTGGTCGAACTCTATCAGGTTGAACATCTGCGGCTGAATCGAACACCGGGCGCACTTTCGTTCCTCGAATCAGAAACCGCGCGTGTCCGAGGCGAATTACTCGGGCAAGAGCAGCGCCTACGCGAGATGAAACAACAAACTGGTCTGACCTCGCCGGACGAGCAGCGGCGGGCTCTGGTGACCCGCATGGCCAGGCTGCAAGAAGAGCTGCTAACGGCCGAAGCTGGCCTAGCAGCTGGCGTGCCAGAAGCCCGACTAATGCACAAGTCGCTTGGCGATTTGAAGCACATTCAGGTAACGGGCCGAAATCGAGAACAAGGCAACTCGGCCGTGGAAGACGTACGGCGACAACTTTACAACCTGCAACTACGCGAACAAACGCTGCTCTCGCGTTACACCGAACATCACGTAGAAGTGAAACAAGTGCGGCAAGAGATCGCCGGAGCGATGGCCTTGCTGCAAAAACAACCTCAAGCATCTAAGCCGGTGACTGCCGTTCGTGACAAAACGATGATCGAACGGGAACCAGCATTGTTGGCCCTGGCCAAGCGAGCTGAAAAACTTGATTCGCAGTTGGCTGCTACCCGAAGCGAGCTGCTGGCGTTGGGCGTCAATGAATCTGTGATGAGGCAATTAGAACGTGAAATTCAATTGCTGGACACCAACTATCGCAAGTATTCCGAAAATCTTGAGCAGGCACGCATCGACCAATCGCTCAAAACCCGACGCATCTCGAACATCAACGTGGTGCAGCCGGCCAGCTATAACCCTCGACCGGTGAGCCCGAACAAACCGGTGTTGCTGGCCTTGGGGCTAATTTTCGCAACGGCTAGCAGCATAACGTTCGCCCTGCTGCGCGAGGTGATGGACCACTCGCTCAAGTCGCCGGAAGAAATTGAACACAAGCTGTCGCTTCCCACCCTGATCACGATTCCTCACATCGACCGCACAGCTTTCGCATTTAGCGGAAGGAACTAACCATGCTCTCCGATCTTACGACCGAAACATATTCTGGCGAGGTTCCCGTGGTGTTGCCCGAGGTCGCCTCACACTACCACACCCTGCTGGAACAACTCTCCGCCAGCAAAGATGGCAGCCGTGCCGCGATTCCCACGGTCGGGCTGACGAGTTGCTACAGCGGGGAAGGGGTTAGCACGGTTGCTTCGCAACTCGCCCTGGCGGCGGCCAATTCGTCAAGTCGCAACGTGTTGCTGATCGACGCCAACTTGGCGCGTCCCTCGGTGCGACGCCGTTTTCAACTCGACCCGGCTCCTGGCTTGGCTGAAATTTTGCTCGAAGACCGCGACTGGCAAGCCGGGATTCAGACCGCGAACATTCCCAACCTGTCGTTGCTCACTACCGGCATGCGTCAGGCCGATTTTGCCCAAGCGTTCCATGCCGAGCCAATGGCCGAATTGATTGCCAACGCGCAGGAAACGTTCGACCTAGTGGTGGTCGACATGCCACCGGTCGGTCAAGTCGCCTGCTGTACACGGTTGGCCAAACTACTGGCCGGGGTGTTGTTTGTGATCGAAGCCGAGCGTGTCCGCTGGGAAGTGGCTCAACGGACGAAAGAATTGCTTACCCGAGCGAATGTAAAACTGCTGGGCGTCGTGATGAATAAACAACTCCAACACGTTCCTGATTGGCTTTATCGAACTTTGTAAAGGATCGCCCCAACAAGTGCCGGCAAAAACTTCTCCCTCGATTGATTAAGCTTCTTAAGGAAAACGAACCATGTTCGAAGATTTTGGACCGTCCGACGATGTGAGCGACGGTCGTTTGCGGCACGCTGCGGCACGTCTGGTAGCTCGTTGGTTCGGAGGACGTGACCGCCAGGGGCGCTATGGGCTGCACTCGGTCGAGACGATGACCGAGCATCTGGTCCGCGAACGTGCCCGAGTCGATCGGACCGGCGGTAATTTGTCGCTGGTAGTGTTCGCGCCTCGCAGCCGCACCTCGGCCGACAAAACCTTGCAAGAAGTGGCCACGGTGCTGCATCAGCGACTGCGCAGCTTTGACGAAGCCGGCTGGCTCGACGACGAAGTGCTTGGCGTGTTGCTCTCAGGCACCGACGAAGCCGGCGGCTGGATCGTGGCGGACGATGTGCGAGCTGCATTGCCCAAGGATTGCGAATCGCCTCGCGTTCGGGTTTACCAGTATCCCACGCAAACGGACGATCGCGAGGAAACCATCGAACAACTTTGTAGCGAGCTGGCCGAGCAATCGCCGGAACTTACCGACGAAGCAGAGGAAAAAGAAAAACGCGTCCACGCCATGGAAGAAATTTTTGTGCAGCCTACACCGCCAGTCAAACGGACAATGGATGTGGTTGGCGCGCTCGTCGGGCTGGCCATTCTGTCTCCCCTCCTGCTGGCCGTGGCAACGGTGATCCGCCTCACATCGCCAGGCCCTGTTTTCTTTCGCCAACAGCGTAGTGGCCGGGGCGGAAAACCGTTTGAAATGATCAAGTTTCGTTCGATGGTCGTCGACGCCGAGGCTCGCAAGCAAGGCTTGATGGATCAAAACGAACAAGATGGCCCGGCCTTCAAAATCACCAACGACCCACGCATCACCTGGATTGGCAAGCTGATTCGTGCAACCAGCATCGACGAACTGCCCCAGTTGTGGAACGTGGTGCGGGGCGAAATGTCGTTGGTCGGCCCTCGCCCTTTGCCAGTTTCAGAAACCGCCGGTTGCCAGCGCTGGCAACGACAACGGCTCGACGTCACCCCTGGCCTTACCTGCATCTGGCAGGTACACGGTCGGTCGCGGGTTTCCTTTGCCGATTGGGTCCGGATGGACGTGCGTTATATTCGTTCGCGAACCGTCTTCCAAGATCTGAAGTTGATTCTGCAAACCGTTCCCTCGATGGTGTTGCGCAAGGGATCGTAGTTCACCCCTGGCTGAAGGAAACGGCGATGGCAAACTGGCGTCAACTGGCCAACTGGGGCGTGTTGCGTGTCCCAGTGCCATCCCATCTGTGGCAAAGCGATCGGCTTTCTCAGGCGTTCGGCATTCTGATGTATCACCGCGTGGCGCACGAGACACCCGGGGTCGAACCGCCAACCTGGAACGTTACCCCGGAACGGTTTCGCCAACAATTGGTCGGCCTGCTCGACCGAGGCTACCAGGCTTGGCCGTTACGCAAAGCGCTCGACTATCACCGGCACGGCCGAGCGATTCCGCGGCGAACGTTTGTGGTGACATTCGACGATGGGTATGCCAACAACTATCTGCATGCTTGGCCGATTTTGCGTGAGCTGCAAGTGCCGGCCACCATTTTTCTGGCCACCGCCTACCTCGACTCGACGGAACCGTTTCCGTTTGACGACTGGTCGGCCGCTGGGTCAGCAGCGTCAGATGCCTGGCGACCTTTACGTACCGACGAAGCGACCGAACTGCTCGACGGCGGGCTCGTCGAACTGGGCGCTCATACTCACACGCACGTCGATCTGAGCCAACAGCCTGAGACAATGTGGCAGGAAATGCTCGCCTCGCGCGACGTGCTGGTCCGCCGATTCGGCTACTCCGACGTCACGTTTGCTTACCCATTTGGCATCCGTCCAGACGGCTTCGCCGAACGGTTTCACCAGCAGCTTTCAGGCGAAGGGATTCTCTGCACGCTGATGACTGCCGAAGAGCTGGTCACTCCCGACGCACCGCCAACGGCCTGGGGCCGTTTTACCGCTGGGTCGCTCGATAGCCCACTTACCCTGGCGGCCAAGCTGAGCGGCCATTATTCGGCCTATCGCAATGCCTGGCGCCGAGTGCGTGCTTGCTGCCGGCAAGGGCAAATCCGTCTTTCAAGCCGAGTCAATACAAGCACGAAGCGCAAGCGAGTGAATTGGAGTTCAAGTCAGTCGTTCCAAAAATGACGACGGAAAAGCGACGATTTTCCAGGGAAGTGTGTAAAGCAAGTGTTTCGCGAGCGGTCACCGACCGCTGTTACTAACAGCAATCAGTCAATTTGGAATTAGAGCGAGTCGCTCTTTACCATAGCGGACGCGACCTAGTTTTTGCTGGGATTTTCCGACGAAACACGACTACGAATGATCCGAAATTGCTCTAGAGCGTATTTCTCGACCGTTGCTAGCGCCGCGCGCCTTGTATTTGTATGGGTAGCATCGTTTTGGAATACGCTCTACTGAAAATATTCACTCGCTTGCGCTTCGTGCTTGTATTTTGAGAAATTCACAGCAAGATGGCGCTGGGCAACTAGCCTGGATGGCCCAAATTGGGGAAAGAAAAGGCCGTCGAGTAGCGTTTCTGCGACCTACGCTTTAGGTAAGCACCCCATGCTCTGTGCTCGCGGTGCATCCTCGCATAACCGCTACAGTCCTTGCCGCCGGTTGATGGATCTCCCGGCGAATCGGGCCCGACGCCATGCAACGCGCCACATTGTCGAATAATCAGCCTGCTGCTCGGCGGTCGCTGCCGTCGGTGCTGACGAAACTGCTGCGCTTCATCCGGCAAGGCTCGCTGGTCAGCAAGGCAATTCCCTCGGTGCTCGATCAGGCGATCGTCAGTGGCACCAGTTTTGTCACCAGTATTCTGCTAGGCAGGCTGTGCGCACCGGGCGAAATTGGCGTCTACTTTCTGGGCCTAAGCCTGGTGATGTACGCCGTGGCGATTCAATCGGAAATCATTTGCGGTCCGTATACCGTTTATTCTCATCGTCGCGAAGGCCGAGCGCTGGCCAGTTATACCGGCAGCATGATGGTTCATCAGGCGATCTTCTCGCTGCTGGTAATCGGTGCGTTTGGGCTATTGGCCGGCATCGTCGCACTCGGCTGGGGGCCACACGAGATGCTACCGGCCTTGCTGGTGTTGATGGGCGCGGCCCCGTTGCTGTTGTTGCGCACACTGGTCCGCATGATGAGCATGGCCCATTTGCGGATGCGCGAGGTATTGCTGATTGATGTCACCGTGGCAGGGCTCCAATTGAGCGGCCTGGCTCTGTTGGCCTGGTGCGACTATTTGTCAGTCGTCACGGTCTTTTTGGTGATGGCCGGCGCCTGTGTGGTGGCGGCCACCGGCTGGTTCTGGCTGCGGCCGTTGGCCATGCGTTTCGAGGCCAGTCGGATTTGGACCGACTGGCGTCAAAATTGGCAACTTTCGCGTTGGGCCCTGTTGAGCGAGATGTTCGGCTCGACCACCCCTTACCTGCTGCCCTGGATGCTGGCCCTGGCCCACGGCACAGCGGCCACCGGTCTGTTCGCCATTTGCACCACCCTGGTCGGGCTGTCGAACAGCTTTTTGCTGGGCATGAGTAATTTCCTTGTGCCCCGGTGTGCCCAAGCCTTGAACGAAGGCGGACTGGCCCGACTGCAGACCGTGCTGCGACAATCACTCATGCTAATCGTTTCGGCACTCGGGATGCTTGCGATCATGTTCTTCTTGGCCGGCGAATGGATCGCTGTAACGTTGTATGGCGAAAACTACGCTGGCTGTGGCGCCACCATCACCGTGCTGGCGGTCGGGCTGCTGTTCAATGGCCTAAACGTCGGCGTCGGCAACACGCTGTACGCCATGGAACGCCAACAGGCCAACGTGGCAGCCGACATCACGATCCTTGTGGTGACCTTGCTGGCAGCGGTGATGTTGATCGCTCCGTATGGAGTGTTGGGCACCGCGCTGGCAACCCTGGCTGGCACGGTGGCCGGCACGGCAGTGCGCTCGGTGGCGATTGTCCGATTTTTTGGGCAACAGGCCGATCCGCTCATCTGTGGGGAGGCCGCCCGATGATCTCTGCCCATACTCCCGGCCACGACACCGCTTTGGCCCCACGCTCGCTGCTGTGGCTGGCCATCGTTGGTTTTGGCGCGGCGTTTTTCTGCGTAGAGCACGAGCCGTTCATTTCGACCACCGGCGCCACTCAGTTCGCCAATGACGCCGGGCACTTGGAACGGGACGCTGCCCAGGGAAGCGTGTTGAACAAAGTTGGATATCTGCTGGCCGGGATGGTTGGCGCACTTTTTCTACTGCGTCGCACCGGCAGGCAATTGAACTTGAATGGCTTGTTGCCGGTGCTGGTCCTCGTAGGAATGTTGTGGTGCCTGGCCAGTATCACCTGGTCGATCGACGTCTGGCGGACCAGCAAGAACCTAATCATTCTGATCTTCTGTTTAGCCGGGGCCTTGGGAGCCTGCCGGCAATTTTCGACCCAGCAACTCGTCGTGTTGGTATGGGCCGTGTCCACCGGGTTCATGTTGGGTGGAATCGGCATTGAAGTTCTGTTAGGAACTTTTCGGCCCTGGTCGAGCACCTACCGGTTTGCCGGCACGCTGCACCCAAACGGAGCCGGCGCGAATTGCCTGATGGTTTGTCTGAGCACCTTTTTGCTGCTACGACACGGCATCTGGCGGCGAGCTCAATGGGGCTTGCTGGCCATTTTGGTGTTGTCGATTGTGTTGCTGTATGCCACCCGATCGCGTTCGTCGTTTGCTGCCTGTGCCTTGGTGGTCGGCGCGGTCTGGCTGGTGGGCACCAGCGCCAAAGCCAAGCTGGTTGCGAGTGTGGCGACCGTTTGGACTGGCTCGTTGACCCTGCTGGTGGCCCAAATGCTTCACCTTCCGGTACTTGACCGAATCACGTCGGTGTTTTTGATGGGCCGCACTTCGAGTGTCAGCTCGCTGAACGGTCGTACCGAGCTTTGGGAGCACGTGGTGCAAGCGATCGGGCAGCGCCCCTGGACCGGCTACGGGTATGCGGCGTTTTGGAACGACGCCCACGTTTATTGGTATTCCAAGAATCTCGGTTGGGCAATGAACTCGGCCCATTCGTTCTATCTCGATGCGGCGCTCGGCCTCGGCTGGACCGGTTTGACCATGTTGCTCTTGGTACTGGTTGTCGTGCTCTGGATGGCTAGAAGCGTTTACCGTCGGACTGGCGACCCGATGCACGGTTTGGCCCTGGGCATGTTGCTGCAAAGCATCCTCACTGGCCTGACCGAATCGAGCCTGATGCTCCCTTCCTTCACCACGTTTGTCACGGTCATCGGCGTTCTGGAACTGGCCTTCTTTGTGAAGCGTCGCAGCAGCCCGGCCGCCATGACAGCCGCAGATCGCTCCTCTTCGCTGGGAATGGATTACCCACGTTGAATCACTTCCCTATGAAAAACAAACCTAAAAATCATGTCTGAGAACCTGACCAACATTACGGTGGTGGTCTGCACTTTGAATCGAGCAGACCAATTGGCCCCAGCCCTAGAAAGCCTGACGCGTTTGGAAACCGCGGACCATTTCTCGTTTGAGATTGTGGTCGTCGACAACGGCTCGACCGATCATACCCATTCGGCGGTCGAGTCGGTGTCTCCAGGCCAAGCTACGACGATTCGGTATGCGTACGAAGGCCGTCCTGGAGTGGCCGCCGCGCGCAACCGTGGTATTGCCGAAGCGGCCGGCGAGTGGATCGCCTTTTTTGACGACGATCAACGGGCTGATCCGGCGTGGCTGGTTGAGCTGCTCGCGATTGCTGAAGAAAAAGCAAGCCGGTGTGTCGGCGGTTCAGTCCAGTTGTTGTTGCCGAAAGGGTGCGATCGCCAATTGGCCACTGCCTGTCGCCCGCTATTGGGTGAATCGCCTCAACTCGAGGCTCCCTGTCGATATGGGCGCAAGATGGCCCCTGGCACTGGCAACCTGATGGTCCACCGGAGCGTGTTTGACGAGGTAGGCTGCTTCGACGAAGCCTTGGCGGTGCGAGGAGAAGATTCCGAACTGTTCGAGCGGATCGACGCCGCACGGATCGAGTCGTGGTACTCGCCTCGAGCGATTGTGTTGCATGTGATTCCCGCCGAACGGCTGCACGACGACTATTTGATCAAGATTGCCCGACTCGGCGGCTGGAGTCCGGCCAAGCAGGATTTGATGCGTCGTGGCCGGTTGGGCGTCTTGGTGTTGTGGCTGGCCCGAGTGGCGCGAGCATTGGCTGTCTTCTTCCCCCGACGACTCTGGAGTCTGGTGCGAGGAGACCGCGAATCGGCCCTGGCGATGCGGTGCCGAATTGCGGCCACGGCTGGCTATAGCCGCTGTCTGTTGTCGCTGTTGGGGCCCAAACGGTTTCAAGTAGAAGGGTTTCGAGCATGACGGTACGTGTCGTTCATCCCGACGAGCTGACTTCGGCCGACCTCGAGGCTTGGCACGGTATCGTCGCCCAGCGCGACGAGTTGGCCAGTCCCTATTTTCGTCCCGAGTTTGTCCAGGCAGTCGGCGCGGTCCGTCCGGCAGCCCGAGTGGCTGTGTGGGAAACATCTGGCCGGCCGGTCGGTTTTCTTCCATTCCATCTCGACCAGCCTGGAGTGGCCGGCCCGGTGGCCGGCACCCTGACCGACTTTCAAGGCCCGATTTTGGACCGCGATGGATCGCTCGATGGAGACGCCTGGCTTCAGGAATGCAACCTTCGCGCCTGGCGATTCGATCACCTGTTGATCGGGGCAGGCCAATTCGACTCGTATCACGAACAGGTTGCCGAATCGCCTTACGTCGATCTGTCTGAAGGATTCGCTGCCTTCTGCGAAGCACGGCGTCAAGCCGGCTCGTCGCTGATCAAACAGGTGCAGCGCAAGGCGCGCAAGATCGAACGTGAGGTAGGACCGCTACGACTAGAACTATCTAGCTCTGACCCGACGGTTTGGGACCGTCTACTCGGCTGGAAGCTTGAGCAATACCGGCGGATCGGCTGCGTCAACCATTTAGCGCCCGACTGGACACGCGCGTTGCTCGCGCGGATTGGCGCGGCGCAAGAGCTAAACTTTGCCGGCCTGTTGTCGGCCCTGTATGCCGGCGACCGGTTGATCGCCGCACATTTCGGCATGCGTTCGGCAACCACGGTTCATTGGTGGTTTCCGACCTATGAACGGGAGTTGGAAAAATACTCGCCAGGCTTGATCCTTCTGGTTCGTTTGGCCGAACGCTGCGAGGCCGAAGGCTGGGGCCGAATCGACCTAGGCAAAGGCGAAGAACGTTACAAAGCAAGTTTCACCTCGGGCGTCACCATGCTGGCCGAAGGCGAAATCGACCGGCGACGAGCGGTCGCCATTGGGCGGCGCAGTTGGCGGGCACTGCGGCGTCGGGTACGCGACTCGGCCCTTCGAGAACCCTTGCAAAGGGCCGTACGTCGATTGCGCGCCGTGCGCCAAACCTATGAACCCGGCCAACCGGCCACCAACCCCGTCAACATGCAATCGAGCTAAACACCACCGGAGCAGCACGAGGTTTGTCGATGTTCACCGCCCCGATACGATTTGCACGTAGCTTCGGACGCCGCTGGGCCGTTCGTGGCACACGGTACGCGCTGCGTTGGGTCTGGCACCGGCTGTACGAATCGCTCTGCGAACGCAGCTTGGGTGTCGACACCAAGCCTGATGGTCGTTGGCGTCAAGAACTACCGAGCGTCGACTGTCATGGGTATCTGCCGTTGCCCTATGACTCGATCCAAAAGGCGATCGAACGGGCAGCGATCAACCCGGAACACGATGTTTTTCTAGACTACGGTTCCGGCAAGGGTCGGGCAGTCATCACCGCGGCCACCTACCCGTTCCGTCGGGTAATCGGCATCGACGTCAGCGAGTCGCTCAACGAAATTGCCCGGGCCAACCTTCGTAGCGCACGCCCCAAGCTGCACAGCCGCACGGTTCAAGTCATCACGGCCGATGCCCGCGACTACCGGCTACCTGACGATGCGACCGTACTTTATTTCTACAACCCGTTTCGCGACGAAGTGATGCAAGCAGTCCAACGCGAGATTCGCCGTTCGCTGGACGCAGTGCCGCGGAATATCAAAATTCTTTACCTTTACCCGCAAGATCAAGTGAATCCGTTTGCCGACTGCCAATGGTTACGCCCCGTCGAACGAGTTGACGACCTGTGGGAAAACGTGCGGCTAGCCGTCTACGAAAACCACCAAGACCAAGGAGCCGAATTGGCCGTCGTGTAAGACTATTCGAACCACGAACTCAGTAGTTTCAAATTTACTCGTTGCTGTTGGTAACAGCGGTCGGTGACCGCTCGCGAAACACTCGTGTTCTACATTTCCCTGAAAAACAGCCACTTTCCATACCGCAAGGAATTGACCGACCATGATTCACGGAACTCCCATTCGCGCCGATCGTCTGACTGACGCCCAATGGAAACGTTGGGCCGAACTTCAGGAATCGATCCCAGAGTTCGACAACCCATACTTCCGTCCGGAATTCACTCAGGCAGTGGCCGCCGTGCGGGATGACGTCGAAGTGACCGTATTGGAAGAGTCGGGCCAGGAAGTCGGCTACCTTCCGTTCCAACGAGGTCGATTTGGCGTCGGCCGTCCGGTCAGCGGACCGTTGTCCGATTTCCAAGCGGTGATCATCGAACCTGGCCGTGTGTTCAATGCCCGGCGGCTCATCCGGCAATCGCGTCTGTTGAGCTGGAAGTTCGACCACCTGCTGGCTACCCAGAGCGCGTTCGCTTCCCACCACCGATACGTCGAACCGTCGCCGGTGATGAACGTCGAAGGAGGTCTGAAAGCCTATTTGAAACGCCGGATTAACGGTAGTTCGAGTACCCGCGGCGTGCGACGGCTCAACGCAAAAATCGAACGACTCATCGGCCCGATTCGCTTCGTACCACACACCACCGACCTTGAAGTTTTTAACACCCTGTTGCGTTGGAAGCGCGCTCAATATCAAGCGACCGGCATGACCGACGTGTTTTCGTTTGGCTGGACCCGCAAGTTACTGCAATCTCTGCTCGATCATTCGACCCCTAAATTTTCTGGCATGCTCTCGGCCCTGTACGGCGGCGATCGTTTGTTGGCCGTTCATTTCGGCATGCGATCCGGCGGCGTGCTGCACTCTTGGTTTCCGGCCTACGACGCCGAGTTCTCGAACGTTTCAGCCGGCAACGCGCTGTTAATGCAACTGATCCAAGCTGCTCCCGAGCTAGGGCTAGAGCGCATCGACCTAGGCAAAGGAATGCAAACCGATAAATGGCGTTACATGACCGGCGCATCTGATGTGGCCGAAGGCGCAGTGGAGTGCCGGCCGTTGGTCGGCCCAGCTAGCAACGTCTGGCTGGCGACGCGAGACTGGGTGAAGCAGTCGCCGCTACGGGCGCCTGCCTCTGTGCCAGCTCGTTGGGTGCGCCACCTCCGCGAACGGGCTCTATTTCAATAATTTTTTATCGTGTGACAAAAATCCAGCTTATCTGATGCAGCGATGACTCTCCAGATCTCCGCAATTCCGTTCGCCCGGCTGACCCCCGCCATGCTTGACGCTTGGCGGCAGCTGTTGCAACAATCCCCGGTGCTTGACAGCCCGTTTTTGCGACCAGAATTTACGGCTGCCGTGGCAACCGTTCGTAGTGATGTGGAAGTGGCGGTATTCGAAGACCAAGGTCAGCTGGTCGGTTTTTTACCATTTCAACGCACCACTCGACGAACCGGACGACCGGTAGGCGGACGACTCTCAGGCTATCAAGCCCTGATCGCCGCCCCCGAGCTTGATTGGGATATCCAATCACTCCTGCAAGGATGTCGGTTACGATCTTGGCATTTCGACCATTGGCGCCATGAGCCCAAATCGTTTCATCCGTTTGTTCGCCGGCGAGAACCGTCCACCTATCTCGACTTGTCGCAAGGGTTCGAGACCTATCAGGCGACTCGGCGTCAGGCGGGCTCGAAGAGCGTTTCTAAAATTCTTGCCCGCGGACGCAAGCTGGCCCGTGAGGTGGGGCCGCTTGAACTGGAGTTTGATACTCGTCGGCGCGATGTCTTTGACACGCTCATTCAGTGGAACCAGCAACAGTTCCGCGACACAGGGCTGACCGATGTATTCGCCTATGACTGGATTCGACAACTGTTAGAGCATCTGCTGGAAACCGACGACCAACGGTTGCGCCCTCGTCTCACCGTGCTCTATGCCGGAGCTCGGCCAGTCGCGATTAGCTATGGTTTGCAGAGCGGTCGGGTGATGCACGGCTGGTTCATCGGTTTTTCGCAATCGCTGGCCAAATACAATCCCGGCCTGGTGATGATTGTCGAAATGGCCCGATCAGCCGCCGAACGAGGCATCGAGCGGATTGAAATGGGTAAAGGGTGTGAGGAGTATAAAACCCGGCTCGCCTCGGGCAAGTACGAACTGGCCGAAGGGACGCTCGACAGTTCGCCTATTTCGCGAGCGTTGCGCGAAGGGCTGCACGGCACGGTCGACTGGGCCCGTTCTTCGTCGATCGGTGCTCCGATCGAGGCGCCATTGCGTTTGACCCAAGGGCTTCGAGACTGGTTCTGGCTTCATTGATCAGGAAGAAACTGATGACAACTGCTGAAATTGTTCCCACGGAAACCGCCGAACTGTTCCCTTGCCCAGCAGGCAAATCGGCCTGGCGCCAATGGTGTGAAGACCTTGGGATGCGAACGGCCGGGCGTTTTGGGGCTGGATTGCGCGGTCTGGCAGGCAGCCGAAACGGGGGCCAGCTAGGCATTGTGACCTATCATCGCGTAGCTGAGCATGTGGCCGGACTAGCCCGACCGCTGCACAACGTTACGCCTCGAACATTCGAGCGGCAATTGGCCGGCTTGCTCCGGCGCGGCTTCCAGCCGTGGCCGCTCAGTCGCGTGCTCGACTGTCGCGACCAACAGCAACCGATCCCCGATCATACCTTTGTAGTCACGTTCGACGATGGGTATGAAACCGTTTATACCAATGCCTGGCCCATCTTGCGCCGGCTGAACATTCCGGCCACCGTGTTTCTCAACACGGCTTATGTCGATTCCGACTTGCCCTACCCGTTTGATGCCTGGGGGATGAAGTACGAAGGGTTCGCTCCGGTCGAATCGTATCGCCCCATGACGATTGAGCAATGCGAAGCGATGCTGGCGGATGGCCTGATCGAGCTGGGAGCCCATACGCATACGCATCAAGATTTTCGCGAGCGGCCGGACGAATTTTTCGCCGACCTGGAAACGAACGTGGAATTACTCCGATTGTGGTTTGGCATCAAGCAGCCAACGTTTGCGTTTCCTTACGGCACTCGCCACGCCGGGTTTGCCAGCCAGTCGCTGGTCCAAGCGGCTCAAACGGCCGGCGTACGCTGCGGACTGACGACCGAAGCCGTCTCGGTCTGTTTGGCCGACGATCCGTTTGCCTGGGGGCGATACAACGCCTTTCCTTGGGATACCGGCGCCACACTGGCCGCTAAGCTGGGCGGCTGGTATTCCTGGGCTCCCCAACTACGGCAACGTCTGGCTGGCGTTCAGCAAGCCGAGGAGCCACGCCGATGAAGGTTCTCCTGTGCCACAATTTCTATCAACACCCCGGCGGCGAAGATCAGGTCTTTGCCGACGAGGCCACGTTGCTGGAAACGCACGGCCATCAAGTGGTGCGCTACACGGTCCACAACGACAAAATTGAAGAAATGAGCCGTGCCAGTGCAGCTTGCCGTACGCTGTTCAGCCGCCAAAGCTACCAGCAAGTTCGCCGCTTGATTCGGCGCGAGCGGCCCCAGCTGCTCCATGCCACCAACACGTTTCCGCTCATTTCGCCAGCCGTCTACTACGCGGCTCAGGCAGAAGGGGTCAAGGTGGTGCAATCGCTGCACAATTATCGGCTGCTTTGTCCCAACGGGCTATTGTTGAGAAACGGCGCTGCGTGCGAGTCTTGCATCGGTCGTCGGTTGGCGTGGCCGGCAATCGTGAACAAGTGTTATCGCAACAGTCGGGCTGGCTCGGCCGTGGTTGCTGGCATGCTTTTAGCCCATCGGACCTTAGGAACCTGGACCACGGCCGTGGACCGTTATATTGCCCTGACCGAGTTTGCCCGACAAAAATTCATCGACGGTGGCCTGCCTGCCGCCAAGATTTCTGTCAAACCAAACTTTGTCCAGTCCAACCCATCTATCGGCAACGGTTCTCGTGGCGACGTGCTGTTCGTTGGCCGTTTGTCGCCGGAAAAAGGGCTCGAAACCCTGCTGGACGCCTGGCGACATGTGCGCTCACCGCTGGAGCTGCGGATTGTTGGCGACGGTCCTTTGCGGCCTCAGGTAGAAGCCGCCGTGGCCAGCGATCCACGCATCCATTGGCTAGGCCGGCTGCCGAACGATCAAGTTTTGACGGCGATCGGCGCTGCCGGCGTGGTGGTCTGCCCATCGCACTGCTACGAAACGTTCGGCCGTACGGTAATTGAAGCATATGCCAAAGGCACCCCGGTGGCCGTCACCTCGCATGGAGCGATGAACGAATTGGTCGTCGATGGGCAAACCGGAGTGACGTTCGAGCCTGGTCAACCACAAGCACTGGCCAAGGCGGTAAAACGCCTGCTGGCCAGCGATCGGATGGCGATGCGCAGAGCGGCTAGAAGTCAGTTCGAGCAACACTATCAGGCCGAAACAAATTACCAAATGTTGCTGCAAATTTACGAGCAAACACTCGGGGAAACGATTCCCAGCAACGAAGATGACAGGACGAACGCTGGTAACCCAGTGGCCCACGCGATGATTCCCGCACTGGAGATGAGAGGCGAACCATGATGAGTCTACCCAAGGTTCGTTGGCCCCGGCAGCACGATCTGCTGGGCGTTCAAATCAGCGCTACCAATTACGAGGAGGCCACTACCGCGATCATCACGGCGGCCCATTGCCGGCGTGGAGCCGTGGTCTCCCTCCATCCGGTCCATGCGATTATCGAATGCGTCCGTGATCGAGAACTCATGCACAAGGTGAACGCGTTCGATTTGGTGGCCCCCGATGGCCAACCGGTGCGGTGGGCGCTGAATCGGCTGCACGACGCCAAGCTGGAAGATCGGGTTTACGGGCCGCGCCTGATGCTGCGGGTGTGTGAACAGGCAGCTCGCGAAGGCGTGAAGATTTTTCTCTATGGCAGCACTGACGAGGTGTTAGAGAAGCTTCAGAAGAACTTACAGGAACGTTTTCCGGAACTGGAAATCGCCGGCGCGGTGTCGCCTCCTTATCGGGCACTGACGGACACGGAAGATGCTAAAATCGTTCGTCAAATCAATGAGAGCGGCGCCGGCCTGGTGTTTCTGGGGCTCGGCTGTCCCAAGCAAGATCACTTTGCTGCCGATCATCGAGATCAAATTCAAGCGGTCCAACTGTGTGTCGGGGCGGCTTTTGACTTTCACGCCGGCAACAAAAAGACCGCTCCAGAGTGGATGCAACGTCGCGGGCTGGAATGGTTGTTCCGGCTTGTTCAAGAGCCAGGACGTTTGTGGCGGCGCTATTTGTTGACCAACACGATGTTTGTGGTGCTGCTGGCATGGGCGCTGCTTCGCAAAAATGTGTGTGACTGGTTCGATGTTGGCGGGAAACGTGTTGAAAAAAGCAGCGGCCGGTGGCCGCTCGCGAAACGGAGGAATTAACGCATCAACGTTTCGCGAGACAGCAACGCTGTCTGCTTTTCACTCCACAAAAGACTCTACAAATGACCAATGCTGCGCCGGCTTCCCTTCTTTGATCGGATTCATCTCAACATATTGAATTGCACGTCGTATCTCATCCGACGTATTGAGAAACGCCTTCCAACCAGAACGTTGGCTCCAAGGCGATCGTGCATCCGGCAGATGTCCACCAGGATCCAATCCATCGCGACGAAGTTGCTTTGTCGCCTCCCCCTTGAGCTGGCCCATCACGTATTCGATCTTGTAACGACAACGTGGCAACACCGCATGCACATGCTCTGGCAAGATCGCACAGGCATAAAATCGAAAGCCGGAGCGTTCAATCGCTTGCTTAAATCCCTTGGCCACGCTGAGTGCCTGCTGGCCTGAAAACGAGACCAGATTTCGCTCTAACGATCGTTTGGTGATTTGGCGCTGTTGATGATCGTGTGGTTTGTGTGCCACCGAACGCCGGGAATCGGTTTTAGTCGCCGGGCCGAAGTGTAGTAGCTCCCAAGCGCGTATAAACTTTGACCACGAGCCGCGTGGATCATTTGGCAACCAAAATCCATAGGTTGTCAAGATGATGTGATAGCCGCGAACCATGCGCGTGATTCTAATGGCTCGTGTTAAGAGTTGGTAGTCCTGTCACTAGTAAAAAGCAGCGGCCGATGGCCGCTCGCGAAACGGAGGAATTGATTTATCAACGTTTCGCGAGCCGGCAACGCCGGCTGCTTTTCGTTTTAGCGCAGACATAGACAATCCTCACCACACCAGTACAATGCGACAATCATGCGCATCGTAGTTCTAGACGGATTCACGCTCAATCCTGGCGACCTGAGTTGGTCCCATTTGGAAGCACTCGGCAACTGTACCATCCATGATCGAACCGCCGATCATGAAGTCGTTGCGCGCTCCGAGGGCGCAGCAATCCTGCTGACCAACAAAACCGTGTTGGACGCCAATGCCATCGGCCAGCTTCCAGCACTCAAATACATTGGAGTATTGGCCACCGGCTACAACGTGGTCGACCTGGACGCTGCCAGCAAACAAGGAATCGTGGTAACCAACGTGCCTGCTTACAGCACGACATCCGTGGCGCAGATGGTGTTTGCTCACCTGCTGAACCTTACCCAACACCCAGGCGAACATGCCGCCCAGGTGCGGGCTGGACGTTGGCACGCCAGTCGAGATTTCTGTTTTTGGGATTACCCTTTGATTGAACTCTCAGGGTTGACCATGGGCATCGTCGGGCTCGGCCAAACCGGTCGCGCCACCGCGGCGCTGGCCCAAGCGTTTGGCATGAAACTGCTGGCCGCGACGCGCAGCCCAATCGACACAGCTCTGGGAATCAAACAGGTCGACCTGGAAACCCTCTTCCGCCAAAGCGACGTGGTTAGTCTGCACTGCCCCCAAACTCCGGAAACTGTGCAATTAGTAAACCGAGAACGCTTGGCGCTAATGAAGCCGACGGCCTACTTGATCAATACCGGGCGCGGCGGTTTGGTCGACGAACAGGCATTGGCCGACGCCCTGCAACACGATCAATTGGCCGGCGCAGGACTCGACGTACTCTCGACCGAACCACCAGCGGTCGACAACCCCTTGGTCACCACCCCGAACTGCTATATCACGCCCCACATCGCCTGGGCCACCCAAGCCGCCCGCAGACGATTGATGGAAACCGCCATCTCGAACGTCACGGCTTTTCTGGATGACAAGCCGCAAAACGTGGTCCAGCCTTAAACCAAGATTTCGTCCAGAATGCGACAGGGCAACACGCCGGTCAACTTGGAGTCGAGCCCTTGGATACGGAACGAGAGCCGTTTGTGGTTGATGCCCAATAGCTTGAGCATCGTGGCATGCAGGTCGCGGACATGGACCACATCTGAAGCGATGTTGTAGCCAAAATCGTCCGTCGCTCCATAGGTCACCCCCGGCTTAAAACCGCCACCGGCCAGCGCCATTGTGAAACAACGCGGATGGTGGTCGCGGCCGTCTGGTTTGGCCTGGCCGCCTTGGGTATACGCAGTGCGGCCAAACTCGCCACCCCAGACAACGATCGTATCTTCCAGCATTCCCTGTTGCTCCAGGTCTTTGATAAGTGCCGCCGAGGCCTGATCGCAATGGCCTGCTTGTCGGGTAATCTTGGCGTGCAATCCACCATGATGGTCCCAACCGGCGTGAAAGATTTGCACGAAACGTACACCTCGCTGGGCAAGCCGCCGGGCTAACAGACATTGATAGGCAAACGTGCCTTGCTTCTGAACGTCCGGCCCATACATCTTCAGCACATGTTCCGGCTCGTCAGAGATGTCGGTCAAGTCGGGAACCGACGTCTGCATCTGATAGGCCATTTGGAAGGCGTCGATCCGGGCTTCGATTTCTTGGTCGGCCGTTTGCTCCAGCTTGATGCGGTTCAAATCGTTTACCGTTTCGATGATTTGCCCACGATCGGCATGGGTAATCCCTTCAGGGTTCGTTAAGAACAAAACCGGGTCGCCAGATGACTGAAACTGCACGCCCTGGTATTTGCTCGGCAGATAACCCGAATGATAGTAGCGAGAAAGGATCGGCTGCTGCGGCACACCACAGGTCATCACCACATAGGCCGGCAGATCGGCCGCTTCGCTACCCAGGCCATAGTGCAACCAAGAACCCATCGCCGGTCGGCCAGCGATTTGGCGACCGGTCTGCATAAAATTCATCGCCGGGTCATGGTTGATCGGGCCAGCTTGCATCGACTTGATGAAGCAGAGCTTGTCGGCCACTCCAGCCATGTGGGGCAGCAAGTCGGAAAACCAAGCACCTGATTCACCATGTTGGCTAAATTGATAACGCGAGCCAAAGGCTTTGAACCGCGACTGGTTGCGGGTCATCAAGGTCACTCGTTGATTGCCTAAAATCTCCTTGGGAACATCTTGGTTTTTGTCTTGTAGTTCGTTCAACACCGGCTTGTAATCGAACAGATCAATGTGGCTGGGGCCGCCTGCCTGAAACAAGTAGATCACCCGCTTCGCCTTGGGCGCATAATCCAGGCGTCCCAACATGCCGTTGGTGGCCAACGGGTCGTCGGCCGCCGCTGGTCCGGTGGCCGCTTGAGTTTGCTCGCCACCTAGCAAGGAGGAGAGGGCCATCATGCCGACGCCGCTTGCGGTACGAGCGAGAAATTCACGACGGCACTGACGAAAAGCGGCGGAATTCGTATCGTGCGAGTTGGAAAATGGTCGCATGGTATGTGGACTCCCATTACGGGGTAAAAATTATTCGCGAGTAATCGTTTCGTCGAGATTGAGAATTGCCGTGCATAAACTAGTCCAGACAGCGTGTTGCACCGGGTCGAGCTTGGCCGGTCGTGCGAATCGCCCTGCCTTGGCTAACGCCTGGGCAGCTTGAGGATCGGCTTCATAGCGAGCCAAGCGCTTCTCGAGCGAAGTGCGCAAAATGTTCAACTCGCGCTCGGCCGGCGGACGGGCTAGAGCCAACCGGAAGGCATGCTTGATCCGCGCGTCGGTGTCGGCCGACGATTCGCGAATGACCCGTTGGGCCATCACCCGAGCGGCCTCGACAAACTGCGGATCGTTCAACGAAGCGAGTGCCTGGAGCGGCGAATTGGTGCGAGGACGAATCACAGTGCATTCTGACCGATCAGGGGCGTCAAAAATGATAAACGTCGGATAAGGCGTCGTACGCCGCCAGAAAGTGTACAGGCCCCGGCGGTAAAGGTTCTCTCCGCCAGAGACGTTCCACGGCCAACGCGACTTCATGCCTCCGGGCGCTTTGCCCAAATAATAGCCGTCAGGCTGATATGGAAACACCGGCGGGCCACCGATCTGGTACGACAACATGCCGGCAATCGACAAAGCATTGTCGCGAATCACCTCAGCCTGTAGACGCACGCGAGGCGATTTCCAAAGCAGTTCGTTGTCCGGATCGTGGTCGGCATAGCTGGTGCTGGCGATCGACGATTGGCGATACGTGGCCGAAGTGACAATTGTCTTGAACACATGTTTCACATCCCAGCCAGACCCGACAAATTCGGTCGCCAGCCAATCGAGCAACTGCGGATGTGAAGGGAAGCGTCCTTGACTGCCAAAATCGCCGACGGTTCGCACAATCCCTTCACCAAAGAGCTGAGCCCAAAACCGATTGACCTGCACTCGAGCCACCAGCGGATTGCCGGGGTTCGATAACCAATGGGCCAGGCCCAAACGATTGCGCGGCTGATCGGCAGGCAGGTGAGGGAAGACGGCCGGCACCTCGGGTTCAACCTGTTCGCCAAGCTGTTGGAAGTCGCCTCGAATCAACACGTGAGTAGGGCGAGGTTTTTTCAGCTCAACGCTCACCAACTGGAACGGTATCTGTCGGCGAACCTTGGCGATCTTGTCGCGCAACGAAGTGATCCGTTGATTCAGCGGATCGAAAATTTCGCGCGACGGCCCATACACATAACGCAGGTAATGGTCTTGAACGGCCTTCTTCTCGACCGGTGCCCGATCGTCTTCGGCCACCTTCAGGGCGACACGAACCGGCTCAGGCAGCGACTTGTCGGCCTTGGCCACCTGCTCCCAAGCGGCTTGCGAAACTTCGGTGTTGACCGAAGCAGCTGACTGCCAGGTGCGCACACCGGCCGTATCGTAGTAGACCGTGCCGTCGCGTTGCGTGAAAGCCCAGCCGTTGAGCTTTGCGTTGTCGGCCAGGCCAACCTTTTCGATCGGCACCTCGAGACGTACCCAACTGCCAACAGCCGGCAACGGCCCAGCGTGGTAGTTGGCCCCGCCAGGACGATTTGCGCCATGCGTGACATTCGGTTTACCCCAACTCACTCGGTGCTCCCAGTTGCCATCGTTGAACTGTAACTGGACTGCTTGGGGTGGGTCGGCCGGATCGAGATAGACATAGGCAAAGAGTACATCGCTGGTTCGAACAGTCAGGCCAGGCGCGGCTCCGGTGAAGTAATGTTGGTTTAAGCCGGATGCCGAACGACGCATGCTCCGTAGACCGCCGTGGACCTGATGCCCGGCGCCACCGACCCAATGCCAGTTTGGGTTTTGACCATTGCCATTGAGCTTAGCCTGTGACGGCACATCGTCGTCAATCCAAACCACATCTTGCGGCCCTTGGGGAAGGCTTGAAACGATTCCTAACTGGTCCCAGTAGGCGGTGCCGTTGTATTGGGTCACGGCCCAACCGTGTACCTGCATGCCAGGCATCAAGCCGACCTCGGCGGCCGGAACTTCGAGCCGAACCCACTCGCCGGTGGCCGGCAGATCGCCTAGCCGCTTACGCTCGGTTGTATTGTCGCGGCCAAAGGCAATGCGGTTCTGACCCCAATACGCACGATGACGCCAGCCTGCGCTTTCGCCGGTGCCGTTGAACTGGACCATGATTTCGTCCGGCGTGTCGTTCGGGTCAAGATAGACGTGAGCGACCAGTACATCGCCTTCGGCAACCGTTAGCCGTTGAGGCGTATCGCCGAAATAATATTGCTGCGTTCCGCGAGCAACTCGACGGAGCGACCGCTTTCCAGAGAAGACAGGCCCCTCGCTCGCATCGATCCAGTCGAGCGTTCCTCCCTGGCCTTGGGCGCCGGCCGGCAACGCGTCATCAATCCAGACAAACGCTTGCGGCGTCTCTAAACGAACCGACGGCAGGTCGGGCTCAGAATAGCTGATTTCTTCGAGTTTATCGCTGATCTGGGCTTCTACCCTAGCGATCTCGGTACTGGCCGCGTCGATTTGCTTGGTCTGCTCAGGCTGGGGCACCGCGATTGTTGGCTCGTACCGTTTGTTGTGTCCCTGAGCCCCAGGCTCGTCGAGACTGTTGAAGAACGCAAACAGTTGGTAGTACTCTTTTTGCGTAATCGGATCGTACTTGTGGCTATGACATTCGGCACAGCCCAACGTCAAGCCGAGCCACACCTGACCTAGTGTGTTCGTACGATCGACCGCATAGCGAGCCCGGAATTCCTGAGGGTCGGCTCCCCCTTCCTCGTTGAAACGCGTGTTCCGATTGAACCCCGAGGCAACCCGTTGCTGGATCGTGGCGTCTGGAATCAGGTCGCCGGCCAACTGTTCGATCGTAAACTGATCGAATGGCATGTTTTGGTTGTACGCGTTAATCACCCAATCTCGCCACAGCCAGACCTGCCGGGTAGAGTCGTAGTGATAACCGTTCGTATCGCCATAGCGGGCCAGATCCATCCACAACACGGCCATCCGCTCGCCAAAATGCTTGCTTGCCAGCATCCGGTCGACGAGCCTTTCGTAAGCGTCAGGCGAACGGTCTTGGACAAACTGATCGACTTCTTCCAGCGTGGGTGGCAAGCCGCGCAAGTCGAGTGACAGCCGGCGAATCAGCGTCGGACGATCGGCTTCCACAGCCGGCGTCATTCCGTTGGCCTCCAACCGCGCCAACACAAAATGGTCGATCGGATTTTGGGGCCAGGCTTGTTGCTTAACTGCCGGAGGATCAGCCCGCTTTGGAACCACCATCGACCAATGCTCTTCGTACTTCGCCCCTGAAGCGATCCAACGACGCAGTACTTCGATTTGCTCCGGCGTAATCTTTTTCTCAGACTCGGCCGGCGGCATCCGTTCGTGAGGATCATCCGACAACAGTCGTTCGAACACCAGACTCTCTTCCGGATGGCCTGGCACAATCGCCGGATCGCCATCGCGGTCGGCGGTGGCCTCCTCAGCCACATCGAGACGCAAGCCGGCCTCGCGCGATGCTTCACTCGGTCCATGGCAATGGAAGCAAGCTTCGGAAAGGATCGGCCGCACATCGCGCCCAAAGTCTGGCGGCTGATCACCAGCCGGCTCGGCGCCGGCCAACAACGGCGACATGCCACAGATCAATACAAACAAGACCATTCGGAAACGAATGAATGGAGGATTGCAGAGCATGACAATCGTTCCTCTTCATATTTTTTAAAAGACGTTTCGTTGGATGACGACGTAACAATCACATCCGTCAACGAGAAACTGATCGAAATTGATCTGACGATTTACCAGCAGCAAGCGGCGAGCAATCATTGAAATGTGCTACAGGTGGGAATGCGGCTTCAAGTTTAACCGAAATCTATCGGATGATCAAATTATTTTTTCTCGCCGAGGGTGCGGTAACGGATTGTGGTCGTTTCAGCCCGTGTCATAGAATTCTCTCGTTCCCAAGCTCTGCTTGGGAACCAGTTTACCGCCAGTGTGCCCCCCAAAAGAAACCACACGAGAAAGCCGCCACCAAAAATTACTGCGCCCCTCGCCGAAAAAATGTGGCCAACACACAAGTGTGCAACCCCACTGTGACATCATGCCACACGTGTTCCCTCCCTAAATTCAAATGTCAGTCGGTCTAAATTTCGCGTATTGATCAGCAGCAGCGGTCGATGCCCGCTCGCGAAACACTTGTTTTTACATTTCGCTTGAAAAACAGTGATTTCCGGATTCTCGTTTTTGGAACGACCGAATGTCATCGTCTACGAGATTTTGTCTCAAAATCGCTTGCTGCCTGAAGCCAGGCCTGCTCCAAACTTTCTAGCCTGATCGTTAACCGGCGTGGGTTGTCTCCATGCCGGTCGACTACTTCCAGGGTAACGACTTCACCAGGCGACTGGCTGCGGACGAGTTGCATGAAGGAATCAACTCGATCATACGCTTGGCCATTGGTCTTGAGAATAATATCCCATTCACGAAGACCGGCCTTGGCCGCTGGGCCCTGGCCTTGCAGCTGACGAACGACCAGCCC
The DNA here is from genome assembly GCA_028289525.1 of Pirellulales bacterium. Lineage (GTDB taxonomy): Bacteria > Planctomycetota > Planctomycetia > Pirellulales > JAGQOS01 > JANQPJ01. The sequence continues at coordinate 29,234 of JANQPJ010000318.1, forward strand.
TGTTTTCACTTTTGCTGCGCGTAGAAACGCGGGATCTTGTCCCCACATCTCTTCGACCGCGGTGCCCAAGGTTGCTGTATTGGCCGATTGTTTCGTTTCGACAAGACGGCGCAGACTGGCCAACGGCGCCACGACCGCCAAGCCGATCGGTGCCCGACCATTGTTGATCAGTGACGACTGAATGCCGATGAGTTCACCCTGCGCGTTAACCCATGGTCCTCCAGAAGTTCCCACAGGCGAATCACCATTGATGTGAATCGCGCGGATCATATGATGGTTGCAAAACTCAAACGTGGCGCTATCGCGGGCAACCGTGCCACGCATCATGACTTGATGGCGAAACATCGGCGCGCCAAATAAAAACACCGGTTCGCCGGCCGGCGGGCTCTTTTCGGCGAGTGCTAATGGTGCCGCCTGATGAGCGGCCGGTTCATAGCGCAATAGCACCACGTCGTGGCCACGGTCGAGCGCCACCAGGTGAGCCTGAACTCTACGAGAGTCGGCCAGACGAATTTCAACCTGACGTCGTGGCTTGCCCAACACATGGGCTGCCGTGAGCACATACGTTCCATCATCGACCAAAGTGCCTGAGCCGGCCAAACGACCGTCAACAAGCACTTCGACGCCGGCAGCTTTCAAAGTTTGATAAAGCTCTTGGGTCGCGGGCGCCGATGGCGGCTGGGCACTTGAGCAAACAGGCATCATCACAGCAGTCAACCAGACCGAGAGCAGCATAGCCGCTCGCCACTCGCGCCAGGTGCGCCGAAGTGGTCGAGACCTCGTCTTGGATGGATGTATTGAAATCAAAGAAATCCATTCAACCAGAGTGAGCGAACCTGATATGCTGAAGTGAAACACCTTTATACAAATCATCAAGATTTGCTTGAACACCATTGTTCTCTAGTCTAAACCTGGATGCAAGCTGGCAATCATCATGCTTCAGGAGAACTGCCGAGACATCTATTTCGGAAAAACAGCGGACGGTGGCCGGTGTTTTTCGACTTATCATGCTCTGCGGATGGGCGGTATACACTCGGTGGGGCGAGAAATGTGTGAACCCCAAGTTCGCCCCATGGCGAGATCAAGTTTCGACTCAAAGGTAGGTCACTTGCAGTCGCGGCCGGTCGCCGGTCGACGAGGCTTCGTTCGAGCTAATAGCCAGCCCATCGCCTCCTTCGTCGTAGTCTTGCAAGATTACACCATGGTTGGCGGCTGGGTTGTCTACCCAGGCTTGGACCATTGCGATGCCTACGGCGTTCAGTTCAATGGTGACTGAACCGGTCGAATCTTGATCAATTGAACCGATGGGCGTGGTTGTCCGATCAGTCGTGCCCTGGGCTCCAGGTGTTTGCCAACCGGCGCCGCTAGTCGCGTCGTTCCAGGTGGCGTCATCCTCTGACCAAGCCCGCAGCAGTTGATAAAGCTCATACTCAACCGTCGAGCCGTTCACCACCTCGAGTGTAATCGAGGCTTCGGTCACCTGACGTCCGGCGGGAATCGAGCTGATGTCCCAACGAAAGAGCCCGGCGCGGTCGGGGCCGCCATCCGATTTGATCAACGACGCGGAACCAAAATTCTCATCTTCAAACTCGGTCTCGAGCCGGGTGTCGCTGGCGCCGAAGTAACCATTCACGCCTTGCTGGAAGTCGACCGTAGTCGGCACAGGCGTGTTGTCGACGATGATGGTCACATCGTCACTGACCACGTGCTCTCCGTCATCGGCGGTTAGCCGTAGGACATAAGTTCCCTCGGCCGAAAAAGTTGCCAAAGTGTCGATTGCCGCCGCATTGGCAAACGCGACCGTACCGGGACCAGAGACTTGGGTCCAGCTGGTCGTGACCGCCCCTGGCGGGCTAGGCAGACCATCGTCGGTGACCGTTGCGTTTAAGAATACTGGCTCCGAGGTGGAAGTCGTTTGGTTCAATCCGGCGTTGACTTGAGGCGCTTGGTTAACGACCGGACCGCCAGCCGTATAGGTCACTTGCAGCCGTGGGCGTTCCGACACCGCCGAAGCTTCGCGGGAGTAAAACGCCAGCCCGTCTCCTCCCTCGATATAGTCTTGGAGAATGACGCCAAAATTTGAAGCTGGATTGTTCACCCAACGTTGAACAGCGGCCAGGCCGGCAGCGTTCAACTCCACCGTGAACTGGCCGGTGGAAGAACTTTCGATCACTCCCAAGGCGGTCGAGGCACGATCGGACGAGCCTTGGGCGCCAGCAGTCTCCCAGGCATCGCCTTGAGCAGCCTGATTCCAGTTCACTTGGTTTTCATCCCAGTCGCGCAACAACTCGTAAAACTCGTAAGCCACGCGTGACCGGTTGATAACTTGTAGTGTGATCGAAGCTTCGGTAATCACACTCCCGGCCGGAATGGTACTGGTATCCCACTTGAACAAGGAAGACCGATCGGGATTGCCGTCGCTTCTGAGCACCGTCGCCGAACCATAGTTGGTGCCAGGCGCTTCCGATTCGAGACGTGCATCAATGGCACCCGAGTAACCATTTGCGCCTTGCTGGAAATTGACCGTGATCGGCGCCGAGCCGTCTTGGACCGTGACAGACACTTCATCACTGGCCATCAACTCTCCGTCGTTGGCTGTCAGCCTGAGGACGTAGTTGCCTGGCGCGCTAAACGTGGCGGTCGCGTCGACAACACTCGCGTTGGCAAAATTCACCGTGCCTGGGCCGCTGACCCTCGACCATCGGGTGGTCACGTTGGCCGGTTCAGGCAGACCATCGTCGGTCACCGTGCCGTTGAGCGCAACGGGGTCGCCGAGGAAAACCGACTGATCCGTTCCGGCGTTCACTGTCGGCGGGCGGTTGGGAATGGAGCCATCGGTGAAGTAGGTAAGTTCTAGTTGAGGACGATCGTTCACATTCGACACTTCGCGCGAGCTGACCACCAGGCCGTTGCTGCCTTCGAAGTAGTCTTGCAGAATGAAGCCGTAGTTCGACGCCGGGTTGTCGATCCAGGATTGGACGACCGCCAGGCCAGCGGCGTTGAGGTCAATCGTATGGTGCCCAAGCGAAGTGGCTCGGAGTTGGCCCAGGATGTCATTCCCTCGATCGGAGCTACCTTGCACGCCAGCGGTTTGCCAGGCGGCGCCATCAATGGCCTCGTTCCAAGTGACGGTTCCCTCGTCCCAGGCTCGCAACAACTGATACAGGTCGTAGGTCACCCCGGAAGAATTTGTCACGTCGAACGTGATTGAAGCGCCCGTCACAAAACTACCGGCTGGAATCGAACTGATGTCCCACTGAAACAATCCGGCCCGATCTGGGTTGCCGTCGATTTTAATGAGTGAGTTCGATCCATAGTTCGTGTCCGCAGAACTCGCTTCGATGCGTGCGTCGATCGCACCGGTGTAGCCATCGACTCCGTGACGGAAAGCAACCGTCACTTCGCCCGAGTTGTCGGTCACCGTGACTGTCACGTCATCTTGTTGCGACAACTCACCGTCGTGGGCCGTCAATCGCAAGACGTAGGTGCCTGGCTCAGTGAAGGTGGCAGTCGTGTCAATCGCCGTGGAGTTGGCAAACGTGACCGAACCAGGCCCACTTTGCTTGGTCCAAGTTGTGGTAACGCTGGCTGGCGGATTCGGCAAGCCATCGTCGGTCACCGTCCCGTCGAGAGCAACTATTTCGGACAGCAAAACGGTTTGATCTGCCCCGGCTTGAACGACTGGAGCTTCATTTTCAATGACTGGCTCGTCTTCGAGTACGACGACGGTTACCGTGTCGCTGTTTGAAAGTTCGCTATCGCTGGCCCCTAGACGTAGAACATAGGTGCCCGGCAGGCTAAACGTTGCTCCAGTGGCCAAGGCCCCGGCGTTGCCAAAGCTAACGGTGCCGGGCCCACTCACTTTGGACCATTGAGTCGTGAGGTTGGCTGGCGGATTCGGCAGTCCGTCGTCAATTGCCGTGCCGTTTAGCGATGCCGTTTGCGAGAGCGTGATGGTTTGGTTCGCACCAGCATTGACCACCGGTGGTTGATTCACGACGACTCCACCAGCGGAAAATTCAATGCTCAAACGTGGTCGGTTCGAGATGTCGGAAATTTCGCGCGATTCAATCGCCACTCCGTCGGTTCCCTCGGTGTAATCTTGCAGAATCACCCCAAAATTGGCGGCTGGATTCTCTACCCAGGCCTGAACGGCCGCCACGCCGGCTGCGTTGAGTTCGATTGTCACCTGATTTTCGGAATTCTGGATGATTTGACCAATTGGGTCTGAGCCACGATCCGAGGCTCCCTGGGCTCCTGCGGTTTGCCAGGCAACTCCATTTTCAGCGTCGTTCCAGGTTACCCCGTTTTCGGTCCAATCTCGCAGAAGACGATAGAACTCGTAACTAACATCCGAGCCGTTAGTCACTTCTAGCGTAATTGAGGCGGCCGACACTACACTGGTCCGAGGAATGGCGCTCGTGTCCCAGCGAAACAAAGCGGCCCGATCAGGCCCACCATCGGCCCTCAGGATTGGATCACTGCCCAGGTTTTCGTCGTCTGTTTCCACATCGATTCCGGCATCTCGGGTTCCAGAATAACCGTTTACGCCATCTTGAAAATCGAACGTGTGGCTGCCGGCTTGGCTGAGCACCGTGACGGTGAGATTGTCGCCAATGACCAATTCACCGTCGTCGGCAGCGAGCCGCAAAACATAGGTGCCTGGCAGGCTAAAAGTGGCTGTTGTGTTCGTCGCAGCGGCATTGACAAAGTCTACGCTGCCTGGCCCGCTCACCAGGGTCCACAGGGTTGTCACACTGGCCGGCGGGTCGGGCAGCCCGTCGTCCATCACCGTGCCCTGCAAGGCTACCGATTCGCCTGCAAAAACGTTCAGATTCTCTCCAGCGTCGACCACCGGTCCCTGATTGCCAGCAGTGGCAAACACCGCCTCATAGATACGTCCGTCCGGAACATTGTCTTCCATGGCATCGGCGATATAGAGCGCCAAAGCGCCAGCGTCGTCATTGGGATTCGAAGTCGGCCCAATGGCCAAGCCCTGGGGAGAAATCGGCCGTGGCGAAAAACCACTGATGTCATAGGTGGCAACGTAACCGCCAGTTGTCGTATATTCGAAGACCGCCAAGTCAGGGCTCGACACAATCAACAGATGGCCTGTCGTTGGGTCGAACGTGATCCCCTCGGGATCGGCAATCCGATCAGCAACCGAAAACGCCGATTGATACTCCAAGTCGGAGTTGTAGACCAAGATTTGCTGGCCGCCAGAAAGCCCATCGGCAACGTAAAGCAGACCGGTCGCCGGATCGACGGTGATGCCTTCAGGATCAATGGCCGAAGGCAAATCGTCGCTGACATTCACCTGAGCCAGCACTGATTCGAAAGTGCTGTCGTACCGCGTAACGGTTTCTCGGTTATCGTTGGTCACATAGAAATACCCATCGAATGGGTTGTAGACGATTCCAGTCGGCTCGGAATTCCCGCTCACAAAGCTGGCGTGCAAGGTGCCGCCATCTGGCGAAACAGCAAACAGATTGTTGCCATCAAAAATTTCTGAAATCTCGTTGATCTCAGAATCGGCCAGATAGAGCTGACCGGATGGCCCATGGTAGGTGAGCCCAGCCACATCGGTGCTGGGAATCACTCCGCCATCCCAAGTATCGAAGTGCGCCACCTGAACCAAGTCGCCAGCCAGCATCTCGCGCCGCTCCAAGCCTTCAACCTGTAGTTTGGTCTTCGACCGAAGAGATGCCCAACGAACCGAACGCCTACGTGAACCAAGGCGGGCAGATAGCTTCCGGAGTAATCGCCATGAATCGTCCAAAATTGAATCACCCCGGTATACAGGTTCAAAAAATTGGCAAATAACCGCAGCATGCACGGCAAAACCGCTACAATGCCACAACTCATTTTATCCATACTACCAACAATCCCTAGAATTCCTAGTCTTCGCATTATTTTGCTTCTCTGGTTGGTCATTGCTGAGAAATGTTGGGGCGAAGTTTTCTCTACAAGGCGCGCGGCAAAATCCACACCTAAGGGGGAGTCGGTCGGACCGGCTATCACCAGCCAAACATCACTTGGCTTTCGATGTTAGGCAGTCCGATCCAGTCGTCCGAAGATCGTGGTGAAGGCACGATCAGATCCGTGAAGCCACTTGCCGGTTCAGAACTCCGCAAGAAGAGTGGCCACGCACGATACGCCAGAGAATATTGTGCCCCCACATTTCCGCTAACAGCAGGAAATGGCGCAGGAGAATTGCAAAGTCGTTTTTTTGAAAAAACAGCGGTCGGTGACCGCTCGCGAAACGGCTGAACTTTTCTGTTTCGCGCTTTGGCCGCCGGCCGCTGCTTTGGTGGAATCGACGACTTTGCAATCCTCTCTGGGAAATGGCGGGGAACACTTGCCAAGACAGGCAGGGCGTCAAAAGTTTCGGTGCAGAATATCAACCGGATAACGCAACACAAGCTTCTCGTGAAGCCTTAAAAGTTCAACGTCCATTGTCCATAGACAAAGTCGGCATCGTTGCTCGTCGTAATCTTGTCGCCTCGCCAGAAATGGGAATAACCGAGCAGCACGTTGCTACGTGGACTGATCGAGTATTTGACTACCAGATCCAATTCCTGACCCAGGTCGCGACTGGCATTCTGGGGTGGTGTTCCACCAATGCTGGGAACCGCACCCGGCTGATTCGACTGGAAGATGTAGTACCAGGCCAACAGGTTGACTTTCTTACACGGTTTGGCCGTCAACAAGAAGTTGACCGACTCGATATTTGATCGCTGCACTGCGTCGATGAAGCCGAGATACTTGTGGGCCAAGGGGAAGAGCTGGTTGTAGCCGTTAAAATCTCCTCCCGGCACATCACCGCTGGCATAATCGAAATAAGCCCACAACGTTGGCGTCCAGGGCAAGCAAGGCAATTTGCGACCTAGACCGATGGTTGCAAAGCCGGCATCCTGATCAACGCCGACACCGGCGGCATCACCACCTTGGTAGGCCCCTTCAAACTCATACAGCCAGTTGCCGTGTGAGCCGTGCGCTCTGGTGCCAAAGGTGTGTAACGAAGAGAGGGCAATCGCGTTGTCGAATCCAAGATAATAAAAATCGAAGTTGATGCGATCCAAGCCACTGTAAGTACTGTAGACGCCATAAAACTTGCGTTGCCAATCGGCTTCGTCAAATGCAAACGGGCGTACCGGAACAAACGCGGTCCAAAAGGCGTCGATCTGCAAATCGTCTTGCTTCCAAATCGCTTTGAGGCCTTCAAACGTCCGGCGCGTGTTGGCCCAATCCAAAGGTGATACGGTCCGCTGAGCGCCGTAGAGCAACTCCTGACGGCCGATGCGAAAGGTTAGCCCATCGACCAGCTTCAAATCGGCGAACGCATTCAACAGATCGCCCTGGTTGATGTCGGTCCCGCGAGCCGGCAACGACTGTCCGCCTGTATCGGCATAAATGCCTTCGACGTAGAACCGCACCAGATCGTTCATTTCGTAGTTGGCGTACAGCCGCAGTCGGGTGAGCAGAAAATCGTCGGTCGTGTTCGTAAAGCGAGTCGACTGTCCCTTGTTCAGGCCCTCTTCGTGATGGTAGCGCAGACGAAGCTGCCCGCCGACATCGAGCGTTCCACAATCGCCAACACACAACCGTTTCAAATGGTCTCCCAACAAACAACCGTCATAGCACGGATCGCACAAGTAGTTGAAGTCATTGGCATAAAAGACGCCTTTGTGCGATTTCTTGGCTTTAGCTTGGGCTGCCTGTTTCTGTTGGCAAGTGCAGCACCCAGCCTGACAGCTACCAGTGTCACAGCCTGTTGCCGTGTCGCAGGGTGCCGGCGTGGTGCAACCTGTGTCGCAAGCAGGCTGATCAACCAACATGTTCTCATAGCTTGTCGGGCTGACAAACTGAACGGCGTGCTCAGGAGCGAGGGTAGGTGTCTCTTGTGCCTGTAGCCAGGTGGTGCAACTCACCATGGCGCAGAAGGCGCCAGCCATCCATTTTGTGCGAAATTCATCCATGATCTCGTGCTCCTAATCGTGATCAGCAAGCGCGCCACAACCGGCTGCATCGTGTGTCCAAGGCAAAATTACTTCTCTTGAAGACCGCGCGGACAACAGTACTTCGCAGTATGGTTTTAGGCAGGGTCTACAGGCTTCTGTTGAGCGCCTGAGAGGAGTTATTCGCCGCGCAGCCGTCAGTAGGATCAGGTTCGACTAGAGCACACTAAATTTGCCAGCCACAATTTTTGAGCCGGCGCATTTAACCTAAACTATCGGATTTTTAATCATTCAGGGTTTGAAGTCCCGAATGAGAGCCCATGTAGGGGATGCCAAACATGCGAATTCGCACACTTGAGCTGTGATGCCAGGGATCGCTGGTCTATCGGGGCAGGGTCACCGCGTCGAGCACTTGAGAAGTGGCACGGGATTGATTGAGTACATAAAAATGTAAGCCGGGGACTCCATGGTCGACCAATTCCTGGCTCTGGGCAATAGCCTGAGCAACGCCCACGGCGAATTGCTCTTCGGCTACATCGCCACAAGCGGCCAGCCGTTTAACAAAATCGTCGGGCAGTTTAGCGCCGCAAAGCGAAGTGATGCGTTGAATCTGACCAAAATTGGTCACCGGCAACAAGCCAGGCACCAAGGGCGCCTTGATTCCTGCCGCTTGATACCGGTCGCGAAAACGGAAAAAGTCGCTGTTGTCATAAAACAACTGGGTTAGCACTACATCGGCGCCGGCATCGACCTTGCGCTTCAAGTTTTCCAGATCAATTTCGGGGCTGGGAGCCTCTTGATGAGTTTCTGGATAGCCAGCGACCGCCACGCTCAAACTGGCAAACTCTTCGCGCAACAATGCCACCAACTCGTTGGCATAGGTCAATCCGTCCGCCACAGGTTGAAACGTGGTTTCCCCTTGGGGCGGATCGCCTCGCAAGGCAACAATGTTTTCCACTCCACGGTCGATCGCTTCGCGAAGGTAAGCCCGCAGTTGGTCGACCGAACTGCCTACACAGGTAAGATGACTGGCCACCGAGACACCGAACTGGTTGCGAACCTGTTCAACAACGTCGAGCGTCTTGTCGCGCGTGGAACCGCCTGCTCCATACGTGCAAGTGATGACGTCGGGCCGATAGTTGCTCAGCTGGTCGACATGCCGAAGCAACGCTTCTTCGCCCTGAGCCGTCTTGGGTGGAAAAAGCTCGAACGACAGGCCAAACCGGCCTTCACCATAAGCCGTGGAAAACGTCATGCGC
>JANQPJ010000323.1 GCA_028289525.1 Pirellulales bacterium
CAGAAAGCACTATTTTTCAGAGAGATCGTTAAAACAAGTGTTTCGCGCTTCGTCACCGACCGCTGTTACCGATCAACAGGGGAAATTTGGAACGACTGACTCTAGTCAATTTACTCTAGCGCGACTCGCTCTAGGACGATGCGTATTGCGTCGGATCGGCAATGCCATGCTGGGCAAATGCCTCGATGCGTTCACAGCACGCGCCACAGCGTCCACAATGTACCGGTCCGCCTTGATAACAGGTCCAGGTTTGTTCGAAAGGCACCCCTAGCTCGGCGCCGCGCTGCGCAATGTCGCCTTTATCTAGGTGGACGAAGGGACGTAGGAGTCGAATGGAGCGCCAGTCGCACAGTTGAGCTGCACGGTCCATGGCTTCCGCAAATTCCGGCCGGCAGTCGGGGTAAATCGCGTGGTCGCCGCTGTGCGCCCCATAGGCAATCGCGTCGTAGCGCAACGAAACAGCCCAGGCAATCGCCACCGAGAGAAACAGCATGTTGCGATTGGGCACCACAGTAAGCTTCATGCTCTCTTCCTGATAGTGACCTTCGGGAACCGCGGTTTTTCGGCTTGAAAGACTGTTGTTGCCCAACAACGGAACAATCGCGGTCAGGTCGACCGAGCGATGCTCGACGTCGAGTGTCTGGCAAATCGCGGCTGCTGCCTCTAATTCACAGGCGTGCCGTTGGCCGTAGTGAATCGAGATTGCCTTGACCGGATGCCCTGCGTCGATCAAGTGATAGAGCAGAGTTGTGGAATCCATCCCGCCGGAATAGACCACAACAATTTTGTCAACAGAGGGCACTGCAAACGACCTTTCATCCGGACCGGCCAATCAGCAACAACGCTTGGCTTGGCCGGCATGCGCGCTCAATACGACATCTTTAGATCCAAAGTCAGTAGTTCCAAAGATGAGAATCCAGAAAGTACTGTTTTTCAGGGAGGTCAATAAAATCAGTGTTTCGCGAGCGGTCACCGACCGCTGTTACCGTGTAAATCCGCGGCTATTTGCAACTGCTGGCGTTCAAGAAACGAAGTTCCGTAGATCGACGCTCAGATCGAAATCAGATTGCCCTTGATTTTCCAACTGCTGGAAAAAATTGTCGATCACCTGAACTCGAACTGGGTCGACAACTCCTCCGGGGCCAAACACATTGTGATATTCAAACACATCGACTCCCGGTCCAGCTTGGACAATGCGGTCTCCGTTCGGACCGGAGATTTCTTGGAAGTTCGCTACAATCGTGTCACGGCCCGATTGACCAAAAATCCGATCTCGACCTGCCTGACCGTCGAGGAAGTCATTGCCAGATCCGCCAAACAGCCAGTCGCCACCACGACCGCCTAGTAAGGTGTCATCTCCGGCGCGGCCGAACAAGTAATCGCGTCCGCCGCGTCCGTCGAGCAGATTCGCACCACGATCCCCTTGCAGGCGGTCACCGTGGTCCGAGCCAATGAGATTCTCGACTCCATCCAGAAAATCACGGTCGGCATGGCTGCCAGGGCTGCGCTGCAAAGGTTGGCCCAAATTGACACGCACCCCGACCGGCGAAGCCTCGTAGCTGACCGTGTCGACCCCCGAGTTGCCTTCAAGCACCTCGGGCGTTGCGCCGGCGATGAACAGGTCGTCGCCAGAGGCGCCGTAGACCTCCAGGTAGCTTGCGCCGCCGGCATATCGCGAGTTGTCAATCACGTCGTCCAGCAGACTTCCGATGATCTTTTCCGCATCAACGTTCGTATACTGAACACCGGTTCTCGAAGTACTAAAGCTGACCAGATCATAGCCAGAGCCGCCTCGTACGGTACGGTCTTCGCCGTCGGCGCTGATCCGATCGTGATGGGCTCCGCCACGAAGCCGATCTTCACCGGCTCCGCCATTCAGTTCATCCCAGCCGCCTTGGCCTCGCAGATCGTCTTGTCCTGGACCTCCAAACAGGAAGTCGTGGCCTGGCCCGCCTTGTAAGAAATCGTCGTTTACACCGCCAAACAACGCGTCGTTGCCGCGCCCGCCCTCGGCGGTGAGGCGATCGTTCAATAGCCGCTTGGCCACCACCACGTCATCACCACGTCGGGCGTCGACCAACAAGCCAGCATAGTCGACCCCAAACTGCTCTTCGGCAGCGGCGATCTGCTCTTGAGTTAAGACGCCCAGCATACGCATGCCGCCGATGGTTTCAAACCGATAGCGAATGTCGTCGTTGGTCACATCAGTCCAAAATTCGAACAGGTCGTCCTCTGGAGTGCCGATCAAACGGAAGAACAGCTTACCGTCGATCACGGCAAATCCCTTGTCGCCGGGCGATTGGCCTACCTGAAGCGTCGTCGAATCGGTGTCGGTGGTGCCTAGAACATCAGTGACCTGAAGCGTGACTGTAAACGTGCCGGCACCGTTGATCGGTGGGTTGAGCATGCCTAGCTCTTCCGAGGTCAGCGTCGGATTGGCTCCCACGGCATCACCGAACACCCCATCGCCGTTCACATCCCAACTGAATAGTAACGGCTCGTCAAACGGATCGCTGGAACCGGTCCCGTCCAGTGTTAACGAGTCGCCCTCGAAAATCACGTAAGGTCCGCCTGCATTGGCGACCGGAGCACGTCCGAAGTGATGGCTCAGGTCCGAGGCGTCAATCGTCTGGCCAGTTGGAGCAACCGCGAAAACGGTGGCTTCGTTCCGGTATTGTCCCTGGATAGCGAGCACACGATGCTCAAAAGTCCAAGTCTCGTCCAGATCGAGCAAGCGATTCTCATTCGAATCGCCGCCGACAAACGTGGCGGTAAAGTCATCGCTCGGATCATTCGGCGTGCCGTTGTCGTCGATGACGATGACTTCGGCCAACGGAACATTGCCTGAGTTGGTCACCTCGTAGGTAAACGTCACTTCGCTGCCCACTGGCACCACCGGACCGGTCGGCTCGTCGGCATCTTCGCCATTGGTGCTCTTTTCAAGACCAATTTCCGCAACAACGCCAAAGTGGTGACTCGCATCGGTATCCTCGGCAACCGCCTCGCCTGGCCCATCGGCAGAGACCGTCGCTACGTTGCCATACTGGCCAGGCGTTGCCTCGCTGGTTGCTTGGAACCGCCAGATTTCGCCTGGATCAAGCAGCCCATCTTCGTTGGTATCGCCGCCGACAAACGTCGGCGCGAAATCGTCATCGGTGTTGTTGGGCGTGCCGTTGTCGTCGATTAACGACACGTTTTCCAACGCAACATTACCAGGATTAGTGACCACATACGTAAAGACGACTTCGCTGCCAACGGGGACAAGGGGACCGGTCGGCTCGTCGGCATCTTGGCCGTTGGTCGATTTTTCAAGATCGATTTCCACGATGGCCAGTTCAACCCCGAAGTGATGGCTCGCATCGGCATCATCAACCCCTTGGCCATCCAGATCCTGGGCTGTGACGACCGCTTGATTACGATATTGACCGGGAGTAACTACCCTGGTCGCTTCAAAGCGCCAGGTTTCGTCCGGATCGAGCAGCCCATTCTCATTGGTGTCCCCGCCGACGAACGCAGGCGAAAAATCGTCACTCGGGTTGTCGTCCGTACCATTGTCATCGGTCAACGAGACGTTTTCTAACGGAACGTTCCCGGGGTTGGTGACCACGTATTCGAACGTCACCTCACTGCCTACAGGGACCACCGGACCGGTCGGCTCGTCGGCATCTTGGCCATTGGTCGATTTTTCAAGATCAATCTGAGCAAGCTTGCCGAAGTGATGGCTCGCGTCACTGTCGTCAACCGTAAGTTCCTCACCGGCACTGGCAGTGACCGTGGCGACGTTACGATACTGGCCCAGGGTAGCAATCGTTTGTGCCTGGAATATCCACAGCTCTTCGGGATCTAGCAGCTGGTTATTATTGAGATCGCCCGAGACAAAATCAGGAGAGAAGTCATCGCTCAGGTTGTCGGGCGTGCCGTTGTCGTCGATCACCACGACATCAGCGAGCGGCACATTGCCAGTATTTTGAACTGTGTATTCAAACGTTACCTGACTGCCTACCGGGACGACTGGCCCGGTCGGCTCGTCGGCATCCTGGCCATTGGTGCTCTTTTCAAGATCGACGCCTACGACCTGGCCAAAGTGATGGCTCGCATCGGTATCTTCGACCGTCTGATTCGTCGTCTGGTCGCGTGCCGTGACGGTCGCGTCGTTCCGATACTGGCCAGCGGTAGCCGTGGTTTGATGCTCGAAGGTCCAGACTTCGTCCGGATCTAACAGATTATTCTCGTTGGTATCGCCACTGATTAAGACCGGGTTGAAGTCATCACTGGCATTTTCTGGAGTGCCGTTGTCATCGACCACCAACACCTCGGCAAGCGGCATGTTGCCGGGGTTGGTCACCACATAGGTAAACGTCACCTCACTACCCACAGGCACCACTGGCCCGGTTGGCTCATCAGCGTCTTCGCCGTTGGTGCTCTTCTCAAGGTCGATTTGGGCATCAGCGCCAAAATGATTGCTGGCGTCGGAGTCACTGGCA
>JANQPJ010000326.1 GCA_028289525.1 Pirellulales bacterium
AGCAACGCTGCCGCTGAGGACGCCTATGCCGACTGGCTAACGCCGGCCCTGTCAGGCGAAGATGAGGAATCGTCTGTCACGTTGAACGAGGGCGAACTGACCAAACCGGTCGCCGAATCACCGGTGCTGGAGGAAGTGCTCGACGAACTGGCCGGTGTTTCAAGCGGCGACAACGCCGATCAGGCGAACGTCGCTCGCGAGGAAGATTCGGCCGGCGACGAAGCCTATGAGGAGAGCTTGGACAGCGTTTTTGCAAGCTTGGGAGAGTAAAGTCGCCTTCCAGAGATGATGGACTGAAAGGCCTTTCAGCACGCCCCTCCTTTGGCGGGGGCCCCATGCGCAAAGGCCTGTAGACCCGGTGATTTGCACCACCTTGCACCATTTTGCACTAAAAATACCCCAGCCAAAACAGGCCCCAGGTAAGCAGCCCGGCGTCGGTCAGGCCGTGTGACAGCCAAGCGGCATGGATCCCGCCGGGGCGGCGCCTCAGTAAGCTCCAAGCCGTGCCGGCCAGCAGCAACGCCGCGAACAGCAGCCCCAAGGCAACCGGACCAATGCCTGGGGTGCCTGCGAAGATGAACAGGTGCATGCCGGCAAACATGGCGTTTGCCAGGCCGATGCCGGCCAGGTTGCCAAAACGCCGTGACAGCTCGGGGTCGAGCCATGCTCGAAAATGCAACTCTTCGAGCGCCGCATTCAGAGTAAGCAGATAGGCCACCGCGACGACCGCTTTCCAGGGGGTCAGAGCAAATCGGGCATCCAGGCCTGCTCGAACGTCCGCAGGGGCGATGCCAAGCGGCTCGGCCAGCAGCAGGATGGCCGCTACCGCCGATCCGGCCAACGCTGCCGCAATCGCCACCGCCAGCGCCCAGGTCATTGCACTGGGCCGGCCTTCCTCCACCGGCCACAACACAGAGAAGCCTTGCCGGCCATCCATGTTGTTTCGCCAGTAAACCGGAGCGATGAGTTGAAAAATTTTGTAGGTGCTTTGCCAGGCAAAGCCTGTGGCCCCGGACGACATCGCCACAATCTTGGCCGCTAAGGGGAAAATCGCCAGGATTGCTAGCAAAAACAAGGAGCCTGACGGGCGGCTAGAGTTTTCAACAGGCAGCATAAAGTGGGTTCTCACGAGCCGGGATTGCAGTGGACGTTAGCGTTTCAAGCTTGAAAGGGTTTCGAGGCAAAGCCTAGTGCCTTGATTCACTTGAATTTGTGGGTTGTAAGCTTCTGTTTGCCCCTCTAGCCGTGCTCACGACGCGTCGCCGGGGCCTCACAAAAACAGATGGATTCAGGCACTAGTCTACCCGGACCGTGCAGCGAGCGACATCGCAGATTTCTCGTCTTGCGGTCTGCTCCAACCAAACGGTACCATTTTAACCTATCTAGCCAAGATTGGTTTAGAAACGCGCTGGAAGATTCAAAAAATAGTTGTTTTTGAGAAAGCTATAAAACCAATGTTTCGCGCTTTGGTCACTGATCGCTAAGACTCATCAACACGAAAAATTTTGGAACCGATTGAATTTAGGAAAGGATTGTCATGGGGCGTTTGTCGACATTTGTGTTTGGAGTAATCGTGGGAGTGGTGCTCACGTTCGGTTCGCAGCGCTACCACGTGGTGCGCGCCAGCGATGGTTTTCATTTGGTTCCCAAGCTGAGCGCGTCATTTTCTCAAGCTTATGTCGATGTCCGATCGTTTGGCATCGCGGACTGGGCCGAACATCGCGGGTTGGCCGGCGCCATCATTCGTGCCAAGAAAGACCACCTACTCAAAGGCAGCGCGACCGATCAGCTACGAGACGGATTGCACGACGCCGTTGACGCTTTGACCGGTGCTAACGATTAGAACACGTTGCAAAACGAGTCAAGGTAGCAAGATTCCGCTTGCCCCCTACAGGAGGATTCATTTTTTCAATCTAGGAAGTTTTTAAGGGCCTACGAACCCGACGCGTAAGCGAGGAAAACAGCCAGAAATACCTCGCTTACGCGTCGG
>JANQPJ010000331.1 GCA_028289525.1 Pirellulales bacterium
TCTAGAGCAAATTACCAAAATGCGTACCGGTGTTTCGTCGGAAAACCTCGGCGAAAACTAGGTCACGTCCGCTACGGTAAAAAGCAACTTGCTTTAGCAAGCACGATTTTTCAGAGAAATGTAAAAAACACCTGTTTCGCGAGCGTTCATCGACCGCTGCTTTTGGTCAACGCGGGAAATTTGGAACGACTGAAATTGCTCTAGGAGCGAGTTTCATATGCAGATCGAACTGATCGGTTGTACCAGCGCCGGCAAGAGCACCTTGGCCGGCGAGCTGATCGCCACAGGCCAAGCCTGTGGAGTCGACGTCGTGATGAGCGACGACGTGCTGCTCAAGCGTGCGCGCCTCGCCTGGCTTAAGCGGCGCTGGCTGCGGACCTTGGCCATCGACCTGCTGGCCGGAGTCTCTTGCCTGTGCGTCTTACCGTCTCAGTTGGCTTACTTTGCCTTTGCAGTACGGACGAGCTTGCAATCGCCTGGCTCTTGGCCGGTGCGGCTCAACCTGGTGCGCAACACGTTGCGCAAGGTCGGGATTGATCGGCTGCTCAACAAGGCAGCCCGAGATGACCAAATCGTGCTGGTCGACGAAGGCACGCTCCACGCTGCCCATAATCTGTTTGTCCATGTCGACACCCCACCTGACCGCGAAGCACTTGCCCGATTCCTCCATTTAGTACGCCTGCCTGAGATGGCGCTCTATTTGCGGCAAGCGCCGTCAGTGATCGCCCAGCGCACCCTGGCCCGAGGACATCAACGAATCCCCAGCAGGCATCCCGACGACATTGCCCGGTTTGTCCAACGGGCCATCGAGGTGTTCGACCGCCTGGCCGGCGAACCGGCGGTCGCCGAGCGCTTGATTCAAATCGACGGCCAGTCCGGCCAAGTCGCCTGGCCTTCCCCTCAATCATCCACCACTCACTTGCACGCGGCAGAGAGTGGAGGGTGGAGGGTGGAGGGTGAAGAGCACGCGCTAACGCGGACCGCCACTCACCGCTCACCACCGACCACTCACCACCCACCACTTACGACCGTGATGCCAATCGTGGAGACGGCGGCCGCCGCAACCGCGTTCAACCTGCACGAAGAAACAAGTCCGGCCGAGCATTCAAACCGCCCGCTGCTAGCAGAAAGGTTAGTCGGTTGAGCACCACCTTCGATCCTACCACCGGCGTTCAATCGCCCACTGACAAAACGGCCATGAAGTCTTTGACTCTCATCCAACGCCTGGTCACCTTGCTGAACGACCGGGGCGTCGACTACTGCCACTGGAAAAGCAATTTTGGACTCTCCAGAGCTGTCGGCGGCGACGACGATCTCGACATTCTGGTCGATCGAGGCAGCTTGACCGAAACCCTCTCGATTCTTGCCAGTCTGGGCTTTCGCCAAGCGGTGGTGCGCCAGGGAGACAATCCGGCCGGCATCTCACACTACTACGGACGCGACCCCGAGACTGGAGAACTGGTCCACGTCCACCTGTTCAGTCGCGTGTTGACCGGCGAAAGCTTTGTGAAGAGCCACCACCTGCCGTTCGAGGCAATGCTGTTGGCCGGTGATGAACGAATCGGCGAGGTGCCGGTTCCCACGCGATCGGCCGAGTTGGTGCTGTTCTTCGTGCGCAACTACATCAAATACGGTTCACTGATCGACTTGGTCTATCAGGCGCGCGGCAAGCGGCAACTCACCGACGAGTTGTCCTGGTTGCGCGAAGGGAGCGACCGCGAAACTTGTGAGCGGCTGCTCACGGCCCATTGTCCGGTGATTATCGCACAGCAGATGTGGCAAGGGCTGGACGCCATTGAACAGAACGCGTCGTTGCTGGCTCGAATCCGGCTGGCCCGTCAGGTGCGCCGGCGGCTGCGCATCTATTTGAACCAAAGTTGGGCAGGCCGCATGGACAACTACCGTCGGGTATTGTGGGCACGAGCGACGCGCGTGTTCCGCGGCCGCAAGAAGAACAAGCAATTCGAGGCCGGCGGCGCGGTGCTAGCCTTTGTCGGCCCCGAGGCGACCGGCAAGTCGACCCTGGTGGCCGAGTGCCGGCGGTGGTTGGGCGAGGTGGTGGCCAGCCAGGCAATCCATGCCGGCAAACCGCCTTCGACCTGGCTCACTTGGCCGGTGAATCTGGTGCTGCCGTGGATGCGTCGCGCGGCGCCTGGCCTGCGCACTAGCCGCATGGAAGGGCACGTCGAACAGACCTCAGGCCAGCCGGAGAAGCCAAAAAATCGCGGCCTAGGCGGCCTGATCTATGCCATCCGAAGCGTCACGTTGGCCTGGGACCGGCGTCGACTGCTGCTCGGAGCACGTCGGGCTGCCGATCGCGGAGAGATTGTGATTTGCGACCGTTATCCGTCTGAAATTCCCGGTGCGATGGACAGTCCGCGTTTGGCGCCTCACGACAAGCCTTCCGGCCAACTGGCCCGACTGTACAACTGGCTGGCCGAGGTGGAACTGCGGATCTATCGTGAAATCCCGCCGCCTGACGCGGTGGTAGGGCTCAAGGTTTCGGTCGAAACCGCCAAGCAACGGAACCGCGACCGCATTAAGCCAGGCAAAGAAACCGACGCCTACCTGGAGTCGCGTCACCGGATCGCAGGTAACTGGCGCAAGGCCGGCACGCGTTCGATCGACACGGTCGACACCGAAGGCACGCTGGAAGAGACTCTGCTGCGCATGAAAGAGGTCGTATGGAAATCCCTGTAACCTTAGAACCTCCGCCAGAGTCTACTGGACTCCGGCCAGCCGATCGACTCCCGACGGTGTGGCACGTCGGCGGCGAAGATGTTTCGATGCGGATTCCGCTGCTGCTGCGGTTGCGCGCGTTGGGCTTTCGAGTCAGCGCGGCAGGCTCCGAACCGCCGGACCGCTTCGCGGCCCATGATATTCCCTATTGGCGTTATCCGCTGGAGCGTTCGCTCAATCCGCTGGCCGACCGGAAGACGCTGGCCGCGCTTCACAAGCTGTTCGCCGAACGATGCCCCGACGTGATTCATGCCTTTGATACGAAGCCGGCGCTGTTGGCCCCTTTGGCTGCTCGTCGGGCTCAGGTGCCAGGTTGCGTGCGAACGATCACCGGCATGGGCTATGTCTTTTCGTCGTCGTCGCTGTTGGCGCTGGGCTTGCGACCGGTCTATCGCCACTATCAACGCCAGGCGTCGGCGGCCACGGACGTCACGGTGTTTCAAAACCAAGACGATCAGCAATATTTTCTCGACCAACAGATGGTATCGCCCGACCGCCAAACGTTGGTCCGAGGCTCCGGCGTCGACGTGGCTGCTCTGGAACAACAACGCCCCAGCGAGGCGCGTCAGGCAGAGCTGCGCGAGCAACTGGGGGTTACCACGCGGCCGGTGGTCACGATGATCGCTCGGCTCGTTCGCCACAAAGGCGTGTTGGAATTTATCGAAGCCGCTCGACGGCTGCGGCAGCAGGGCCTGGAGGCCGATTTTCTGCTGGCCGGTCCACTGGAAGGCGAAGGCCGTCAAGCGGTTGCCCGGCAACAGATTGATCAGGCAGCCGACGTGGTGCGGTACCTGGGCGTGGCTGACGATGTGCCTGGCTTGCTCAGTGTTTCCGATCTGTTTGTGTTGCCAAGTTACTATCGTGAAGGGGTTCCTCGCGTGTTGCTGGAAGCGGGCGCTCTGGGGCTGCCTTTGGTCACCACCGACATGCCTGGCTGTAAGGAAGTGGTTCAAGCGAACCAGAATGGGGTGCTGGTTCCGCCGCGCGATGCGACGGCCCTGGCCGAGGCGATCGGCCGCTTACTCGATCAGCGTCACGACTGGCCAGCGATGCGTTTGGCCAGTCGCCAACATGTACTAGAGCATTTCGACCTGAGTCGTGTCGCGTCAGCCTGCGCCGCGATTTACCAACGAGCATTCGCTCATACAGGAGTCTAATCACGATGGCTACCAGCGTTCGCGATCAATCGCGGCTCTCAGTTCCGTTCTTTCGACCGGAACTTACAGATGACGAAATCGACGAAGTGGTCGAATGCCTGCGATCGGGCTGGTTGACCACCGGTCCTCGTACCCGACAGTTTGAAGAAGAATTTGCCACGGCCGTGGGCGCTAAACACGCGGTGGCGGTCAATTCGTGCACCGCGGCGCTCCACTTGGCGGTCGAAGCCCTCGGCCTGGGGCCAGGGCAAGGCGTGCTGGTGCCAACGATGACCTTTGCCGCCACGGCCGAGATCGTGCGGTACCAAGGCGCGATTCCGATTCTGGTCGACTGCGACCCGGTAACCCTGAACATGGACCTGGAAGACGCCCAGCGCAAGCTGGAAGATGCCCGAGCTGGCCAGTTTCTGTCGTCTCAGCCGATCGACATGGTCGGCATCATCCCGGTCCACGTCGGCGGCGACATGATCGACATGGACGCGGTGGCCGAGTTTGCCGAACAACACAGCCTGTTCGTGGTCGAAGACGCAGCCCATGCGGTGCCGGCCGCTTATCGCGCCGATGCCAACAGTCCTTGGCGGCGTTGTGGCGAGGACACCGCCTCGGTGACTTGCTTTTCGTTTTACGCCAACAAGACGCTCACCACTGGAGAAGGCGGCATGGCCGTTACGTCTGATCCTCAGTTGGCCGAGCGGATGAAGAACATGTCGCTGCATGGGCTGTCGTACGACGCCTGGAACCGTTTCTCCGGCGGCAGAAGTTGGGACTACCAGATTCTCGCGGCCGGCTACAAATACAACATGACCGACATCGCGGCGTCGATTGGTCTGCATCAACTGGAACGGGCTGAAGCGATGCGGCTCCAACGCGAACGTCTGGCCGCCAACTACACGGCGGCGTTCCAATCGCTCTCAGCCCTGGGACTGCCCAGTTCGTCGCCGAACCGGATGCATTCCTGGCACTTGTATCCCATCCAACTGAATCTGGACCAACTGTCGATCGATCGTAATGAAATGGTCGATCTCCTGCGCGAGCATGGTGTTGGCTGTTCGGTCCACTGGCGTCCATTGCATTTGCATCCATACTATGCCAAGACGTTCCACTGGACTTCGGCCCACCTGCCGGTCGCCACGGCCGAATGGCAGCGTCGAATCAGCCTGCCGTTGTTCCCCGGCATGCGCGACGACGAACAGGAACACGTGATTCGCGTCGTCACTCAACTTTGCCAACGGTACGCCCGATGAGTACGAGGTTGCCGAAAACCACGGTATGCCCGAGTGGCCCAGGCCAGCTGTCCGCTGGGATGAAGCGGGCATTCGATCTGCTGGCCGCTGGCACAGGCTTGGTTGTCCTGTCCCCGTTGCTGGTCGTCTTGGGCATGGCCGTAAAATTCACCTCGCCCGGCCCGATCTTCTTTCGGCAAACTCGCTTGGGCCGCGGCAAACAGCCCTTTATGATCTTCAAGTTTCGCTCGATGGTCGTCCACCACTCCGGCCAGCATGCCCAGGTTACCTCGAGCGGCGATGCCCGCATCACCCCGATCGGACGCCTGCTCCGCTGGACCAAGCTGGACGAACTGCCCCAGTTGCTCAATGTGCTGCGCGGCGAGATGAGTCTCGTAGGCCCTCGACCTGAAGTGCCGAAATACGTGGCCAAGTTTCCCGCCGAATTCGACGAGCTGCTTTGCGTGCGGCCAGGCATCACCGGATTGGCTTCGGTTGTCTACCGCGATGAAGAACAGGTACTGGCCCAATCGCCTGAACCCGAGACGGCCTATCTCGAAAAAGTTCTGCCAGCAAAAATTCGCCTAGAACAGACTTATCTCCGGCAACGTTCCTTCTGGTTCGACCTGGGGCTCATCCTACGCACCTTCGGCAAGCTGGTTCGGTCCTAACCCCATGTCTGTAGAACGAACCGTTTCTCGGTCGCCAAACGCGCGTTGGGGAATCGCCTTGGCCATGGTCACCGGCATCTACCTGACGCTCATGTTTGTCGGTACCCATGTTCGGGAAGAAGCGTTGCCCTTCTCGTTGCGTTGGGAAATCGCGCTGCACGCCAGCGCCTATGCCGGTTTGAGCTGCCTGCTACTGCTAGGCAGCCTGTGGCGAGTACCTGGGCTTGGCCTCGCCAAACGGGTTTTGCTCGTCTTTGGCCTATCCGTGCTCTGCGCCATCGCCGATGAATGCACCCAACCGCTCACCGGGCGTTCCTTACAAGCCAAAGACCTCGCCGCCGATCTAGCCGGCATCACGGCCACTTTGGCCCTATTTGCGCTCTTCTTGAGATGGCACCAGCGGCGTCAACAAAGAAGCTTTTAGTTTTTGGTTTTTGGTTTTTAGTTATTCGTTGTTCGTAGGCGCGAGCGCGTCAAATCGCAAACCAGAACCCCCACCCAGGGCCCCTAAGTCAACTGGCCTGCCTCCTGAACTCTTCATAATACGCTTACCTCTCATTCTTTTTATTTTTCTTTAAACAGACAATTGACTCTTTTTGCCTGAACATTAAACTCATATTCTAAATTGCTAGGTTATCTACTACCTCGCATGGGTGATTCAATATTAGCCACCACCTTGGGATGAACGCACATCCTGAGAAAGCTGCAATTTATTTACATCAACAAGCATTCAATACTCAGCAACCGACTAGCCACGGTTCAAAGCAGGATTCAGCAAACCGCCCTCAGCCCAAGTGGCGTAAAGCCTGTGGGGCACTCGTCTTGCTGGCTGAACCGACACCCAGGAACGGTCTATCGAAGCCGGAGGTTTCGACCATGCATTGGAAGCGGCGTTCACTCGCGCTGGAATCACTCGAAAACCGGCGACTACTGACGGGCACGATCACCCAGGTAGGTCATTTTGATACCTGGGATGGCGGAATCATTCGCAGCACGGACGTAGCCGGTATTGCCTACCATCCGCCGTCTGGCAATCTCTATTTGGCTGACTCTGAGATTAACGAAATCTCGTCGATCTTTACTGGTGCCAACATTTTCGAGACCAACCTGCAGGGCGATCAGGTGATCCGCGAGATCACCAGCGGCAACACCGAGCCGACCGGAATCACCTACAACGAATTCGACGGTTTTTTTTATGTGACGAACGACACTGGCGACCGGCTAATTACCCGATACGACAGCAATCTGAACAATCCGTTGTTGGAGCAGAGCACCGCAGACGACGTCGCCACGGCCAACGACCCGGAAGGGATTACGTCGGACCCCGCCACAGGCCGGTTGTATGTCGTCAGCGGCGACACCGGTGGTGAGTTGCAAGTGCTCACTTATACCAACGACCTCGAATTCATCGACCGTTTTTTAGTCGAGGACCAGCTAAACGACGCCGAAGGCATCGCCTTCCATGAAGAATCGCAACATCTCTTTGTGCTCGACGGCACGCAAAATCTGATTGTCGAATATTCTCTCAACGGCACATTCATCGAATCGTATGACATCAGCGGCTTCAGCCCCACGCCAGAGTCGGCGCAGGGCCTGACGTTTGCCCCCACTTCAAATCCGAACGACAGTCCCGACGCGCTGGCGATCTATATCGCCGACGGTCAGGTCGATAACGGCGCCGACGGTCGAGTTTATGAAGCCGTCCTGGTTCCCACCGGAGGCAATCAGCCGCCAACGGTCGACGCCGGGCCTGATCAAACCCTCTCCTCCAACACGACGGTCCAGCTCGACGGCACCGTGACCGACGACGATCTGCCGAGCGTCATCACCACCTGGTCGATCGTTTCCGGCCCTGGAACGGTCACTTTTGGAGACACGAATGCCGTCGACACAACCGCCAACTTTAGCGGCCCCGGCGTCTATGTCCTACGGCTCTCGGCCAACGATGGCCAGTTCATTTCGACCAATGACATTACGATTTCAATCGGCGTGCTCGAACGCCAAATCGCCAGCAGTAATGACGACGCGGAAGAACGCGCCAATGGCGACACACGGTTGCGAAGCAGCGACCTGGAAATGGCCTTTGATGGCGGCGGCAATCAAACCGTAGGCCTTCGTTTCACCGATCTTACCATCCCGCCAGGAGCTGAAATCACTTCGGCCATCATTCAGTTCACGGCCGACGAGGTGAACACCGAGCCGACAGCGTTGACCGTGCGTGCTCAAGCCGCCGACAATGCCCTGACGTTTAATTCGCCTGACTTCGACCTTTCATCACGCCCCACGACCACGAGCCAGGTGGCCTGGAATCCGCCTGCCTGGAATTCCGTAGGCGAGTCAGGCCTCGCCCAACAGACGCCCGACTTAAAGTCTGTGCTGCAAGAGGTGGTCAACCGTCCTGGCTGGGCATCTGGCAACGCGGCGGTGTTTCTAATTACCGGAACCGGGGAGCGAACGGCCGAATCGATCGACGGCACCGCAGCCTCGGCGCCGCGTTTGCTCGTGGAATTCAACACCAACACGCCGCCAACCACCTCGGGCTTGGCCAATGTCCAAGTCGTCGAGGGCGCGGCCAGCTCGATGATCGACCTGTTTGCGGCGTTCGACGATACCGAGGATGCCGACGCGGCACTGACCTATACGATCGAACAAAACACCAACCCCGGCCTGTTCGCCGCCACGCCGATCAATCCAGTGACTGGCGTGCTCACGTTGGACTATGCCGCCGACGCGGCGGGGACGGCCACGCTAACGGTCCGCGCGACCGACACCGCCGGCGCGGCTGTCGACACCCCGCTGCTGGTCACGATTAGCGAAGTCAACGACCCACCGGTTCGCACGGCCGGAATGGTCAACAACCTGCTGCTGACCGAAGATTCTGGCGCCACGAGCTTGGGCCTGGAAAACTTGGCCTATAGTCCCGGCGGCAGTACCGACGAAAACGGACAAACGCTCACGTTCACCGTCACGGAAGTCCCCTCGGCAGCCGTGGGCGAGGTGCTGCTGGCCGATGGAGTCACGGTCGTCGCTCCTGGCCTTTATTCGCTGGCCGAAATCCAAGGGATGCAATTCCGCGGGCTGCCCAACACCAGCGGCGGGCCTACGATGTTTAGTTTTTCGGTGACCGACGATGGGACCACCGCCGGCGCAGGCAACCCTCTGACGCTCGTCGAGTCGCTGACGATCACCGTGACCGAAGTGAATGACCAGCCTGAACGAACCGCCGGCACGGTCGAAAATCTGCTGGTCGTCGAAGACAGTGCGGCGACGTCGCTGGGGCTTGCCGGCCTACAATTTGGCCCTGGCGGCGGAGCGGATGAAGCCGGCCAAACGTTAACCTATGCCGTCCAGGCAGTCCCCGCAGCCGGACTAGGACAGATTCTGCTGGCCAACGGCGTCACGGTAGTCGCCCCTGGCCCTTATACCCTGGCTGAATTGCAAGGCCTGCAGTTCCGACCGGCCCCGGGAGCCGTGGGCGGGCCAGCCGAATTCCGTTTCGCAGTCACTGACAACGGCACCACTACCGGCGCGAGCGATCCACAAACGCTCGTCGAGTCGCTTGAAATCACCGTCATCGAGTTCAACGAAACGCCCACCACCACAGGCATCGGCAACGTTCAGGTAGTCGAAGACGCGGCCAGCACCGTCATCCATCTGTTCGCTGCGTTTGACGATGTGGAAGATGCCGACAATCTGTTGACGTACACCATCGAGCAAAACACCAATCCCGGTCTGTTCACGGCCTTGCCGATCAACACGGTCGCCGGCACGCTCACCTTGGACTATGCAGGCGACGCCAACGGTTCGGCCGATTTAAGGGTTCGGGCCACCGACACCAACGGCCTGTTTGTCGATGCCCCCTTTACGGTAACGGTGAGTGAGGTGAACGATTCGCCAGAACGAACCGCTGGCATGGTAAACAATCTGCTGATTCCCGAGGACTCCGACACAACGAGTTTGGGCCTCGATACGCTGGCTTACGGCCCTGGCGGCGGCAGCGACGAGACTGGCCAAACGCTCACGTTTGCCGTCACCGCAGTTCCCTCAGGCACGCTTGGCAATGTGTTGCTAGCCGACGGCCTGACCGTGGTGACGCCTGGTTCCTACTCTCTGGCTCAAATCCAAGGGCTGCAATTTCGTCCGACCGACGACGCCGCTGGCGGACCAGCCACGTTCAGCTTTTCAGTCACCGATAACGGCGCGACCAACGGTTCGGCCGATCCCCAAACGTTGAACGAGTCGCTGTCGATTACCGTGACTGAAGTGAATGATCGGCCAGAGCGCACGGCCGGCGCGGTCACAAACCTGATGGTCGTCGAAGACTCCGGCGCCACAAGCCTGGGTTTGGACGCGTTGGCCTACACTCCCGGCGGCGGCAGTGATGAGGCTGGCCAAACCTTGACGTTTGCCGTTACCGAGGTTCCCTCGGCCGCGTTTGGCAACGTGCTGCTGGCCGATGGCGTGACCGTAGTGATCCCAGGTTCTTATACGCTCGCCCAAATCCAAGGGATGCAGTTCCGCCCGGCCGACGACGCCGCCGGCGGCGGGCCAACCACGTTCAGCTTTTCAGTCACCGACAACGGCGCCACTGCCGGTTCTTCTGATCCGCAAATGCTGAACGAGTCGCTCACGATCACCGTGACCGAAGTGAACGACCAACCAGAGCGAACCGCAGGCATGGTCGACAATCTGGTGGTGGCCGAAGATCCAGGCATCACGAGCCTGGGGCTGGAGAGTTTGGCCTATGCTCCCGGTGGCGGCGCCGATGAAAACAGTCAGACGCTCACGTTTGCCGTCACCGAGATTCCCTCGGCGGCCATTGGCAACGTGCTGCTGGCCGATGGCGTGACCGTGGTGACCCCAGGTTCTTACACTTTGGCTCAAATCCAAGGGCTGCAATTTCGCCCGACCGACGACGCCAACGGCGGGCCAACCACGTTCAGCTTTTCGGTCACCGACAACGGCACGACCAACGGCGCCAGCGATCCGCTGGTTTTAAACGAATCGCTCACGATCACTGTGACCGAAGTGAACGACCAGCCTGAGCGAACCGCAGGCAATGTCGAACCCTTGGGCCTTTCGATCAATGCCCCTGCCACATCGCTCGGGCTGGCAGGCTTGGCCTATGCGCCAGGCGGCGGCAACGACGAAAGTGGGCAAACGCTCAGCTTCGCGGTCACGGCTGTGCCGCCAGCCGCGCTCGGTGACATTCTGTTGGCCGACGGCCTCACGGTCGTTACCCCCGGCCCCATCGATTTGGCAACTCTGCAAGGCCTGCAGTTCCGCCCGGCTCCTGGCGTCAGCGGCGGCCCGACGGCGTTTAGCTTTTCGGTGACCGACAACGGCATGACCGCCGGCGCTAGCGATCCTCAAACGCTGGTCGAATCGCTCGCCATCACGGTGGCCAGCCCCGAAACGCTCGAGGTTCGCGTGGCGGCCAGCGACGACGACGCCGAGGAGCGGAGCGGCGGCGCGGTCAGGCTTAGCAGCAGCGACCTGGAGTTGACCGAAGACAGAAGCAACCAACAGACCATCGGCCTGCGTTTCACCGGGATTAACATTCCTCCAGCGTCAACGATCTTGCACGCCTCGATTCAGTTTCAAACCGATGAAACAGACTCGGTTGCTACCTCGCTCATGATCCATGGGGAATTGACCGGCGACGCGGCTCAATTTGTAAGCGTCAACAGCAACATTACCTCGCGCACCCGCACCACGGCCAGCGTGCCTTGGTCGCCGGCGCCCTGGGATCAAGTGGGCGAGGCTGGCCCCGACCAACAAACGCCCGACCTGGCGTCAATCATCCAGGAAATCGTGAACCATCCCGATTGGGTTGAAGACAACGCCCTCGCCATTATCATCGACGGTGCCGGCAAACGGGTTGCCGAGTCATTCAATGGCGTGTCGAGTGCGGCGCCATTGTTACAGATCGAATACTCCAGCATTCCGATCCCCAACACCGAGCCCACCACCGTCGGCATCCCCAATATCAATACGACCGAGGATGCGGCGGCCCCGGTCGTCGATCTGTTTGCCGCCTTCGACGACGACCTGACCGCTGATCCACTGCTAACCTACACGATCACCAACAACACGAATCCTAGCCTGTTCACTAGCACTCCAATCGACTCCAGTGCCGGGACGTTCACCTTGAACCTGGCGACCGACGCCGCCGGCACGGCCGAGCTAACCGTTCGAGCAACCGACACCGGCAACCCGGCGCTATCGGTGGAAACGACGTTTACGGTCAATGTGTCGGAGGTGAACGACCCGCCGGAACGTCTCGCCGGCATGGTCGATCCGCTCGTCGTCGAGATCGACTCCGGCGCCGCGACGCTCGGCCTAGGGGGCCTCGACTTTGGTCCCGGCGGCGGCGTGGATGAAGCCGGCCAAACGCTCCAGTATCAGGTCGACGCGGTTCCATCGCTCAGCTTGGGGTCGATTGTGCTGGCCGATGGGATGACCGTTGTCACGCCAGGCTCGTACAGTCTGGCCCAGCTTCAAGGCATCCAGTTCATGCCTGCGCCAGGCGCCATCGGCGGTCCGGAAACGTTTCAGTTCTCCGTGATCGACAACGGCACGACCGGCGGCGCAAGCGATCCTCGTTCACTGGTCGAGTCGCTTACCATTACCGTTACGCCGACCGGTGGTTTCTCCGAAACGTTTGAAGCCCGGGTTGCCGCGTCGGACGACGACGCCGAGGAGCGGGCCAACGGAGACGTGAGAGTTAGCAGTTCCGACCTAGAGCTGGTCTTTGACGCCGGCGGAGATCAGACTGTCGGCATTCGATTCCGAGACGTCACGATTCCTCAAGGGGCCACGATCGACCATGCGTACATTCAATTCCAAGTGGACGACCCCAACAGCAGTTCGACGTCGCTGACCATCCGCGGAGAAGATACGAATAACGCATCGCCCTACACCACGACCGACAATAGCATCTCGAGCCGTTCGACCACTTCGGCCTCGGTCGCCTGGTCGCCTGTGGCCTGGAATACTCCTGGCGAAGCTGGCCCTGACCAACAAACTCCGAATCTGGCCGCCGTGATTCAGGAAATTGTCGATCGCGGCGGTTGGTCATCTGGCAACGCGCTGGCTTTCCTGATTACCGGCAGCGGTGAACGCACGGCCGACTCTTTCGATGCCGGTTCGGCGGGCGCTCCTTTGCTGCACGTGGAATATACGCCAGGCAGCCCGCAGCGAGCGGCTGCTCCGGCCGCCTTGAATTCAATGGTCGAGTCGATTACTTCCTCAGACCTAGCGCCATTGGCCCAAGCGGCAAGGGCCCAACTTGCCACGGTCTACGACCCCACGAGCGTGCAACAACTCGATTCGGTGTCGCTGAACGTCACCGACCTGCCTGGCGACCGCCTGGCCCTAGCCACCGGCGACACGATTCTGGTCGACCACAACGCCAACGGACATGGCTGGTTTGTTGACAAAACGCCGCTGGAGCACGAAGAGTTTTTGGTAGTCGCCGACACCTCATCATGGCCAGCTCTGGCAAACGGCCCAGCGGCCAATCGGGCCGACCTGTTAACCGCAGTGCTACACGAGATGGGTCACCTGCTCGGCCTGGAGCATGGCGAGCACGATTCGCTGCTAGACCCATTCTTGCCGACCGGGGTTCGGCGTTTGCCTGACGAGTCGCACGCCCAGGCTGACGATCCAAACGCGGCCCAAGTGATAGATTCTCATTTCCGAGAATTGGGCGAATCACACGAGTAGAAATCAAAATAATCCGCTCAACGCTCAACCTGGATCTTCAGATCAGAAAACTTGCTGGCCATGAACTCCAAGGCCAAGTAAGTGTGGCAACGCCCCACGATCGGATTCTTTTTCGTCGGACAATTGCAGCCGAGATAGACGTCGTTATTCGTGGCCAGTTGCGCAAGCTGTTCAAAGGCCGCACGCTCGGCGGCAAACCGTTCGGCCAGCACCGCTCGGTAGGCCTTCCGAAAAACCCGCCAGGCAGCATCGGTCGGATCGGCAAGATAGGCCTCGACGATCGCCTGGGTTGGCCGGAGCACATGCCTGGTGAAATAGCGCGTGTCCTGGCGGATGCCCTCTGGCAGAGGACCAGCATCCGCTGGCCGGCGACGGTACATCGTGTAGCGTGACAACATTTTGTTTCCCGGTGTTATGCATGATGGAATCGCGGTTTCAATCATCAATCCACGCTCATTACAATCATGCAGTGGTAACGCTCGCCCAAGGACAAACTGGCATGAATCATCTCGACCCTCGCCTGCTCGACGTGTTTTACGAAGTGCAACGAGACCTTCCACGTCAAGGCCCTGGCAATCGCGACTGCACACTCAAAGCCCTGTCGCTTTGCTCTAGTTTACCAGATCGTCCCGAAATTTTGGACATCGGCTGTGGCCCCGGCATGCAGACCATGGTGCTGGCCAAGGCCACAACCGGCTGCATTACCGCGGTTGACAATTGTGACGAGTATCTCGCAGAGCTGCGTCGGCGAGCCAAGGAATCGTCCTTATCCCACCGCGTCAAAGTCGAGAACGCAGACATGACCGCGTTGGGGTTTCCGGCGGCTAGCTTTGACCTCATTTGGTGTGAAGGGGCGGCCTATATCATGGGGATTCGCGAAGCGCTGCATGCCTGGCGACCCTTGCTGCGCCGCTCAGGCTATGTCGCCTTCACGGAACTCGTGTGGCTCGACGAGTCCCCTCCTGCCGAGGTTGCTGAGTTCTTTGGCGCTGAATATCCAGCGATGACGAATATCTCGGGAATCATCGCAGTGATTCGTGAAAGTGGCTACCGGTTCATTGGCGGCTTCACGTTACCTGATTCGGCGTGGTGGGCTGACTATTATACGCCCTTGTCAGCAAAACTGCCGGCGCTGAAGGCCAAATATCAGCCAGACAAGCAGGCGCTCGGAATCGTTGCGATGAGTGAAACCGAAATCGAAATGCGGCGACGTTTTGGCGCCTGGTATGGTTACCAATTCTTGATCGCGCAAAAGATCGAGTGATTCAAGGCGCACGGGGATTCACCATCGACACTTACCTGATGACGACGGACGAACATTTCGCGGCAGCGGTGAAGGGCGAAACCAAAGCGGCGCAGCAGGCGCACGCATCGGGTAGCAGCGGGCCGCAAAGCTAACCGACCGCGCAAGAAAAAACCCCGGTTTTGCCGGGGCGTGCGAGTGGTTGCGACAACGTGCAAACCACTCGAGTGGCGGGGACAGGATTCGAACCTGCGACCTCGAGGTTATGAGCCTCGCGAGCTACCGGACTGCTCCACCCCGCGTCATGGGTTCACCAATCTTGGTGAATCGGTTGCCTGGCTGGCGGGTAAACGCCATCAGCAAGCCGTGTATTATAACACTTGTCGACAGGCCGTCGAGCCCTGCCTGGTCTTACCAAACAAGAAAATTACCAAGTCGATGGCAAAGCAAGGGCCAGTGGCCCCTCACGAAACAGCCAAAGCCTTGCTATCTCATATTTTTGTAACAAAGCCTCTCACCAAACGATTTTGTACCTTATCGGTTCGATTCAACACGAACCCCACCTTTTTCTTGTCGAATTCAGATCGGCGGGGTTGGTGGCCACTGGCGCCAAATTTCATGAGATTTGCCTGCCCAGGTGACTGCTCGACGCTGTCAGGCCTCCTCTCTAGCCTGAATTGGCCGCACAAACGTCATAACAGCCCAGGCACCAGAGACTTTTTCTTGGCGCTCTACAGAGTGACTGATAGACTCGTAAGTAGGTGGCTGGCCGCTTTTTATGCGAATCTTTTGTCACGCCAAATCTGCTTGGTACACAATACTTCGGTATTCTCTGGGAAGAGGCACCAGAGCACCAGGCAGACATGTGTGCCACGGCACGTTTTCTCAAACCAGGTCGGAGCAGAGGCGATGGGCAATTACGATCCATCACGCCAGGTGAGTTCTGAGGCAAATGGCTCGATGCCTCCGGCTCCACCGGTGGCCCCGCCAGTCCCTGCGCCTCCGGTCGTTTCCCAGTCGGTCGCCCCCGTCTCGGCGGTGGCACCGCCAAATGCTTCGCTTGACGACCCCAGTCAACTACTGCCAACTCCTCCCTTGGTTGTCCAACCTCCGTCGAATGCAACCGCCGAGCCGTTTCGCTGGCCAGCCGAACAGGCTGAGCCAGAGTTGGTCGAGGCCTCCGCCCAAATCGAGGTCACCGCTCGCCGTCCAGACGAGTTCTCCCAAGGCACGGAAGCCGATTGGGTAGCCCACTCTCGGCAGCTATCGCCAGCTTTGAAAAAATCGCCTCCGTGGCTACTGAGTTCAATCATTCACATGCTGTTTCTAATCGTCATCGGGCTTTGGGTGTTTTCCGAGCAGGAGGACGGTCCAGTGGAACTCGAGGTCCGCTATGCCGAGACCGAGGGCGAACAGCTTGACGAGCGTTCATTTCGCCTGACCACCGAGAGCCAGCCTGAGGTGGACGAACAGGTTTTGACGCCCGATGAGTTGCCTCCGCTCGACGAGCCCTTGGCGACTCCGCCCCAGGTACCCATCGCGGCGTTTGCCACAAGTTCCAGCGGCAAAATCGAGTCGCCGACGATCGGCATGGCCTTGAATGGGCGGACCAAAGCCTTGAAGCACGCTTTGCTGTCGGCCTATGGCGGCGATGCCACGACTGAAGCCGCAGTGCTCAAGGGCCTCAAATGGCTAGCCCGCAACCAACGGCACGATGGCTCGTGGTCGTTGCGTGGTCCGTATGCCGATGGTGGATCGAGCGAAAATCGAGTCGCGGCCACGGCAATGGCCTTGCTGGCGTTTCAAGGAGCAGGGCATACCCATCAGGGGCCGGCCAGCGAGCCGTTTACCAGGGTCGTACGGCGAGGGTGGAACTGGCTACTCAAGCAACAAGACAAGCAGGGATGTTTTTTTTCTGGCGGACTAGCCCATCACCGGTTGTATACCCATGCCCAGGCAACGATTGCGGTGTGCGAGCTGTATGGCATGACGCGCGATCCCAAGTTCAAACAACCGGCCGAACAAGCGGTGGCCTATGCGATTGCGGCCCAAGACCCCAAGCATGGCGGCTGGCGTTACTATCCAGGCTCGCAGTCCGACACTTCGGTGACCGGTTGGTTCGTAATGGCTCTGCAGAGTGCTCGCATGGCATACATCGCCGTGCCGGATGAGGTTTTTGAACGGATCTCTCAATTTCTCGACTCGGTTCAAGCTCCCGGTTCCAAGGGCTCTCAATATCTTTATATGCCAGGCTTGCACACCAGCCCGGCGATGACAGCCGAAGGCTTGCTGTGTCGACAATATCTTGGCTGGGCTCAGGACGACCCAAGGCTGTTGGTCGGCACCGAATACATCAACCAGGTCGGCATGAGTTGGGAAGAGCGGAACGCCTATTTTTGGTACTACGCGGCCCAGGTGTGCCACCACATGGAAGGGAGTACCTGGACGCACTGGAATCGGGTGATGCGGCAACTCCTGCCAGAGAAACAGATCCAACGGGGGCGCGAGCGGGGTAGCTGGGATCCAGACGGGGACGAATGGGGCAGTCACGGCGGGCGACTCTACGTCACCTGCATGCACCTATTTATGCTCGAAGTCTATTACCGCCACTTGCCGATTTACAACTATCGCCTCCAGCGTCCGTAGAACGCATTTCAAAACCAATCCAAGGCGCGACGCGCAAGCGAGTGAACTTGCTCTAATGCTTCATTTCGCGATCGCTTTCCGCCACCACATGCTGGCGGTGATTGGTCAACAATTGGAGCAGCGCCTGGCCAGCATGGAACTCTTCGCTCACCACATGGTTGGCCCCCGCGGCCAACAAATCTTCTTCGTTGGCATGATACCGGCAACGAACAATCAGCTTGCCTTGTCGGTTGATCGCGCGTATGTTGCGGACCACTGCCAGAGCGGTGGTGTCTTCAGGAAGTACGACCATCACCAATTCGGCCAGCGCCACGCGCGAACGATCGAGCGTTTCCAATTCGGTCGCTTCGCCGGCCACGGTGCGAAACCCTTGCTGGGCAAATCCATGTAAGTTGAGCGGGCTACGATCGACCAGACAGACGTTATGCCCAGTGGTTTCGAGCCGTGAAGCAAGCTGCCGTCCGATCGGCCCGATGCCGATAATCACCGCCTGCCGAACCGGTGCGTCTGCAAGTGGCGCAGGGCTAACTTCTGAGTCAGATTGCTGGCTCGCCCCGACGCGACGCAAGCTACGGTTCAGCAGAAACGGGGAGAGCACCAATGACACCAGGGCCACGGCTACAAACGCCTGTGACTGCTCAGAATTGAGCAAACCTGCCTGCAGACCAGTGGCCACGATCACAAAGGCAAACTCGCCAATGTGGGCTAACCCTAATCCGACCGCGAAACTATCGCGCCAAATCAATCCGGTCAGCCGTAGGGCAATCGTCGCGGCCACGGTTTTCAGCACGACCAGCCCCACCAGTAAGCCCAAGATCACCAACGGCGCGCCGAGCAGTGTGTCGGTCTTCAACAGCAGGCCCAGGCTGACAAAGAACACAGCGGCAAAGGCTTCACGAAAAGGCAGCACCAACGCATCAATTTGGCCAGTCCACCGGTTGCCACTCAACATCAGCCCGGCGGCAAACGCGCCGACCGCCGCCGGCAAGCCCAACTGGTGCGAGGCAAACGTCACCGTGCCAAGCACTACCAAGGCGGCCAAGACCACCAAATCGGGACTCCTCAGTTGGGCAAGCAACGGAATCAACCACCGAGCCAGGACCGCGCGCATCGCAACCACCGAGGCGATGAAACAGGCCGACTGCACCCCCAAGGCTAGAAAGTCGCCAGTCGTCGGAGCATCGCCATCGCCGGTCAACATCGGAATCAGCAACAACAGCGGCACCAGAGCCGCGTCTTGAAACAGCAAAATCCCCACCGCACGCCGACCCGACGGCGAACTGGTTTTTCCCCACTCGGCCAGGGTTTTGAAGACGACGACTGTCGAGCTAAACGCGGCGGCCGAGGCCAACAGCACGCTAGACTGCCAAGCATAGTCGAGTCGCATCAGCACGAACGTGACCGGTACGGCAACCAACAACATTTGAGCGCTGCCGCCAATCACAAGGTGGCGTCCCAAACGCAGCAATTCGCCCAGAGAAAACTCCAAGCCAATCGAAAACAACAACAAAAACACGCCTAACTCGGCGAGATTTTCAATCGCGTGGCTGGTTCCCTGAAGCAGCCCCGTGCCGCCTGGGCCGATCAACGCGCCCACCAACATGTAGCCAATCAAGGCCGGCACGCGCAGTTGCCGGCACACCAAGCCAGCCACAAACCCGGCGGAGAGAATAATCAGTAAATCGGCAATCAGCGAAGGGGGCATGGCAGGTAGAACGATAAATCGTTGTGAAATCGGAAGCAGGCCGCTCGTGTGAAGATCCGCTTTGGGTTCGTTTGCGCCGCCATAGGTCTGATTGTAGTAACTTTTCCCACGACAACATTCCCCGCCTTTCTACCACAACCATCCACTGGACGCACTATCGTATGCTACAGTTCTAGGGCGAGTCATTTTTTCAATCGAGGAAATTTTTAAAGCCCACGAACCCGACGCGTAAGCGAGGCACTTCTGGCTGTTTTCCTTGCTTACGCGTCGCGCTTAGTGGGCCACCAAATTCCCCCAGTTTGAAAAACTGATCGGAGCCCTAGCTACAGTTCTAGGAGGATTGCAAAGTCCTGGCTACATCCTCAGACTTTCTCAAATTTTTCCCTTAACATCTCGATGCCACACAAACACGCTCAGCACGGATTCTCATTACTGGAACTTTTGGCCGTGGTGACCATCTTGGGGATCATCGCGGCGATGCTCCTTCCTCGGGTAAATGTTTCCAGCGATTTAGCCCAAGCGGCGGCCGATGACAAAAACATCGCCGAGATTAACTCGGCCGTTGAGCGGTATTACTTGAACACAGGCAATTTTCCCACCCAGATTAGCGACCTGGAACACATCGATTACTTTCCAGAGGGAATTCCTGTTAGCCCAGTTACCGGCGATCCATATGCCCTGAACGCCAGAACCCATCGTGTGGATAGCGGTGGCGGTGGTGGGAAATAAGCTGTTCTGCCTGTGGGCTTGATGGCGCTGGATTCTTCTCTACCGTTGACGCTTCGGCAATCCCACTACGCCTGCCACGATCAGCAGGCAAACCACCGGCAACCAATTGCCCCAGCGTGTATAAAACGTCGTGCGATCGTCGATCGGCACCGCAGGCAGTAAAACCGGACGATCAATCGGCTCGGTTCCGCCACAGGCCAGATACTTTCCATTGCTGGTGACCACGCCTGAATACCCATGGGCAACATGGCGCACAATTGCCCGGCGCGTCTCGATCGCCCTTAGCCGTGCCATGCGCAACATCCAACGCTGTAAACATCCGGTCGCATCTTGCCCTTCCGAACCAATTTGCAAAAAGAACTGGGGAGGCTCATCACGACTGGCCCGCATTGTGGCCATAAAATGCTCCGCGAAGCAAAGGTCATAACAGATGGCCGTTCCGGCACGAAAAACACCGGCCAGCGACCGTAGCTGAAACGTGCGTTCCGCTTCGCCGTGCCAAAAATGTGGTTCGAAGGTTTTCCGATCCCCCCAATATTTGTCATAGGGCAAGAATTCAGCCCAGGGCACTAGGTAACGCTTGTCGTAGCATCCCTGATATCCCTGCTGTGGACCGATCAAGGCGAACGCGTTGTAGCGCTCTGCTGTGGTGCGACGAACGCACACCCGATCGCATCCTACCGCCAATGGAATCTGCAAACGCGCCGCGGTCTCTTCGAGCAGACGGCGCACGTGCCGAGAATATGCTTGATAATCGCCTTGAACACGACCCGCGAGATCGGCAGGCAATGCAGCTAGCTGCCCTTTACGACGATCTCCCGGCAAGTCGAGCCATACATGGTGGAAGGCTCTTTCCGACCACAGCAGCAGGTCTGGGCGTCGGGAAACCAACTGACCGTCTCCCCACGACACCGGTCGTAGTGGCCCAGAATCAGCCTGCCCAACGATCTTGGTTGGAATTCGCTCACTGGCAATGAGTGGCGGTAATTCATTCTCGCCCATCAGGCAAATCACCGGTCCGTCCGCACCGCTGGGCTGCTGAAGTCGCCAGTGGCCATATCCCCAAGCACTTAACACCAGCACTCCAACTCCCATGGGTGCTACCCAACGGGCCCAGCCGCGCTTCCCATGAGGGATTCCAAAGCCCCAGTCGACCACGGCGCCAGAACAAGCCGCCAGCAACATCGAAAGAAGATATTCGCCGCCGAGATCGGCAATCTGAACCACACAACTGGTATCGGCCAAGGTCGTGCCTAGCCGCAGCCAAGTAAATCCGGTTTGATCGATCAGCATCACGAAGTAAAACCGTAACAACTCGAATGCTCCCCAGAGCACTGGCAACGACACTGCCAGCGGCCAGGAAACACGAGCAGCAAACCGTCGACCTGCCCAAACCAAGCAGAGAAACGAAACCGCCCCCAGATGCCCGGCAATCAGCCAGCCAACGGCATACGGTCCGCCAAACCCTTGACCGGAATAACACGTGCGAATCCAGTCGAGTGCGGAAAGATGAAATACCAGACCACCGGCATAGGCCCCCAGGTAGAGCGCTCGTCCACCGACTGGCCAGCGTAAAGCCAGCGCCAACGGCACCAACGCTATCCAGGCTAAACTGTGGTAATCATAAGGCGGAAAACAAAGGCACAACAACACTCCGCTAGCACAAGCCAACGCGAAAGGCCAGGCGTGAGTCTTCATCGCTGCCGGTAGCCGCCTGAAATCGACGATCGCGTTCGTTCGTGTTTCCGCCGAGCCAGTTTTCAAACCTAGGTTCCCCGATCTGGTAATACGTTTTACTGGCTCTAGCTGGACAACGCCCCTGAATAAGAATCCAAGCACGAAGCGAGGGGCGAGTGAATAAGTTACGACTCAATTCACTCGCCCTTCGCTTCGTGCTTGGATTGTCGTGCTCTACGCCAAAGTGGCACTGTCCAGTTAGAATGCGATCCGTCAATATCTGAATGTCGTCTTCCAGTCAAACTATAGCCTGACGCCCTTGCGCAGGACGTTCGGCCACGGCCAATTGAGAACACCCGTCACTGGTTTTGTGGCGAACCCTCTTTTGTTTGGCATAATCGTCACCAACCGCCCTGGCTCGATTGTTAGAATCGAAATCTTATTTTTGCTTGACCCGCTACACGAGCCTGGTATATTCGCTTTTGTCCTTACCAGCCTTCGAGGTGCTCGTGCGCCGCAGGGCCAATCAGTTTTTCAGATTGGTGAGGTTTGATGGCCTACTAGCCCGACGCATAAGCGAGATATTTCTGGTGATTTTCCTCGCTTACGCGTCGGGCTAGTAGGCCCTTAAAAACTTCCTAGATTCAGTCGTTCCAAAAACCAGGGCTTGAAAAACGGGTTGTTTTCTGGAAATCGGTAAAACCACTTGTTTCGCGAGCGGTCACCGACCGCTGCTACTGGCC
>JANQPJ010000335.1 GCA_028289525.1 Pirellulales bacterium
TTTCCCGCGTCTTGTTCCGGCGTAATGCGGCAGGGGGAGCTTGCCGCACATCGGCCCTGAACCTAGAGGACACCTGATGCCGAATCGATTTCTCGACACGATCAATACCATGCGGTCTGACGAGCCGCTCGATATGGACGCTGCGCGCCGCATCATTGGCCAGCTCACTGAAGACATGGGCAAGCGGATTCTTGGCCAGGAACATATGATTCGTCGCGTGGTTGCCGCGGCCGTGTTAGGCAAGCACGTGCTGATTGAAGGGATGCCAGGCGAGGCGAAGACAACCTGTGTGAGTGAGTTTGCCGCACGCGTCGGCCTACGTTTCCGTCGCGTGCAGTTTGTGCCAGACATGCTGCCTGGCGACTTGATCGGTAGCCGCCAGTTGGAATTGGATAAGAAGACCGGCCAGCCTGACTTGATTTTCAAAGACGGCCCGTTGTGCGCCACCGTCGTGGTGGCCGATGAAATTAACCGCGCCCCCTCGAAGGTGCAGGCGGCCATGTTGGAAGTGATGGCCGAAAAGCAGATTACCCGAATCGACAAAGACGAATCCCACACGCCTTACCATCCTGAGGATCGAGCGGAGTTAGCCGAACTCCGTAAAAAACATCCCATGTGCTTTGGCGTACCGCTCCCCGATCCGGACGATCGCAACCGTGTGACGCAGGTTGTGTTTGCCACGCAAAACCCGGTCGAGCAAGAAGGAACCTATCCGCTTTCGGAAGCCTCGACCGATCGTTTTACATTTAAAGTGCTCGTCCAACCGCCTTCGATTTTGCATTACACGTCGATCGCCAAAGTGAACATCTATCGGCAGTCCCAGGCTCCACGTCCTGCAGTCGTCGAGAAAGCCCCGGCCCCTCGCCAACCGGCTGTGGCCCAAGCAACCGCTCCGGCTCCTTCCCCGGCTGGTGTTCCCAGCCCTGGCGCTCCGGCCAGCGCCGAGGCCAGTAGCCCGGTCGCTACGAAACCTGCCGCAGCTTCAGCGGCTCAGCCTGCCGCCGGGGGCCCAGGCAATGGCCAAGGTTCTCCCACGGCCCAGCCGGAAAAGCCGGAAGCCTGGACGGATCCAATCCCTGTGTGGCTCAAAACGGTCTCATTTTTTCAAGGCATTCGCGACAAGCTGTTCGCCTCGCGCGATAGCATGATGCAACATGTCCTGGACAAAAAGCCGGGGCTCTGGGATCGGGTTCGGCTGGTCATTATGTTAACCCATTATGTCAACGCCGACGGCGACTTGACGCTCACGGCAGACGACTCGGAACTGCCTGACTCGCTTCGCGGTCATCATCAGGACGAGCTGCGCAAACTCTTGGCCGAATGGAATCGGGTTGGCGAGCCGAATTCCGACGCGATTCGCCGTCAAATTGACGCCTTGATCACCAAGTCGATGTTCGAATATGTCGAACGCGGCAGTAGTCCTCGCGGCCTGATCGACTGGTTACAAGCCGCGGTGGCCGATGCATTTATCGAAGGCTCCCAAGTTGTTTCGCGACGCCATTTCCGCGGGGTGGCTGTTGACGTGTTGCGGCACCGGATTTCGCTCTCGGCCCAGGCAGCGGCCAACCGGATCGGATCGCCTGACTTCATCACGATGCTCGTCCAGAACTTGCTGGCCGACAGCGAGAACGAAGAAGCAGAAGATTCCTACCCACTTCTAAACATTGCGGTATAAGCACAAGCTCGCCTTGAGGCCTGGAATCCGATGTCAATCGCAACTGTCATCCCCGAACGCACGCGGCGCATTTGCGCGGAAGTGAACCGTAGCATCGTCCGACGCGCTTCGACTCTGCTCAGTAAATCGCGGTTGCAGATGGTCCTCCAGGCGGAAGAAGGGATGGAAGTCGACGGCTTTTCCGCCTTTACGCTCAATTCGTCGGTCAAGCATATTGACCTTTCACGGTTGACCGTGCCGTGGCGGATGCTCACCCTGGCCATGATGAACCAGCAGGTTGTGGTGAAAAAATTTATTGTGGTTCCCGAACACAAGTTTTATGTGATTCTCGACCTGTCGCGGTCGATGCGCTATCCGCTGATGAGGGTTTATGGCGGTGACCACATCAACGACAAAGAGATTCCCCAAATCCATTCGGCGAAGCTCAGCCTGTTGAAATGCGTGGCGGGCGCAATTGTCAAAGCGGCCATCGACAGCGGCTACACCGTGCGCGTAGTCACGTTTGGCGCCAAGGGCATTGTTACCCATCCGGCCATGCGGCATCGGGCTAACCTGCTGGAGTTGTTCAACGACATTGACGACTACATGATCGACGCGACGCAGAAACCGCAGTATGAAGAGTCGCTGTATGAAGACGTTGCTCGTAAGTTTATGGACACCAAGGGACGTTTCGCGTTTATTGGTGACTTCATGGACCCGGCCTACCAGTGGGATGAAGAAGACGCGCAGCGACGTTGGCTACGGACGCTCGGCTTCTACCGCCAGTGGGCGTTGAACCGTCCCTTGGGCATTTTTCGCATCAATCACTATGCCGAAGTCCGCGCCGTGGGCAACGATATTCGTCTGCGCGGCCGGATGATTCATCCGATGGGCGACCGTTGTGATGTTGACGTGGAACGGACGAACCACGCCAATGAGACGATCGCCTATGAGCATTTTACCCGGTGCATTCACCGGCTGCGATTGCAAGAAATGTGGGAACGTGAATTGTTGCGTGCCTTGCGTTCGTGTTGCGCAGGCTTCACTTCCGTGAACAGCAGGAACCACCAAAAAATTCTGCGTGCCGAGATCGAAAACGTTTGGGCGAACCTCACTGGAGTTCGCGCAATGACAGCTAAATTTGAAAAATAGCGATCTATCCGTACAAGAACGCCGCTAGAGCCTAAAAGACGCGGAGAGGAAGAATCGAACATGCTACGAAGTTTGGAACTGCATACGATCTTTCCGCAGATCGGTTTGGCGCTGCACAACGTCACCAACGACGGCAGCGACACCTATTATCAAATCAGCCCCCTGGGCAATGAACACGATGTCCGCAAGATCAGTCAGCGAGAGTTTCTGAAGTCGTACGGCAATGCCTTGAAAGAACGGCTCGACGAAATCGAGCTGCTCCACTTTCAAACCGACGATGTCCGGCTCACTGCGGATCTGTGCGCGGCCCTAGTCCGCTTGGGCTTGAAAACCGAAGTGATTGCCGCTGCGCGCGACTCCGACAGCCCCTTGAAAACACTGCATCAGTCGATCGAACGTGACCGTACCCGCTTGCAAAAGACAACCGAAGAAAACAACCAGCCAACACAACTGGCCCAAGGCAACCTGGCGCCGGGCGAACCCGACCTGATTGAGTTGGACCAACTTACCGATTTGGTTCAGCAATACCACAATTTTCACTCCATGGTTCAAACGCGCCGTCGTCATGAAGATCCGGCCTTCCGGGTTTTGTGGCCTGTGCAACGGGTAGGGGAAGCCTTCTTAGGCCGCAAGTTTGTTGAGACTGGCCTGGTCGAAAATGCCCGCGACGTGGCCGTGCGGTTTTCCAACAGCGGCCCCGGCAACGTCGACAATCCACCCTACTGGCCTCGTGCGCGTGCGCCGCAGTTTTTTGAAATCCCCTTGGAAATCGACGACTGGCGGCTTCAGGTATTTGTTGCCAGCCTGAAGGATCGCCGCAGTTGGGTCAAACGCACGGCCACTAGAGGGCTGGAAATGTCGTCGATTTGGAGCCTGGCCAGCGTGGCGGAAACGGAACTGGAACATGAGGCCGAACGCATTGCCGAATTCCGCCGTCAGCAGGAAGAATCGCCGGTCCAGGAAGAAATCGTCGAGGTAATCGACGAACCGGCCCGCAACGAGTTTGTGGTAGGGATTAGTTCCGAAGGCTGCGTGTTTGGGACGATGGAACTGCAAATCAAAGAATGTTTTATTCCCAACTTCATTAACGGCTATCGTCTGCAAGAGATTAGTAAATACGCTCGCGAAGCGGCCGAGTTTGTCAATCTGTATTCCAAGTATCGCGGGATTAATCGCTTCGCGGCATTGGTCGAACAGCTCAAGTTGCTGCGCCGCCGACCCGAGGTGCGAGCCCGTGGGGTTAAAGTCCCGGCTCCGGTTGGGCTGATGAAATGGCTCTCCGAAGAACGGGTTCCCTGCAACCGGACATTGGAGGAAGCGGTCCAAGCCACTGGCGACCCCGATCTGGAATTGGCGCTCAAATGGTCCAAAGCGGTCAACAAAACGATTTCGCAAGTCGACCATGGCGTGCCGCCTTATCCATATGTGCGCGAAACGCTCAAGAAGTTCTCGGCCTTTGCGGATGTGCTGGTCATTTCCTCGATGCCCAACAAGATTCTTACCCGAGAGTGGCAACAACACGAATTGGCCACCTATGTCAAAGCTCTCTGCGGTCGCGAAGCCGGCAGCAAATCGCAGTCGCTCTCAGCGGCTGAGAATTTTGAGGAACACCATGCCTTGATGGTCGGCGACTCGTATGCCGATCTGGCCGCGGCAAAAGCGAACAACTGCCTGTTCTTTCCCATCAACCCCAACGCCGAGGAAGAGAGCTGGCGAAAGTTGTATGAGGAGGGGGTCGACCGCTTCCTGAGCGAAACGTTTGCCGGCGATTATCAAAAAGCCCTCTTGGAGGATTTTGCGAAGCATCTGCCGGCTGAACCCACCTGGGCTCCTGCCGAATCAAGTTGAGTGGTTTGTGCAAACCGGCAATTTCCTTTAAAAACAAGAAGTGGCAAATTCCTTTTAGCTAGCCAACGCCACCATCCATCTAGTCTTTGCCTGCTCCGACACTGTGAAGCATTTCGTATCAATAGTCCTGCTCATCGCCCTAGGGTTTGCTGGCTGCCGGCAGCATGCGTCGGTCGACGTCGACGATCCCTGGAGCTACTTTGAGAGCGGCGACGTACTGGTCACCTTACGTCGCTGGGCTGTCGTTGCGCAAGATGACGAGCAGAACGTTTACTATGTTGACTTCGTCACGGAAAAGAGAGTTGATGATATTAACATCATCGTGGTCCGTGATCTGCCGGAGTTGAGATACCTTGACCTCAGCGGCACGCGCGTTTCAGACGACGGTCTCACTCATCTTCGCGGCTTGGAGAAGCTAAAAATTCTCACCCTGCCAGACAATATCAGTGGAATCGGACTAGAACATCTCAAAACTCTCAAAAGTTTGCAGCGCTTAAATGTCGGCGCCAATTCCTTAGCCACCTCGGCCGAGGTAGA
Organism: Pirellulales bacterium; assembly: GCA_028289525.1. Classification (GTDB taxonomy): domain Bacteria; phylum Planctomycetota; class Planctomycetia; order Pirellulales; family JAGQOS01; genus JANQPJ01. The sequence continues at coordinate 5,192 of JANQPJ010000335.1, forward strand.
TGCTCTGCGCAAAGCACTTCCCAACACCCAGGTCACGCATGCTGAAGTATTCACTCTGTAGGAACGAGTTTTAGGGTTCCCTGCCGGCACTCTAGCTAGCTTGATTGAATGCCAAGTTGTAAGCGATGTGCTCTTGTCTCTAGCTTTGCTTGGGAACCAGAGAGAGGTGTAGGGGTTCAGGGACTTTGGTGCAACACTAAAGAGGCATAATCAACCAGCCCGGAAGGAGTAAGGCGAGTAGCGTAAACGGCGCGCAGCGGCGGGCCTTAGCCGCGTCGCGAGTCACGATCATTGACAACTTGGTTAGAAATCCCGCGCGATTGCCCAGTCCG
>JANQPJ010000348.1 GCA_028289525.1 Pirellulales bacterium
GGGACTCGAATTGAGCGAACTTTTTCCAAAGCACGATCGCCACATCCTGCACGATGTCCTCGGCGTCGGCCTGATTCGGGACCACCGCCCGAACAAAGCCGTAAATCCGCGATTGATGGCGGACCATCAGGCGGACAAAGTCGGAATTGCGCTCGGATTCAGTCATTGGCTACCAGGCTCCCGGCGACGCATCGTGAGCGCGGCCAGAGACCAAAAGAACCTGTCACTTTTAAATGAGTTTTTCGTGCTGGCGCCATCAATGATGGCGCGCTCCATAAGCAGAGAGGTTCCGAGATGAACCCCACCTATCAGTTGTATGTCTGGAGCAGGCCTGATTAGGGCAAAAAAAGTTGTGAGGCCTTCGTTTTTTCCGAAAAAACCAGGCGGATTCCCGCCTGTTTCTGGTTCCTGAATTTTGCCGAAGAGCCATTTCTTGAAGGAATTGTTGGTTTTTAGTGATTCGTTTTTAGTACGCGCTCACGCGTTTTCTAGGTTCTTTTAAGATTCTCTCGTTCCCAAGCTCTGCTTGGGAACGAGAGTTTAAGGAAAATTCGAAATCCGAATTTCGAAATCCGAAACAAATTCAAAACTCGAAATCCAAAGGTTCAAAACACGGAATGCCGCGTTGTAAGCGATGTGCTTGTGCCCCCCTAGACGCGATGCAACGCATCGCCGGACACGCGTGAAGCAAGTGAAAGCACAGAGAATAGAGAGAACACTGAGAAGTTTTCTCTCGTTCCCAAGCAGAGCTTGGGAACGAGAGTCTAACGCGAATATTTTGAGAGTTTAAGGAAAATTCGAAATCCGAATTTCGAAATCCGAAACAAATTCAAAACTCGAAATCCAAAGGTTCAAAACACGGAATGCCAAGTTATAAGCGATGTGCTCGTAACCCCTAGCCGCGACGCGACGCGTCGCCGGGAGTAACAGCTGGAGAGAACTCGAAAAACAACCGACCTGGACATTTTCGCGCGTTTGCGGTACCTTCCCGCCCTCTTCCGACGGTGCCCCAATGGCCATGGCAAAGGATTGCTGGCCAACGGCGCCAGTAAACGGTAACCTACTCGGCTTCGCTCTGGAGACACGGATGGCTTCAGATCTGACGCTGCCTGATCACGACGGGTCACTCGTCGCGCGCGGCAAAGACCTGATTTTCCCGGTTGCTATCATCGCCAGCGTGCTGGTGATTTTAGTACCGTTGCCGCCTGCGCTGATGAACCTGCTACTGGCGGCCAACATCACCGTGGCGGTGATCGTGCTGTTGACGACCGTTTATGTCCGCTCGCCGTTAGACTTCAGCATCTTTCCTTCGCTGCTGTTGGCCACCACGCTAGCCCGACTGGTGCTGAACGTGGCCACCACGCGGATGATTCTTACCAGGGCAGAGACCGATGGACTGAATGCCGCCGGCGGGGTGATCAATTCGTTTGCCGATTTTGTGGCCGGCGATGGCAAGATCGTCGTTGGACTGATTATCTTCGTGATTATTGTCGTGATCCAGTTTTTGGTGATTACCAAAGGCGCGACGCGCATCAGTGAAGTGGCCGCACGATTTGCCTTGGACGGGATGCCTGGCCGCCAGATGGCGATCGACGCCGACCTGAACGCCGGGATTATCGACGAACGCGAAGCACAAAGCCGCCGCGAAGAGATTACCCAACAGGCCGATTTTTATGGGGCCATGGATGGTGCCAGTAAGTTTGTCCGTGGCGACGCGATTGCTGGCATTATCATCACACTGATCAACGTTGTCGGCGGGCTGGTGATTGGGGTGTTGCAGGCAGGCATGACCTTTGCCGAAGCCGGTTCGCTGTTCACCAAGCTCACCATCGGCGACGGGCTGGTGAGCCAGATCCCGGCCTTTCTCATTTCGTTGGCGGCCGGTTTGCTAGTCACGCGGAGCACACAACGAGTAAACCTGCCGCAACAGTTTCTCTCGCAACTTTTTTCCAGGCCTCAGGCGTTGGCCATCACAGGCAGCTTTTTGGCCGTGTTGATCATGACCAGTTTGCCAACGACGCCGTTGGTGTTGATCGGCGGCAGTTGCTTGGGTCTAGCGGTGCTGCTGAAGAACAAAGCCCAGGCGGCGGCCGTAGCGGCCAGCGAAGCGGAAGCCGAGGCTGAACCGCCGGCCGAGGAACGGGTGGAAGACTATCTGTTGGTCGATCCGATGGAAGTCGAGATCGGCGTGGGGTTGATCCGTCTGGCCGACCCAGCCCGGGGCGGCGACCTGTTGGAACGGATTCAACGTGTCCGGCACAACGTGGCCAGCGAAATCGGCATCATCATGCCCAAGGTGCGCATCCGCGACAACATGCGGCTGGACCAGAACCACTATCGCATCAAAATTTCCGACATGGTGGTGGCCGAAGGTCAGGTATTTCCGAACATGCTGCTGGCCATGGACTCTGGGCTCACCACCGGCACGGTCGACGGCACGCCGACCAAAGACCCGGCCTTTGGCACCGATGCCCGCTGGGTCCAATCGGGCAAACGCGACCAGGCCGAGATGTACGGCTACACGGTGGTCGAACCGGTGGCGGTGCTGGCCACGCATCTGACCGAAATCGTGCGCCGCCATGCCGACGAGGTGTTAACCCGCGATGCCGCGAAACACTTGATCGACGAGTTGAAGAGCACCTCGCCGGCGGTGGTCGAGGAGCTGATTCCCAAGGCGATGACCTTGCCTGAGGTGCAACAGATTTTGCAAATCCTGCTGCGCGAACAGGTACCGATCCGGCAGTTGGCCACGATTCTCGAAACGCTGGGCGACTATGCCGGGCGGACCAAGGATCCGGTGTTGCTGACCGAGTATGTACGGCACCGGTTGGCTCGGGCCATCTGCACCAAGTATCGCGACCCAGAGAGCCGTCTGCATGTGGTAACCTTGGCCCCCGAGTTGGAAGACCGCATTCGCGCCGGGTTTGAGCACAACGACCGAGGGATTTTCATTCGCATGGCGCCCCAGGCGATTGAAGCCACGTGTCGCATGATTGGCCAAGAGGTCGAGAAACTGTCGCAACAACACCACGCCCCGGTTGTGTTGGTCAGCCCTCAAATTCGCGCCGCCTTGAAACAAATGACCGAAACCCAACTGCCACAACTCGTGGTGCTGAGCTACAACGAAATTACCCGAGATACGCAAATCGAATCGATGGGCTTAGTGTCTGACGCCGTACCCACGTAAATTTCTGATTTCTGATTTGGAATTTGGAATTTGACGCGCTAATGCGTTGCTTGATGCGTTTTGACTAGTCCACCGCGTTAGCGCGTCAAATTCCAAATTCCAAATCAGAAATTCCAAATTCAAAGATGGACATTAAAACTTATCACGCCAGTTCGTTGCAGGAAGCGTTGCGGATGGTGCGCGCGGAGTTGGGGCCGGACGCCTCGGTGCTCCATACGCGCGAAGTGACCGGCGGACCGCTCTCTTGGCTGAAACGGAGCCGGCAAATCGAGGTGACCGCTTCGCGCACCGCCCAGGTGCCTAGCCGGTTGCCGACCACGCCTTCGACACCCCCTGTTCCATCGCCTAGCGTTTCGGCGACGCGTCGCTCGGTGGAGCCGGCTCACTTGGAGGAAACTCTGCGAGACAACCTGCGTCAGGTAGACCGTTCGCAGGGGAGCGATCTGCTGGCCTTGGCTCCGCAGGGGGCGGTCGAGTTAGCCGGTCCGGCCATGCGACTGCTGGCTGAATTGACGGCAGCCGATGTGCCGGAGCCGCTCGCCAGAGAGTTGATGGATCAGGTACAACAACGGCTCTCGCCGTCTGAGAATCAATTGCCGCACCGTATGCGAGCCCGGCTACGGCAAACGCTGGAAAGCCAGATCGTGACCGGTGGGCCAATTCAAGTTGCTTCTGGCCAGCGGCGGATGGTGGCTCTGGTCGGTCCGACCGGCGTGGGCAAAACCACCACGATTGCCAAACTGGCCGCCAACTTTCGGCTGCGGGCTGATATCCGAGTGGGGCTGATCACGGTCGATACGTATCGGATCGCGGCGGTCGACCAGCTGCGAACCTATGCCGAGATTATCGACTTGCCGATGGAAGTCGTCTCAACCCCGCGCGAGATGCGAGCAGCGGTCGATCGAATGCAAGACGTCGATTTGGTGCTGCTCGACACGGCAGGGCGAAGCCCTCGGGATGAAATTCGCATTCAAGAGCTTAAGGCAATTTTGACCGAGGCCCATGCCGACGAGGTTCATCTTGTGCTTAGCGTCACCGGGGGCGCGCGTCAGTTGGCCACCTCGGCCCAGCGGTTTTCGGTCGTTGGCACCACCGCGCTGTTGTTGACCAAGCTGGACGAAGCGGCCGGGCTGGGGAACCTGTTGCCAACGCTACAACAAACCAAACTGCCGGTGAGCTATTTAACCCATGGGCAGCGCGTGCCGGACGATATTGCCGTGGCCGACCGCCAAACCCTGTCGACCAGGATGCTCAGTGCCAACGCAGAATCGCTGGACACCGGCGGCCAGCTTGCGTTTTCGAATCGTTTTTAATTTTCAGTCGTTCCAAATTTCCCGCGTTGAACAAAAGCAGCGGTCGGTGACCGCTCGCGAAACACTGAGTTATTGCGGATTATTCGAGAATCGGAATTAACGCGTTAGCGCGTTCCCTCCACCCTCCACCCTTAACCCTCCACCGCGTCTTATGCACGATCAAGCCGACGAACTCCGGCAACTTGTCTTGCAAAACGCTGTCCGAGGCCGCCGGACGCCGGCGCCACGACCGCCACTGGTGGTGATCGCCGAGAGCAGCGCCAACGGCGAGGTGGCGTCGCTGGCCTTGAGCCTGGCAACCGAATTGGTGCACACCGGCGGGCGAACCGTACTGGTCGATGCGAACCTGACCGGTCCGCTGGTCACGACCCGCTGTCAGGCTGCCGCGGGTCACGAACTTTTGGAAATTTTTGCCGGCCAGCGCAACGTTCACGAAGTGCTACGACGCGGCCCGACCGGCGTTCAATTGGTGCCTGGCATTCCGACCGGCTTGGCCGCCCGTGGCGTCGGCCCCGTGGCTCAACAGCGTTTGTTGGACGAATTGGCGCGCTTGGGTCCACATGCCGACTATGTGGTGCTCGACGCTGGCGCCGGATTTCGACCGTCTGAGCAAATGCTCTGGCAAGCGGCCGACTTACTACTCCTGCTTACTCAGTCTGACGCCAGTGCGGTGATGAAGACCTATGCGGTGATTAAACAACTGGCTGCCGGCCAACGAGTGCCTGCGATTTGTACGCTGGTTCAACCGAGCGCGGCTGAAGATGCCCAGGCGGCTCAGCAACGCTTGGTGCATGCATGCCAGCAGTTTTTAAACCTTACGATTCATGCCGGGCCGGCCTGGTCGCCGGAGGAGCAGCCGGCTGCAACTTCGTCCGTATTACCATGGTTGACCGATCAGGTTGTCAAGCTAGCGCGGCCAGATTCGCTGGCCGTGGTCGGTGCTGCCTAAATTGATCGCCAGATCGGTCGTCAGGAGAACTGTAAAGTTGTTTTTTGCGCAAAAACAGCGGCCGGTGGCCAAAGCGCGAAACTGATGAAATCCAGCGTTTCGCGAGCGGTCACCAACCGCTGCTCTTTTTGGAATATGACTTTGCAGTTCTCTCCTGAGATCGGTCGTGACAAAAATAGGAGAATTCGCTAAATCAATTCAACCTACAGGATCCTAACGACCGATGGTAAGACACAGCGTTGATTTACTACGCGTCGTTAAGATAGGCCGGTTAAATGGAGTTTTCCGGCCACCAATGAGGATCTTTTTGTGGGCCGAGACTACGCAGGAGTGTTGGGGCCGTTGGCCATGTTCGTGGTCCTCGTTCGAGGACTGACGGCAGGCTCTGGCGTCGAGGCGACGTTGCTTGCCGCTACGGTGGCGTTGGTCGGGTTTGCCGTGCTGGGGTTTGTCCTGGGCACGGTGGCCAACCAGATTATCGACGACTCGGTACGAGCCCAACTGACTGCTCAACTAGAAGCCCTCGAACAGGATCGATCAAGGTAGTTCACAGCTTCGGCTGCCATGGACTACGCCCCCCACGCGTCATTCGTTTCGCCCTCGCCGGGCAGCAATCACGGAGGATTGAATGGCCACGACCGTCGCCAAAGAAGATATTCAGCAGCTTTGGATTGAGTTCAAACAGGACACGTCGAACCAAGAACTGCGAAACCGTCTCGTCGAAAACTATTTGCCGTTAGTCAAGTACAACGGCGAACGGATTTGGGCCCGCCTGCCTGAGGGCGTGGAACTCGACGACCTGATCTCGGCCGGGGTGTTTGGCCTGATGGACGCCATTGACGCCTTCGATCTGGAGCGCGGCGTGAAGTTCGAGACCTATTGCGTGCCGCGCATTCGCGGGGCGATGCTCGACGAGCTGCGCACCATGGACTGGGTACCACGGCTCGTACGCAGCAAGGCCAGCAAGCTGAACGAAGCAATCAAGACGCTGGAAACCCGCTTGGGCCGCCAACCGACCGAAGTCGAACTGGCCGAACAAATGGGTCTATCGGTCGCTGAGCTAGAAAAGATGATGTTGGACGCCAACGCGGTCAACTTAATCAGCCTGAACAAGAAGTGGTACGAGACGGACAGCTACAAAGACGTTCGCGAAATCGACATTCTCGAAGACAAGAAGGGCGAAGACCCGACCAAGCGGATTCAAAAGGCCGACCTGATGCG
>JANQPJ010000349.1 GCA_028289525.1 Pirellulales bacterium
AGACCCCATCAAAAAAGCCTTGGAAGCAGAGCTTCCTTCTGAAAAGTTCCCAAGCAGAGCTTGGGAACCAGTTTACCGTTAGTGTGCCCCACAAAAGAAAACACACGAGAAAGCCGCCACCAAAAATTACTGCGCCTCTAAAAAGCGCAACTTCAAAACTAGCGATTCAGGCTTTAGAACCGATATGAAAAGGCCGCAGTAATTTTTGGCGGCGTTTTCCCCTTCGGTGGGTTTGCTGGCTTCCAAGTTCTCTGCTTAGGAACGAGACAGCGCAGGAGCCAAGAGACGCGTCAGTGGGTATTTCACCATTGGACATTCCTTGTTGGATATTCTTCTCCAGCGGCAGGAATGAATATCCAATCTCCAAGGACTGAAGAACGCGGCGAGCGCGTTTTTCAGTCGCTTCATTCTCCGAATTTGCCGGTCCCCAAGAGTTCCAGGTTTTACCCAAAACGGTTTGAACAAGAGGAAGCGGAGACCGTTGTGCCTAGGGAGCCTGAGTGGCATGGGCCAAGCGTCGAGGTATTCCTTGGCCAAAGTGAGCTAGAAAGCCTGTCTGGGGCGAACGCCTATCAGGCACATGGACCGTGGCGTTCATCTGCTGGAATGCTTGGCGACAGGAGCCGCACTGTTTCAAATGAGCTGCCACTTGTTGGGCGGCCGCTGTATCGAGTTGCTTGGCCTGATAGCCGGCCATCAGCGAGGCACACTGGCTACAAGAAATTCCGCCATACTGCATCTCCGGCATCGGAGGCTTGCCTGAACTGTTTCGCTGTTGAGCCACAAGCCCCACAGTCAGGCCAACCACAAGCAGAGCAGCAGCCGCGCTGCCAGTCTTGGTCGCTAGCGCTATGCGCCGACGACGGCGGCCGGTGCGCACCATCGTCTCGAGCGTTCCAGTAGGACACGATTTCCACAGTTCGTTTGGCGATTGTTCAGTCATTTTCCAGCGTTCCCCACCTTGCGGCCATCTTGTCAGCCTATCTCACGATCGTAAGATAGAAGGCGACCCACTACTTCAAGTATCGTTTACCGGCCAAATTAAATCTGTGAAAAAAACTACATTTCAATTTTTGGCCGCCAGACATGCCTTGAAACAGGTATTTTTGCTGTTCTTGGAATCAATTTCCCTTTCGCACAGCTAAGCCAAAATTTGGGGTGGTTCGGTCTGCACACTGTCGGCCAACCGCTGGAGGTCGGTTAGATGGATCTTGCGTCGGGCAAGCCGAATGTTGCCTTCAGCCTGGAGTTCGCCCAGCACGACCGTCACGGTCTCTCGCGTGCTGCCAATCACGTTGGCCAAGTCTTGGTGTGACAGTTTGATGGTCAACAGCACACCCTCAGGAGTTTGCCGGCCATATTGTTCTGCGAGTTCCAAGAGCAAATGGACCAACCGCTCACGATTCGAGCGGAAAAGCAGATATTTTAGCCGCCGTTCGATCCGCTGCCGGCGGAGCCCCATCAGCTTTGTAATTCCCAAAGCTACCTGAGGGTGGCCTTCGATCAGACGGTTCATCTCCTCAGCCGGAATCAGCAGCACCAGCGATGGGTCGACCGCTTCGGCATATTCGTCCCGCCGGCTTTCGCCAAAAATGGCCAACTCGCCAAATAGTTCGCCCGGCTCGATAAACGCCAAAATAGCCTGCTTGCCTTCGGCCGAGAAACTACAAATCTTAGCCCTCCCGGAGACTAGAAGCAACACCCCATCAGCATGGTCGGCCGGCAGGTAGATCGGCGTGCCACGGGGAAGATTGCGTACTCTACAGCGGGCTTCGAGTTGCTGTAACTCGTCGGTCGAGAGCTGCTCGAACAGGTCACAGCCCTTCAATTGCCAGATTTTTTCCGACATACCCTCGATTCCGGTGGCTCGATAGGAAAATCGCCTGTCTGGCGATGCGGTATAACAGTGGGTGTGGTTTATTGTATCGGCTGAAAGAAACAGGGCAAACCGAATGCTGGTGCCCCCTTCGCCATCGGCCCTAAAAAAGTCTCCAGCCACACGTGTTGTGTCACAAGTCGCTTGCTCTGGCTGCCCGGCTCGATGTCTCGTAGGAGCGAGAAAAGTTGGACCACGAATCGTACGAATCACACGAATAAAAATCTAGGTAACCTTTCAGCCGATAGCCCTCGGGGGCATGGGAGAAATCCGAAGCACGAAATCCGAAACAAATCAGAAGGCCCAAAGCACGAATGCTCTAAACCGATGCGTGGCCTGCATGTTTTGATCATCTCTGGTTTGTTTCGGATTTTCCCCTGACCCTGCTGCACTCGGCTGAAGTGTTACCAAAGTTGTCTCTTTCTCAAAAAACAGCGGCCGGTGGCCGCTCGCGAAACCAATGAAATCGAGTGTTTCGCGAGCGGTCACCGACCGCTGTTTTTGTAGAATCGTTGACTTTGCAGCTTTCCTGGCTTCTAGAGCGAGTCGCTCTTTACCGTAGCGGACGACACCTAGTTTTCGCCGAGGTTTTCGGACGAAATACGACTACGAATTATCCGAAATTGCTCTAAGCCCGCGAACCTTGACGCACCGGCTTGGGTCGATTAAAGTCAAAGGCACGATTTACGACATCATTACTTTCCCTCGATTACCGATACCAATCCCATGAATCGCAACGGTCTGTTAGCCCTGTTATTGCTCGAGCTTGCCATGGGCAAGCAACAGGGCCGGTGCTGACACGTTTGGTTCATCTTACGACTTCACCAGAACCCTGATGCCAGAGTTGGCCTCAGGGTTTTTTTGTTCTGCAGACGAGGATTTTTGAGTTTAGAGGTGGAGTTGATTCAACCTGTTCGCAACCCCTAGCCGCGACGCAACGCGTCGCCGGGTGCCCACAAAATCAAAACATCATCGTCCACCAGGGTTTAGCAGAAAAACAAAACCACCAACCACTCACCACCACCATGCCCAAACAGATCCGAATTTTCGACACCACACTTCGCGACGGCGAACAATCGCCCGGTGCCAGTATGAGCTTGAGCGAAAAGCTCGAAATTGCTCAAGCCCTGGTCGATCTGAAGGTTGACATTCTAGAGGCCGGTTTTCCAATTGCTTCGCCAGGCGATTTTGAGGCGGTTCGCGAAGTCGCCAAAATCGTCCGTGGGTCCAGCGTCTGCGGCCTGGCTCGCTGTAGCGACCGCGACATCGACCGAGCTTGGGAAGCATTGAAACACGCCGAACAGCCGCGCATTCACGTCTTCCTGGCCACCAGCGCCATCCATCGTGAGTTCAAACTGAAAATGTCGATGGACGAAATCATTGGCCGAGCGGTCGCCGGAGTGTCGCGAGCTGTTGGCTATTGCGACGACGTCGAATTTTCGCCTGAAGATGCCGCCCGAACTGAGCCTGACTTCCTCTGCCGCGTGGTCGAGGCCGCCATCGGTGCAGGCGCCACGACCGTCAACATTCCCGACACAGTTGGCTACGCCACGCCGAACCACATGGGCCGCGTGATCGCCGATCTGGTCAATCGCGTGCCGAACATCGATCGGGCTGTGATCAGTGTGCATTGCCATAATGATTTGGGACTAGCGGTCGCCAACAGCCTGTCGGCCGTGGAAAACGGGGCCGGTCAGGTGGAATGCACGATCAACGGCATCGGCGAACGAGCTGGCAATTGTTCGCTGGAAGAGCTGGTCATGGCGCTCCGTACGCGCAGCGACTACTACCAGTTTGATACCCGGATCGAAACCAAGCGACTCGTCCCCACCAGCCGCTTGGTTTCCAACGTAACCGGCCTTCAGGTACAGCGCAACAAGGCCATCGTGGGCCGCAACGCATTTGCTCACGAGGCCGGCATTCATCAAGACGGGATGCTCAAGGAACGCACTACCTATGAAATCATGCGCCCCGAAGACGTTGGCTTCCTGAAAACCGACCTGGTGATGGGCAAGCACAGCGGGCGAGCCGCGCTGGCCGATCGGGCCAAAGCGCTCGGCTACCACCTGACCGGCGAACAACTGCAAACCGTGTTCGATGCTTTTAAGCTGTTGGCCGATAAGAAGAAAGAAGTCTACGACGGCGACATCGCCGCGTTGATCGAACGTCAGATCACCGAAATTCCCGAAGTCTGGACGCTATCGACCTATCACATTACCGCCGGCATCGGCGAAGTCCCGGAAGTGCGTGTTACCCTTCGGCGCGGCGACGAGGAACTGACTGAAACTTTGAGCAGTGGCGATGGGCCACTCGATGCGATCTTTCGCACGATTGAAAAGATCACGGGAGTCTCGGTCATCGTGCGCGACTTTCGCGTCCACAGCGTGACGCGTGGCAAAGATGCCCAAGGCGAATCGACCATTGAAGTCGAACACCAACGGCAACTCTATCGCGGCCGTGGGGTTTCGACCGACAGCGTCGA
>JANQPJ010000354.1 GCA_028289525.1 Pirellulales bacterium
ATTGGATATTCTTCTCCAGCAGCAGGAATGAATATCCAATCTCCAACAAGGAATGTCCAATTTCCAAGGACTGAGGAACGCGCCAGCGCGTTCCGACCAGCGGTTCTTGACGCTTCCCGGCACCACCCAGTAGACTGGTGGATTCATTTTTGTGGGATTTCTGCCAGTAGAACCCCGCGAACTCCTCGCGTGCCTGGCACGTGAGCGAGTTCGCGTACTCATTTTTCACGGTTTCAAAGGATACACAGGACGATGGCGAAACGTGGTTCCAAGACCAAACAGGTTTATTACTTTGGCAAGACGCGTACCGATGGCGACACCACCCAGCGTCAACTCCTCGGTGGCAAGGGAGCGAATCTGGCCGACATGACCAGCATCGGGCTGCCGGTTCCTCCAGGCTTCACGATCACCACCCAGGTTTGTGCCGATTACTATGCCAACAAGCGTAAGCTGGCCCAGTCGGTGCTCGATGAAATTCGCAAGAACATCGCCATCCTCGAAAAAGAGACCGGCAAACGTCTGGGCGACTCGAAAGATCCGCTGTTGGTTTCGGTCCGCTCGGGTGCGGCCGTCTCGATGCCTGGCATGATGAACACGATTTTGAATCTCGGCCTGAACGACGAGTCGGTCATCGGACTGGCCAACGCCACTGGCAACGAACGGTTTGCCTATGACGCCTATCGCCGGCTGATCAACATGTATGGCGACGTGGTGATGGAAGTCGATCACCACTATTTCGAAGAGGCCTTTAGCAAGATCAAAACCAAATACGGAGTGAAGGAAGACACCGAGGTGCCGACCGAAGGACTCATCGAACTGGTCGAAGCCTACAAAAAGGTTTACAAGAAACACACTCGCAGTAATTTCCCGCACGACCCGGTCGAGCAGCTTGAACTGGCCGTCGAGGCGGTCTTCAAGAGTTGGATGGTCGACAAGGCGGTTGCCTATCGACGGATCGAAGGCATCACCGGTCTGGCTGGCACGGCCGTGAATGTTCAGTCGATGGTGTTCGGCAACATGGGCGACGACTCAGGGACCGGTGTCGGTTTTACCCGCAACCCGGCCACTGGCGAAAACAAGTTCTACGGCGAGTTCCTGGTCAATGCCCAGGGCGAAGACGTCGTGGCCGGCATTCGCACGCCACAACCGGTAGCGGAAATGCCGAAGTGGAAAGCGCCGAACAACAAAACGATCGGCCGCGACTCGTTCAACCAGTTGAAAGAGATCAAACAGAAGCTGGAAAAACACTACAAGGATGTCCAAGACATCGAATACACGATCCAGCAAGGCAAGCTCTACATGCTGCAAACCCGGACCGGCAAACGGACCGGGGCGGCGGCCGTCAAGATTGCCTGCGACATGGTCAAGGAGCGTCTGATCACCGAGAAAGAGGCCGTCTGCCGGGTGCCGGCCAGTGCCTTGACCCAATTGATGTTCCCGTCGTTCGACAGCAAGGCGAAGAAAGACGTGCTCACGATCGGCCTGAACGCCTCGCCAGGGGCGGCGGTCGGTAAGCTCGCTTTCAGTGCCGAGGAAGCGGTCGAGCGAGCCGGCAAGGGCGAAAGCGTCTTGCTGGTTCGCAACGAAACGAGCCCTGAAGATGTGGAAGGCATGCACAAAGCGGCCGGCATTTTGACCAGCACCGGTGGCCGCACCAGCCACGCGGCCGTCGTGGCGGTTGGCTGGGGCAAGTGCTGTGTGGCCGGAGCTGGCGAGATCGAAGTCGACGAAAAGAAACGGACCATCAAGGTCAAAGGCCGCAAGTTCACCCACAAGGACACGCTGTCGATCGACGGCTCGACCGGCGAAGTGATGGCCGGCGCGGTTGCGACGGTTCAACCCAAGCTGTCCGGCGACTTTGGCAAGCTGATGAAATGGGCCGACAAATATCGCACCTTAAAGGTACGCACCAACGCCGACTCGCCGGCCGACTCCAAGCGTGCCCGCGAGTTTGGCGCCGAAGGGATCGGCCTTTGCCGTACCGAACACATGTTCTTCGAAGGCGACCGCATCCTGGCGATGCGTGAAATGATTCTGGCCGAAACCGAAGTCGATCGTCGCAAGGCGCTGGCCAAGCTGCTGCCGTATCAGCGGAAGGATTTTGAAGGCATCTTCAAAGCCATGAACGGGCTGCCGGTCACGGTGCGTCTGTTGGACCCGCCGTTGCACGAGTTCCTGCCGCACGATGCGGCCGGCCAAGCGAGCGTGGCCAAGGTGCTCAAGGTGCCAGCGTCCAAGGTCAAGAGCCGTGTGACGCAATTGCACGAAATGAACCCGATGCTTGGCCATCGTGGCTGCCGGCTCTCGGTCACCTATCCCGAGATCTTGCAGATGCAGGTAACCGCGATCACCGAAGCAACGATCAACTCGCTGAAGAAAAAGGTCAAGGCGATCCCGGAAATCATGATCCCGTTGGTCGGCACCCAAGCCGAATTGGCCACGCTTCGCGAGCTGGCCGAAGAGACGATCGCCACGGTCAAGGCCAAGAAGAAGTACACCGGCAAGCTGGCCATCTCGGTTGGCACGATGATCGAGATCCCGCGTGCCGCGCTCACGGCCGATCAGGTCGCCGAGTCGGCCGACTTCTTCAGCTTCGGCACGAACGACCTGACGCAAATGACGTTTGGCTATTCGCGTGACGACGTCAACGCGTTCATGCCTGACTATCTCGAGCAAGAGATTTTGACCCAAGACCCGTTCCAATCGCTCGATGCGACCGGCGTCGGCCAATTGGTCGAAATGGGCGTAACCAAGGGTCGGGCGACGAAGAAGGGTTTGAAGTGCGGCATCTGCGGCGAGCATGGCGGCGACCCGGCCTCGATCGACTTCTGTCATCAGGTGGGGCTCGATTATGTATCGTGCAGCCCGTTCCGGGTGCCGATCGCTCGCCTGGCGGCGGCCCAAGCGGCGCTCAACAACGGGAAATAGTCGACCGTTGTTAAACGGTGGATGAAAGCTCAGCAGCCCAGCAGTGCTAACTCGCACTGTTGGGCTGTTTTACTATAAACGATGTGCTCTTGCTCCCCTAGCCGCGACGCGACGCGTCGCCGGGGCGTTTGAGT
>JANQPJ010000358.1 GCA_028289525.1 Pirellulales bacterium
GACCAGGACGATTCACGATTGCCACTGCGTGGCTAAAATGCGCAACTTCAAAAAGCGCAAGCGAAGGAATTTCCCCGAAGTGCTCTTCCGTTTCCTAACGCCAATTCCTTCGCTAGCGATTCAGACTTTACTCCTCTTCGTCGAGCAAATCTTCACCGTAGCCTGGCGGGAAAATCTCAAGGCTCGGCGGCTCCTTTTCTTTCGCTTGTTTCTTTTCCGACGGCGGGTCGTCAAATTCAGCCAGCCAGGCCTCGACTTCGGCCTCGCTAAGCGGCCCGGTCGGTTTGGCCGAAGGCGCGGCCGGGCGGCCTGCCTGCTGGTGGGCACGCATCAACTCGGCAAACCAGACCTCACTGTCGATCGCCTTGGCCCCGCGGCCACGGGCGGCCCGATGCAGCCGGTGGTCGCTGGAAACCACGGTCAATCGCCGTGAGTCAGGCGTTTGGTCGATCAATTCCTCGATCAGCGCGTCGGCATCGGCATGCTGTGAGGCAAAACGGACCGTCAGGCCCCGATAGCCCAGCGTGCGAGGCAAACCCGGTGGGGCCGCTGTCGCGTCGAACACCACCACCGTTTGGGCCGCGCGTTTCGCGCCCAATGCGTCGACCAAGCGGTCGAGCAGTGCTTGGCGCGAGCGCTGCAGGCTGTCGGCGCCAGGCGGCCCGCCAAACACACCCGAGGCGTGCAGCAAATTGTAACCGTCGATCAAGATTGTCATGACCACGCTTGTCAACCTCGCGTGCGAATCGGAGCGCGCTAAGGCAATATGGCAGGTTCCAGTCATCTGAGCAAGTTAGCTCTCAGGACGACTGCAAAGTTGTCTCTTTTGAAAAATCAGCGGCCGGTAGCCGCTCGCGAAACAGGAAAATCTGGCCGTTTCGCGAGCGGCCACCGGCCGCTGTTCTTTCCCCAACATAACTTTGCAGTCGTCCTCCAGGAGTCCCTATAAAATTCCTGGCCAACCCGGTATGATCGGAAGGTGGCGGCAAGCCAAAACAACGATCACCAAGGCGTGGACAAAACGATGGTTCGGGACGAATTAGATTTAGCCGAATACGAAGCACGGATGGATCGGCCGGTGCGGATCAAAATCCCCGAGCTTCAGCGAGACGACCGTTTGAAACACGTGATCTTCTCCGACCAGTTCACGGCCGACACGCTGGAAGAGATGGCCAACATTGCCGACATGATTCGCGTGCTGGCCAAATCGCGAGACGGCTACCGGTTTCTGTTAGACCTGTTGCCGCACAAACGGGCAATGCTCTATTTCACGCAGCCCTCGACGCGAACCTTTCTGTCGTTCATGGCCGCCTGCCAGATCCTCGGCATCACCTGCAACGAAGTTCGCGACCCATCGACCTCGTCGGAGACCAAAGGCGAGTCGCGGTTCGATTCGATTCGCACCTTCAGCAGCTATTTCGACGTGATCATTATGCGGAGCGTCCATTCGCGTCTGGCCGAATGTTGCGCCTACCTGATGAACGATCTTGAAGACTTTAACCACCGTAGCGTACCGATTGTGAACGGCGGCGCTGGGGCCGACGAACATCCTTCGCAGGCGTTATTGGACATTTATACCTTACAGCGCACGTTTCAATTCGAGAGCACGATCGATTCTCGTCGGCGGCTTGGTTTTGACGCGCTTTGCAGTGACACTCGCTACACCGGCCTAACCCGCGGCCTGTCCGGCAAGGTGTATGGTTTTTGTGGCGACATTGGCCGCGGTCGCACCGTCCGCTCGCTGGCCAACTTGCTGTCGCTCTACCCAAACGTGACGATGGTCTTCCTAGCTCCCCATCACCCGAAGCTGTCGCTCAAGCCAGAGCTGCGCCGCAAGCTGGTCGACCGTGGGGTCAAGGTTCACGAAGTCGAATCGCTTGAAGACCAGATCGACGGCGTGCCAGCCATTGAAATGCTCGACAGCTTGTACATGACTCGCATCCAGCGAGAACACGACGACCCGGCCGATGCCCAGGCATTCGCGCAAATCGACTTTTCGCGTTACTGCCTGACGCCCCAGTTGGTTTCGCGCATGAAGGAATATGCGGCCATTTTGCATCCCTTTCCCCGCGACAAAAATTTTGGCGAGATTCCGCCGGAGATCGACAACGATCATCGGGCCATGTACTTTCGCCAAGCCCGCAATGGGATGTGGATTCGAGCGGCGCTGTTGGCCTATCTGTTCGGCGTCGACCGACAGATTTCGCGATACTTTCAAACCGAGTATACCGAAACGCACGACTACAACGAGGACGTGCTGTAAAGGTAGCAGGCACACTCCGTGTGCCTGCTACCTTTACAGCTACTGCGACACGCGCCAGCGTCGGTGAAACAGCCCCATCATCGTTAGCAACAAGCCGCCGTTGTAAAGCAGCGTGAACAGGCCATACCCGACGAGCACCGTGGCGTTCAACGGTCGCACTGGCACCTCCGGCAGTTCGAAATCCAACGGCACGCTAAACACCGCCGCCAGCGGACTAATCATCCCTGCCTGTTCGATCCAACCGGTGACCGCCGCCCCGGCAAAAAACGTAGCGGCGAAATACCAGGCAGCCACCGGCCCGGTGAACAACAGAACCACCGCCAAATACGAAGTCATCAGACTCGTCGACGTTTTGGAGAAGACGACCGAGCAAAACAAGGCCGTCATGGCGGTCGTCAAACAAGTAGCCGCGACGATCAGCCCATAGCACAACGCCGACGGCAAGTTCTCCCAAAACCCGACCGGCAACACACAGGCCAGCAGCAACGGCCACAACAAAAAAGCGGTCAACACGGTCGACACCCTGAGGCCGGAAACCAGTTTTCCCCACAAGATTTGCCAAGGAGAAATCATCGTGGTGAGCAACAGATCGAGCGTCTGCCGTTCACGTTCGCTGGTGATCGCTCCGGCTGAAAAAACCGGCCCGACGAACATATTGAACAAGATCGCATAAGCCACATACCAGGGCGCAAGCTGGGGCATCATGAACAAACAGACAGCCATCAGAGGAATCGCCAGGAACATGCTTACCTGAATCACCAGCCGTAGCATCAGCGTGCCCTGGCTGAAAATTTCGCTCCGCATCTCCTTGTCGTAAACCGGATTGGCGCCGTCGGCCAACAGTTCATTCCGTTTGGCCGGCGCGAACAACCAGTCGGGAAACTGATCGCGTTGGATAATCAACCCCACGGCCTGCTGGGCCTCGGCCTCGAGATCGACCACTTCGTTGCCTTCACTGCCAACGTCGGGCGGATGCAGCAGCCGCGCGGCCGTATTGAAAAACAAAGCCACGACGATCGCAATCGCCAGCGCGGGGACCAACGTGACGGCCAGAAACAGGCGAAAACTGCCGGCTGCTTCGAGCGCGTTCCACAGCCCTACGCCGATCAGCGCCAACGGCAAGATGGTCAGGTAAGACACGACGAGTGACGCGGCGGTGCGTTGAAAATAGCTGCTCCACGCCAGCGAGATCATGCCAAACGTGGTAACCGACGCGATCAAGCCCAAGTAGGCAGCCAACACTTCGTAGAACGACACCCCGCCCAACGGCAAACAGAGCATCACGATCGGCAACGAACAAAAAATCAGAATCGCCAGATGGCCGAGCGCGGCGGCCAGCTTGCCCAACACGATCGCGCTGGGACGCAACGGGCTGGCCAGCAACATCTCGTAGGTTTTGCGTTCCTTCTCGCCAGTCAAGGCCCCGGCCGCAAAGCTGGGTGCCATGAACGACGCCAACAGGTATTGGCCAAGAAAGAACAGGTTGACCAGCCGTTTAGCGCTCTCAGGGTTGCGGGTTAAGTCTAACGTTTCGTCGACCGGCCAGGCGATGTAGACGACCAGCCCGAGCGCGGCCAAGTAGACGCCCAACAACACGAATGCCCGCACCATGCGCAAATTGACCAACAATTCGCGTTGCAGGACGGGATTATCGAACAAGTACATGGCTTAGCTGGACAGCGTCATTTTGTTGTGGACTTCTCAAAATACAAGCCCGACGCGCAAGCGAGGGAAGAGGTTCTACTTAAATTCCCTCGCTTGCGCGTCGGGC
>JANQPJ010000363.1 GCA_028289525.1 Pirellulales bacterium
GGACGCTGAAGGCACGATCATGAAGCAAGGCATTCATCCCGAATACTTCGAAACGACCGTCAAGTGTGGTTGTGGCAACACGTTTGTCACCCGCAGCACTCGTAAAGAGTTGAAGGTCGACATTTGCAACTCTTGCCATCCCTTCTACACCGGCAAGCTGAAATATGTTGACACGGCTGGCCGGATTGAGAAGTTCAAAAGCAAGTTTGCCGGCGCCAGCTATGGCAGTCTGAAGCGGGGCAAGAAGGCTCAGGCCCCTGGCGGCGAGTCTTAGCCTCGTCTAGTGTTGTGTCAAAGCGTGTTTTTCAATCGGTCCTTAAAGCCTGAAGCGCTAGCGAAGGAATCGTTGACAGACGCGCGTAATTCCTTCGCTAGCGCTTCAGGCTTTAGACGGTCGTAGGAAGAAGCCGGTCTGCCTTGGCCACGTCATTGGAAAATGCCTGCTTCTCCAGGGGCAGGAAATCTGGCCTGATTGCCATCGCTTCAAGCATCGGGCATCGAGTAAGCTGAGGTGTATGATGCGCGAGATGCTAGACGAAAAATTGGCCCGCTTCGAGGAACTCGAACAGCATCTGGCCGACCCGACCGTGTTGAGCGACTCGAATCGGATGGCGGCCGTAGCCCGTGAGCACGGTTCTCTGGCCAAGCTGGCGACCAAGTATCGCCGGTTTCGAGAGTTGAACAACGAGATTTCCGATGCGACCGAGATGCTGGAAGGCAAAGATGCTGAGTTGCGCGAGTTGGCCGAGGCTGAGTTGCCGGAGTTGAAGGCGGAACGCGAAAAGTACTGGGAAGAGCTGCTCGATCTGACGATCGGCGGCGAAGACGCCAACCGTACCCGATGTGTGGTCGAAATCCGGGGCGGTACTGGCGGCGACGAAGCCGCCCTGTTCGCTCGCAACCTGTACGAAATGTACAAACGGCACTGCGAGTCGCGCGGATGGAAAATGGAAATTCTCGAACACAGCCCGACCGAGTTGGGCGGTTTCAAGGAGATTTCGTTTTCCGTCGAAGGCGAAGGCGCCTATCGCGAATTGCAGTATGAAAGCGGCGGCCATCGTGTGCAGCGCGTGCCCGAGACCGAAGCCAAGGGCCGGATTCATACGTCGGCCGCCACCGTGGCGGTGATGCCCGAGCCGGAAGACGTCGAAGTCGAGTTGAAGCCGGACGACTACCGCAAAGACATCTACCATGCCAGTGGGCCTGGCGGCCAGCACGTCAACAAGACCGCCTCGGCGATTCGGCTAACCCACTTGGAATCTGGAATCGTGGTCGCCATTCAGGACGAGAAGAGCCAGCACAAAAACCTGGCCAAGGCAATCCGCGTGTTGAAAACCCGGCTCTACGAAGCGAAACGTCAAGAAGAGCACCAACGACGGGCCGATCATCGCAAATCATTGGTCGGTTCTGGCGACCGCAGCCAACGGATTCGTACCTATAACTTTCCGGAAAACCGGCTGACCGATCACCGTATCAACTTGACGCTCTACAAACTCGATCAAATCATCGCCGGCAATCTTCAGCCGGTGACCGACGCACTGATTGAATACGACCGTCAACAACAACGTTCGTCGATGGGGACGATTGAGTAGCACGTCTGGTGCTCTTTCGCCAACCAGGAAAGCAATCCATGCCAGAAACGGAAACCTGGACCATTGGGCGGCTGCTCACCTGGACCACCGAGTATTTGACCGACCGAGGAGTCAGCGGCGCTCGGCTTGACGCCGAAGTGCTACTGGCCGAAGCCCGTGGCTGTGCGCGGATTGACCTGTATGCGGCTTATGGCGAACCGGCCGACGAGAAGGCTCGAGCAGCTTTTCGCGAGTTGGTGCGGCGACGGGCTGAAGGAACTCCGGTTGCCTATTTGGTCGGCAAGCGCGAGTTCTACTCGATGGAGTTTCAGGTTACCCCCGATGTATTGATCCCTCGGCCGGAAACCGAGTTGTTAGTCATCACGCTGCTTGATCGGCTCAAGGCGTTTGCTGAAGCGAACGATCGGAATCCGACGGTTTGCGATTGTGGAACCGGCAGTGGGGTGATTGCCGTGTGTCTAGCGGTACACGGTCCAGCTTGCGAAATCACGGCACTCGACATCTCCCCGGCGGCCCTCCGTATAGCAACGGCCAACGCCCACCGCCATGACGTAGCCGAGCAGATTGCCTGGGTTGAGAGCGATTTGTTTGCTGGTGTCGACCCTCAGGCGCGCTTTGACTTTGTGGTGAGCAACCCGCCCTATATCAGCCAGGCTGAGATGGCCACGTTGGCCCCCGAGGTTCGCGACCACGAACCGCCCGAGGCGCTGTGTGCCGGCGAGACTGGCATCGAGGTGATTGCCCGTCTGTTGCCCCAGACGGCCGAGCGGTTGTGCGAGGGGGGAATGCTGTTGTTTGAAATCAGCCCGATGCTCGAGCAGCAAGTTCGCGAACTGGTCGATCGCAGCCCAGCTTTCCAGCTCGATTCGATCGCCAAAGATTTGGCCGGACACGCCAGAGTGGTGCAGTTGACTCGCACGGCAACAGCCTCGCACGAACGCTCGGAGTAAAAGGGCGATGAGCAAAGAGTTGTGGTTAGCGATGGTGGCAACCGACAGCCCCCGACTGCCGGCCCTGGACGATCTGGCGCGTCGTCTTCAGCAACTTGACCCCGAGGCCGGTTCGATCGTCGATCCTCAACAGAGCGGTCGGGTGATGACGTTTCGTTGGGGCCAGGCGACTTGTTCGGCCACGGTGTTTCCGATGCCGATTCCCTGGGAACATGTCGAAGGGCCTTGCTGCTGTGCTTGGTACTGGCCACAAGCGTCCGACGTGATGCGCGAGACCGCTGCGCACTTGTTGATCTCGATGCTTGATGAACAAACCCGCGATCCGATTGCCAAAAGCATGCGTTTCACGCGCCTGGTGGCGGCGATCACCGACAGCACCACGGCCGCCGGCGTGTTTTGGGGCCCCGGTCGACTGGTTCATCCTCGCGCCGCATTTACCGAACTGGCCGCCGAGATGAGCGAAGACGGATTGCCGTTATACCTATGGATCGATTTTCGCGTGGAAGAGACCGCCGGCGGGGGCCTCCGGCTGTTCACGACCGGGATGGAGGCCCTCGGCCACTTGGAACTCGAAGTCTCTCAGTTCCAGGGCACGGCCGAACAGTTGCGCGAAGCAGTCTACAATGTTGCCCACTATATCCTCGATGGGGTAAAGCCACTGAACGACGGCGACACGGCCGACGTGCAAGGCCGCCAGGTTTCAGTACGGACGGACCATTCGATGCTCGACCCCTCGAGTTCGGTGATGCGATTGGAGTTTTGTTGATGATTGACTTAAAAACTAATATTCATGGGTGCCAATTTTACCCTGATTTTCCGGCCTCCCGTTGGGCGGCCTGGATTAGTTAGCTAGTCAACACCCAATAGAGCCCGTTTTGATGAACCACGACGTACTCCGCATCCAAGGTGGCACTGCGCTCACTGGCCAAGTGTCGGCCAGCGGCTCGAAAAACGCAGCATTGCCGATTCTCGCGGCGTCGATTCTGGCCGACCAGCCTGTGCGAATCGGTCGGGTGCCACGGTTGTCCGACGTGGTTGTAATGCAACGGTTGCTGGCCGAACTGGGGGTGAGTAATCGCTGGACGGCCGATGGTTGGTTGGAGTTGGAAACGGTTGCTCTCAACGCAGTGCAGGCACGCTATCAGTTGGTCCGGCAGATGCGCGCCAGCTTCTGTGTGCTCGGGCCGTTGTTGGCCCGGCGCCAGCGAGCAATCGTGTCGCTTCCTGGCGGCTGTAACATTGGCCCTCGCCCGGTCGACCTGCACCTGGCTGGCTTGGCCCAATTGGGTGCCGAGATTCGGATCCATCGCGGTTACGTTTGGGCTCAGGCCGATCGGCTACGCGGCGCACGAATCGATCTGTCTGGCCGCCACGGTTCGACTGTCACTGGCACGGCCAACGTGTTGAGCGCCGCGGTGCTGGCCCAGGGCGAAACCTGGCTGACCGGGGCGGCTTGTGAGCCGGAGATCGTTGACTTGGGCCGGTTCCTCATTGCGCTCGGGGCTCAGATTGAAGGCCTGGGCACTTCGACCTTACATATACGTGGCGTCGAGCAACTAGGGGGCACCAGCTATCAGGTGATTCCTGACCGGATCGAAGCAGCCACGCTGTTGGTCGCCGGAGCGATCACCGCAGGCCGTGTGACCGTGTCCCACATGGCGCCGAAACATGTCCATCAAGTGCTCAACGCGCTGGACGAGGCCGGCTGTCAGCTTCAAATTGACACAGATCGCGTGACGCTCAAAGGGCCAACTCGCCCCCGACCGTTGCAAATTGTTACTGGCCCGTATCCAGCAATTCCGACCGACGTGCAGGCCCAGTTGATGGCGCTCTGCACACTGGCCGACGGCACGAGCCAAGTCTGCGAAACCGTCTTTCCGCAACGTTTCCAACATGCCGCTGAGCTGGCTCGATTGGGAGCTGTCGTCGAGCAACAGGAAAATTTGGCCACCGTGCGTGGCCGGCCAACGCTGCACGGCGCTACGGTCCAGGCAACCGATCTGCGGGCCAGCGCCGCGCTGGTGCTGGCTGGCCTGGCGGCCGATGGCCAAACGACAGTCCAGAAGATCGCCCATCTGGATCGCGGCTATGAGGCCATGGACGAGAAGCTAAGCCGGCTCTCCGGCCACGTGCGTCGCTGCCTGGATAACCAACCGGCGGTCAACCGAAAACTCAATCGAGCATCAACGTCTGACCAGTAAGATCATAGGCCACCGCATCGACCGGCCGTGGGCCATGGCCTTCGTCCAGAAAGCTACGATTGCGGCCACTGTGTTGGGCAGCGTGGACCGCTTCGGTCAAACGGTGATAGATCGCTTCCGGTTCGTCGCCTGCTCGAACATCGGTGACGCCACAACTGAGCGTGATTGTAACCGCCTGACCAGCAACCTTGAAGGTTGAGAGTTCGACCGACTGCCGAATCCGCTCGATGGCTCGGGTTGCATCACGGGGTTCGGTTTGGCCAAAGAAAATCGCAAACTGCTGCCCTTCGACGCGAGCCACAATGTCATAGCCCCGATCTTTGCGAACCAGATCGACCAGCAGCGTGCCCAATCGAGTCAGGATCTTGTCACACGCGTCGTTGCCGATGGCTTTCAATTGTACGCTAAAACGGTCGATGTCAAGCAGGCCATAGCTGGCGGTCCGCTCGTGGATGGGCCGATCGCGCCAATAAGCATGGAATAAGTTTTCCATGCCAGCCCGATTGAAAATGCCTGTGAGTGGATCGACGCCCAGCGAGTCTTCCAGCTTGGCCAGCCAGCCTTCGGAACGAGCGATGCCGAGTAGCGCCTCTTGAGTCCGATCGCGCAGGGCGTCGGCCAACTGAAGCAGCTTACTGATCTCGGAAATCATCCGAGCACAACCGGCCGAGACGTCCGACTCCGCGTCGATCAAGCCCAGGTTGCGACAGGTGATCTCAATCTGGGCCGCTTGTTCCAGCAAGACGTCTTCCAGTTTCATGGCCACCGACATCGGATCTGGCAATTGGCAATAAGCGGTCAACTCGCCAGACACTTCCGACTGTTGTTGGAGCCAATCGTTGTTAGCCGACTTCAGTTGATCGCGCAAGGTTTCAAACTGGGATACGTCGCCCGATGCGGCGCACGCACGCACTTGGCGATCAATTTCGACCAGTTGTTCCCGATAAGTATGAACCGGAAGCCGCAACACCCGGTCTGCGGCCTGCACAAACGGACCATGGATCTGATGCTCGCGGTCGAGCACTTCGAGCCAGGCCTCGGTGGGAGTTTCATGGGGCTCACCTGGCTTGGGAGGCCGCAACGGCACAGGGCATTGGGCGGCCGGTTGGCCAGGCAAACCGACAAATCGCTCCGAGGCCAGGCGAAAGTCCCACGGCTCCAGGTAGACCGCGAGCGCGACCCCCAGACCCAGGTTCAATAAAGCGATGGTCAGGACAAACGTAATCACGATCCGATGACACTCAGCAAAGGGATGCGGCATACGAGACCAACTCGGCCCCTACGTGTTTCTTAAACGTAGGTTTTTTCCCAACAAAAGTCGGGCGTCGATCGTTAGATTTTGGTCTGGTTATGCCGGTTCTACCGAACCGAGGGGCTCTTGACTGGTTGCCGTTAGGCTTTGTCCTAAAAGGCGTTGAGTGACAAGAACAGAATCCAAGCACGAAGCGCTAGCGAGTGAATCCTGGATTTCACGGTCAACTCATGGTGCCCACTCGCTCGCGCGTCGTGCTTGGATTTGTTTTGAGACAAACCCTAAAACGCTTCTCCCCGATAGATCTTTTGGCGGAGAGGGTTCTTGCTGGAAGTGAGGGGCCCCGATCCGGGATCTTCGGCCAAAGCGGTGACCATCATCTGATATTTCGCGTCCAGGTCGTCGGCATAATGCACGATCAGGGCCTCGGGCGTCATGGGCGGTTTGGGCGATCCCCACTCAGGCAACCGCTGGTGGGAAACGATGATGTGTTCGAGCCGCAACAAGGTTTCCGGACGCAAGTCTCGCCCGGCGGCCGCTTCGCGGACCATGTCGCGGCCCTGCAAAATATGTCCGATCAACTGTCCGGCCGACGTGTAGACTGCCCCTTCTGGGCGCAACTCCAATTCACGGAGCTTCCCGATGTCGTGCAACATCGCGCCGGCCAGAACCAAATCGCGATCGAGCGCTGGGGTCATGTCCGGATATTCGCTGCCGTACTTGTCGGCCAAAAATTGGCACGTTCGCGTAACACTTAGCACATGCTCTAGAAACCCGCCTTGAAAGGCATGATGGTTCTTGGTGGCGGCCGCTTGGACCAACAACGTTTCTCGATGCGTCTGAAACAGATCGACCACCAGCGATCGCAGTTCTTCATCGGCAATCGTGGCGGCCAGGCCAAGCAGTTCGTCGAACATCTCGGCCGGATCGAACCGCGAGCACGCCTGGCACATCGCCGGATCAAACCCATCGGCCCGATCGGCCTCGGTGACCGGACGGATTTTTCGGATTTCGAGCTGCGGACCGTAATTGGTTTGCTGAAGCTTAGCCCGAAGCTTGTAAAACTCGCCAGGCGTCCAACGGTCGCGACAATCGACGCTCCAGGCCGAGTCGGACCAGATCGGAAAGTTGACCTCGCGACCGGCATCGCGGAACCCAACTCGAAAATAAGGTTTCCCGTCGCGCGTCTGCAGCGACTCCTTGGTCGTCAGCAAAGCAAAAAAATCGGCTTCTTGACCGTCGGCCAGGTCGGCCAACGGCACCAGCGGCAAAGATTGGGTCGACATGAGAAGAACACCTGAACCGGGCTGCACGAGAGGTTGACATGAAGTGTGCGTGAACCGCTCTCGGTATTATACCGGTTGTTGGCCTGAATGCCACGCGTCGGCGTGGACTGCTTCGGCGGCCAGAGCTGCCAGCATGGTCGTCAATTGGTGCTCGATTCCCTGCATCACCGGGTCGGCTTCGCTGGTGCGATCTCGCCCCGGGTTTACCTCGATTGCCTCGCCAACCTGGATGACAACGTCAAATGGTCCGCAGACTGAAATTTCGTCGGTCAGGTCTTCTTCAAACCGTTCGACCGTTTCGAGAATGTGCTCGGGGATCTGTTCGTCTGCCCGAACGTAATCTTCCGGATAGTGGGACATCTGTTGGGCCAGGTAGCAGTCGGCCAGTTGTCGCCAACGGCGGTCGCGTTCTTCTTGGGTGAGTTGGCCGTCGATCAAGTCGGGCAGCACCGCCGTGCGGATGCGCTTGACGCGAGCCACGACGCTGTCGTCCGGTTCGTTGATCTGCCAAGCTTCTTCCAACGGCACCAAGATATGATTGATCAACGTCTTCACGCGTTGGTAGCGGTCGCCCTGTTTTGCCCGGCCGAGATATTCGACCTCCTTGAGCGACAGCAGCGCCTCGGCCACTCGTCCGACACGCTGAACCAAGGGCACCTCGGTCTGCGGCTGCCAAGAGAGTCGGTGTTCGATCTCGGTGAGCACCGGCTCGACAGCAGCCGGCAGATCGCCACGAAAAAAGTAGCGAATGGCAATCGGATGGACCACGACCTTGTCGTTCGGATTGGCTTTGGCCCGACGGCGGGCCGCGGTCCGCGCGATAAACGCCGTGCCGTCCATCAGGGCCATCAATTCATCGTTGTGGCGCGAGATGGCCCCTTCCGGAAAGAGGATTAACGGCCGCCGGGCCGTGGCGAGGATGTCGATCGCAGAGTTGATTGCCTGGCGGTCGAGTCCCTCGCGATAGACGCTAAACGCGCCCATCCGGCGAATCATAAACGTGGTCAACCAATCTTGCTTGAACAGATGCCAACTGGCCATCGCGAACAGATGCGTTTTCACCTGTCGGGCTAGCACGCCTAGGACCAACGGGTCGCTCAGCCGGCAGTGGTTCGGGGCCAGTAAGATCCCGTGGCCTGCTTCGAGCGACGCGCGCAAGCGTTCAGCTCCCCGACACTCGACCGCTTGGATGCCATACTGCTTGCGTAGATACCGGTTCAGATACAAGTGGATCAGCGACGGCCACAGATTGGTTTCCAACGGCGGAATGAACTCATACGGCTCGTCGAACACGATTTTTTGCATGTTGCGATCCTAGCGGCCGTAGCAGCGGTCGGTGACCGCTCGAGAAACGGTTATTTTTAGAGCCAGTTTCAAAAATTAGTAGTTCCAAAAATGAGAATCCAGAAATTACTGTTTTTCAGGGAGATGTATAAAAACAGGTGTTTCGCGAGCGGTCACCGACCGCTGCTATCGATCAACATGGGAAATTTGGAACTACTGAAACTTAGATTTGACGGCAAAATTCCGCGATCCTGCATTTTACTTTTACTGGTTTTGAAATGCACTCCAAGGATCTTGCTGAAAACAGCTGTTTTTTTGGAGCCACTGAACTTCAAAAGATATAGGCCTGGTCAATCCTCATACCCGTTGGGGTGCGACCGGTGCCAGTTCCAGGCGGTCGCCACAATCGACTCGATGTCGTTATATTGCGGCTGCCAGTCGAGCACACGTTGGGCCAGGCTACTGTCGGCCACCAACTCCGGCGGATCGCCTTCGCGTCGGGCACTGATCACCGCTGGAATCGGATGGCCGGTCACGCGCCGGCAGGCGTCAATCACCTCTTGCACGCTGGCTCCGCGACCGGTGCCTAGGTTGAGTTGCAGGCTTTGGCCCGGCTCGAGCAAATCGAGCGCCTTGAGATGCGCGGTGCCCAGGTCGTCGATGTGGATGTAGTCGCGAATACACGTCCCATCGGGCGTCGGATAGTCGTCGCCAAAGATCGAAATCTGTTCGCGCTGGCCGAGTGCCACTTGCAGCACCAACGGGATTAGGTGCGTCTCGGGGTCGTGGTCTTCGCCCAAGTCACCATCGGGACTGGCGCCGGCCGCGTTAAAATAACGCAACGCCGCATAACCCAGGTCGTAAGCCCGGGCATAATCGGCCAACGCCTGTTCGATCACCAGCTTCGTGAATCCATAAGGATTGATCGGCTGTTGCTTTTCCTGTTCGGTGATTGGAATCTGCTCGGGCACGCCATAGGTGGCGGTGGTGCTGGAAAAGACAATCCGCTTCACACCGGCAGCCACCATGGCGTCCAGCAGACTGATACTGCCACCGATGTTGTTGCCGTAATACTTGGACGGATCGGTTACCGATTCGCCGACATAGGCATAGGCCGCAAAGTGCATCACCGCTTCGATCTGCTTGGCCTGCATCAACTCGGTCAATTTGGCCCCGTCGAGCAGCGAGCCTTCGATGAGCCGCCCCTTGGGCACGGCGCTCCGGTGGCCATAGCAGAGATTGTCGTAAACCCAAACTTCGTGCCCGGCGCGGTCTAAGATCCGAGCCGCATGGCTCCCGACATACCCTGCTCCGCCAACGACTAAAATTTTCACGCATACGCCTCCCAAAACTCCTAGGCCGCACAATCCGGCAAAACGCTTGTTTCGAGCTATCATAATTACCGCGAAGGTGTTTGCCCAGTCTGAAGTTGAGGTCTGACAGTGGAGAAAACTGGCCAACCGTCCCGAAGAGAGAAGCAGGACCAGATCCCAACCGCTCCTTTTTTTGATGGCTGAACCATGCCTGTGAAGCGCCGGCGGCGGCGACCGCCCAACCAACAACAGGCCACGAAGCCGCAGGAATCGAACGATGCTCGTTGGGTCGACTCGTTTGTGCAATACCTGGCCAGTGAATGCCATCTGTCGACCAACACGGTGGCCGCTTACCGGCGCGACGTACGGCGATTCTTCGAGTGGCTAGCCGGTCGACCGATTCGCCAGCTTTCGGTGCGAGATCTTTCCGGCTATCCCGGCTGGCTGAAACAACAGGGTTTGGCTGCATCGAGCGTGGCGCGGCACATCGTCTCGCTCAAAGTCTTCTTTCGCTATCTCCAGCTGGAAAGCGTGTTGGTCGACAATCAGGCCGATTTGTTGGCCGCCCAAAAACTTTGGCACCGCGTGCCTCAGGTACTCTCGGCCAAACAGGTCGAACAGCTGCTCACCAGCCCACAACAGGGAGAGCCCCACTGGCGACGCGATCGAGCACTGCTGGAAATGCTGTATGCCACCGGTTGCCGTGTGTCGGAAATTTCCCGGCTCTCGCAGAGCGACCTCCACCTGGACGAACAGTTTTGCATCTGCCACGGCAAAGGCGACAAACAGCGGATCGTCCCTTTGGGCCGTCGAGCCATCGAGGCAGTCGAAGGCTATCTAAAAATCGAGCGGCCCAAGCTGGCCGCCCGTCGGCCCACGGTGCCGAGCCAGGTGTTTCTTTCGCCACGTGGCAGACCATTACGCCGCGAGCGAATTTGGGAGTTGTTTAAAAAATATGCGGCTCGAATTGGTACCGCCAGCGAGATGAGCCCGCACACCTTGCGGCACAGTTTCGCGACCCATCTGCTGGCCGGCGGGGCCGACTTGCGTCAGGTGCAGGAATTGTTAGGCCACGCCAGTATCGGCACCACGCAGATCTATACCCATGTCGATCACTCGCGACTGAAGTCCGTGCATCAAGAATTTCACCCACGCGCATAAGACCGCCGAGCCTACTTCCGCTGGGGAGCGAACTTGATGCGTTCGATCAGCTTGACGATGTGCCCATCGTCGCTCAAGTAGCCAGAGACGGCCGAGACGGCTGCGATTACATATTCGTACCGCAGATTATAGTCGCAATCGAGTTCGACTTCGGCTTCTTGGGCGATACTGCCTGGGCCCCGTTCGTCACCGACCACGCTAATCAGATGGTTGTGCAGGCTGGAAAAACTGTCCATCTTGCGATCGTTCATCTGGATACTGGCCAACTCGCCGCTGGAATTTGCCTTCAGACGGATTTTCATCGGCGGCAACTGGTTGGGGTCTGGGGCTCCCTGGCTGGGCGCGGCCAGCGGCATTTTGATGTTGAAGTCACCCTCAGGCAGGATGATTTTGAATGTCATGATGAAAAAGACGAGCAGTTGGAAGACGATGTCGATCATCGGCGTCATCTGCAGCTCAATCTTTTCGTTTTTCGAACCAGACCCTCGAACTCGCATCGCTGAAAGCCTTTTCTGTTTTTTAGAAGTCGGTCTTCAAAGTAAGTTCCAAACGCTGGAGTCCCGTTTCTAGCACCTGGCTCACAGCATAGGGCTACTGCTCTTTTTGACGCGCGCGGAGCGCAAACCTTTCGAATCCGACATCCTGACAAATCTGGATCAATTCTTGAACTTGGCCGGTTTTCGCCTCGGAGTCCGCCCGAATGATGACCGTGACCATTGCGGCACTTTTGTCTGGATCGCGTTCGAGCACCTGGCGTTCGCGAACCAACATCGGCTTGAGCCCTGGCACCGGAACTTCGTCGCCAGCGAACAGAACGGTGTCGTCTTTGGTCAATTGGAGATAACGGGGCTCGTCGAACGGCGCATCGGGCGGCTTGGCCAACTCACTCGTCGGCAGTTTGATCCGTTGATCTTGTTCGGCGTCCGAAAAATTGATCAACACCATGAAGAAGGCGATCAACTGGAACGTCATGTCGATCATCGGCGTCAAATCGCCTTCGGCGAACTCGCCCGAATCTTTCTTCTGAATCTTCATCGCTTATTTTTTCCCGCCGCCGACATTCTGGAAACGGCCCATCAAACCTTCGCTAATGATGCCAACTTCCAAGGTCAGTCGGGCTACCCGATTGCGGAGAATGTTATAAGCCGAAATCGCCGGAATCGCGATGAACAAACCAATCAGCGTGGTAAACAACGCGGTTGAAATACCAGCGGCCAGCTCGGCCGGCTTGGGAGCAGTCGTGGCGCTAGCGATTACCTGGAACGAAGCGATCATCCCGTGCACCGTGCCGAACAGACCGATCATCGGGCTGATTGTGCCAATCAAGGCCATATAGCTCAACCGGTGTTCGAGTTTCATATTTTCCTCTTCGCCGACCTCCTGCATCGCTTCGAGTGCCTGCGCGTAACCTTCCTTGAGTTTGGCCAGTCCGGCCGAGAGCACTTGGCCGAGGAACGAATCGTCGTTCTTCGCCAGTTCGTAGGCTTCCTGGTATCGCTTTTCGTTCAGATGGTCTTCAAAACCTTCGACCAAGCTGACCGGCACCACGTTGTCGCGCCGGGCATGTAAAATGTTCATCACGAACAAGGCGACCAACGTGAACGATAGCGCTAAAAACACCAAGGCATAAGTCCAACCGAGCGCTTCAAAGGCCCAACCCAACACGCTATCGCCCTCGGCGTCGGCAGCAGCGGCGTCGCCACCACCACCAGCAGCAGCGGCTGGCTCATCGTCGGCCGGCACTTCTTCCTCTTCGGCAAGCTCCTCTTCTTCTTCCTCCTCTTCCTGAGCGTGAGCCGTTTGCGGGGCCAGCCAGGCGTTGAAACCAAACGCCCCAAGCGTGAAGAAGATAAGCGAGAAAAGACAAAGGATGGTCGCCATCCGTTCCCAGCCGATCGTGTGCCGCATCGTGATCTCCTGTGTCATTTGGCGATAAAAGCCAGATTCTTTCTTGAACTACGTAGTGTAAACAGGGTGCCGTAAGGCCGTAAAGCACCTGAGGGCTGTTTTTGCAGGAGACAAAGTCGTTGT
>JANQPJ010000369.1 GCA_028289525.1 Pirellulales bacterium
AAACACATACTGCATGCGCGCGTTGCCCCGGCTCTGAGACGGGTTGGCCACATACCCGGTCAGCCGAACATCGCCTTCGCTGCTCTCAACCGGAATCAGGTTTTCGCTCAACTCTTCCCCAAAGAAATGGGCCAAGCGGGCCAGCCAGCTGTCGGTTGGCGGCAACTCGTGGATCTGGCGGTCGTTGTGCCGCAAGGTGAAATGAATCTGGGGATTGGGGATCGCCAGTCGCGCAAAGGCTTCTGTCGCGTGCCCCATTTCGGTTTGGGCGGTGCGCAAAAACTTCTGCCGCACCGGAGTGTTGAAGAACAGATCGCGCACTTCGATCGAGGTGCCTGGCGCACAACCACAAGGCGCGATCGGTTGGGCCGCGCCGCCGTTGACCACCAGTTCACAGCCGGCCTCACAGTCGTGTGGCCGGCTGCGCAACGTAAACCGGCTCACTTCGGCAATCGAGGCCAACGCTTCGCCACGAAAGCCGAGCGTGCGGACCGAGAATAGATCGTCAGCTTCTCGCAGTTTACTCGTGGCATGGCTGGCCACGGCCAACGGCAACTGCTCGGCCGTCATCCCACAGCCATCGTCGGCCACACGGATCAACTGGCTGCCGCCTTGTTCGATACTCACGTCGATTCGGCTCGACCCGGCGTCGACCGAATTTTCCATCAACTCTTTGACCACGCTGGCCGGGCGTTCAATCACTTCGCCGGCGGCAATCTTATTCACCACACTCGGCGACAACTGGCGAATCTCAGGCATCCTGTTCCTCTCCTCCTTCCGCGCCAGCTATAACTGGTATTCTTTGATCTTCCGATACAACGTCCGCTCGCCAATGCCCAGCATCTTGGCCGCCTCCTCGCGGTTGCCGCCGGTCGCCTTGAGCGTTTCGCCAATAAACCGGCGTTCGATTTCGGAGATCGGATTGCCTACCAAACTGGCCAACCCTACGGCACGCGACTGTTTGCCTGGCTCAGCCGCGTCGGCCAACTCCGGCGGCAAATCGTCGACGTCCAACACCTCGTCGTAGTCGACCACCACCATGCTCTCAATCACATTTTTCAACTGCCGCACATTCCCAGGCCAGTTAAAGGCAAGCAGTTTGCGCCGCGCGGCGGTCGACATGCTGCTGATCGCCTTGCCGTGCTTCTTGGCCGACTGCTTGATAAAATGCTCGATCAGCAGCGGAATATCCTGGCTCCGTTCGACCAACTCTGGCAACGTGATGGTGATTACCTTGAGCCGATGGTACAGGTCTTGGCGAAACGCGCCGTCGCCGATCGAGCCCTCGAGATCACGATTCGTGGCCGAGAGGATTCGCACGTTCACTTGCACCGGTTCATTCGAGCCGACTCGAGTAATCTCATGATTTTCGAGTACCCGAAGCAATTTGATTTGGGTGGCCAACGGCATGTCGCCCACTTCGTCCAAAAAGAGGGTACCGCCGTTGGCATATTCGAACTTGCCCATCCGATCGCTCGAAGCATCGGTAAACGCTCCTTTCACGTGTCCGAACAGTTCGCTCTCCAAAATATTCTCGCTCAACGCGGCGCAATTGAGCGCCACGAACGGCCGCTTCTTGCGAGGGCTATTTTGGTGGATTGCCTGGGCTACGAGTTCCTTGCCGGTGCCGGTGGCTCCTTGAATCAACACGGTCGCATCGGTCGGGGCAATCCGCCGCAGGCGGTCGATCACGTCGTTCATCTGAGGGCTGTTGCCAATCACGCCCTCGAAGCCAAACCGCTCGTCGAGCCGGCGGTTCAACTCGGCGTTGGCTCGCCGCAATTGGAGTGCCGCGGCCGCCTTGTCGGCCACTGCCCGCAACTGCTTCAGGTCGAGCGGCTTGAGCAAATAGTTAAACGCCCCGAGCTGCATCGCCGTCACGGCTGAAGGAACACTCCCGTGGCCAGTCACCAGAATCACCTCGGCCTCTGGCTGGAGTTCCTTGGTGCGATTGAGAATCTCCAGCCCATCGACTTCGCTCATCTTCAAGTCGGTGATGACCAAGTCGAACGAATCTTGTTCGATCAACCGCGCCCCTGCGGTGCCGCTCGAGGCCACCAGGCAGCTATACCCGACGCGATCAAGGCTCATCGCCACGGCCTCGGCATGCGCTTCGTCGTTATCGACAATCAACACCCGAAGCGGCGGACTGAGCACGGCGGTGGTCGATTTGGACGATGTGGAACCCATGGAACTGATGATAACGTTGGCCACCGGGAAGGGGAATGGGGGGAACGATTCAGCCGACAGGCAAGTCGGTTTCGGCCCCGGTAAGCCGTGCTGGAATCGGCAACTCGACCGTAAATTGGGTTCCGAGCCCCAGTTCACTTTGAATTGAAATCCGGCCACCATGGGCTTCGATGATTTTGCACGCCGTTGGCAATCCCAGGCCGGTGCCGCCTGGCTTGGTCGAATAGAACGGATCGAAAATCTTGGCCCCGGTCGTCTCGTCCATTCCACACCCGGTGTCGATCAGTTGCACGGCAATGTGCTGCCCTCGGTCTCTGGTCCGCACGACAAGCTGCCCACCGTCTGGCATTGCCTGTTGGGCGTTCAAAATCAGGTTCAGCAGAGCGCCTCGCATCGACTCGCGATCCAACGGCACATGGGGTAGGTCGGACTCCAGGTAACGAAGCACGTCAATCTCGGCTTCGTCCGCTTGTGGGGCATAGAAATCGAGAATGTCTTCGATCAGCCGATTCACGTTGGTCGGCCGTAGATCGACGTGGCGAATTTTGGTGAAGTTCAGATAGTCTTCCAGCAAATCTTGCAGCCGCTGGCACTCGCGTTCGACTACCTCGATTTTTTGCAATGCTCGCCGTTCGCGCGGGGAAGGATTGTCCTGGAAATCCTCGGCCAGCAGTTCCATGTTCAGCCGAATCGTGGAGAGCGGGTTTTTAATCTCATGGGCTAAGCCGCCGGCCAGCTGGGCGATTTGCGTATACTGCTCGGCCAACCGGTCTTGTTGCGCTTGGGTCGAAGATTCGTCGGCACGGCTCATAACTTGCGCCTAACACTCGGTCTGCGATCGGAATAGTAGCAGGCACACTCCGTGTGCCGTCCGCCGTTGAATTTCTGATTTAGAATTTGGAGTTTGACGCGCTCGCGCGTTTTCTCTCGTTACCAAGCTCTGCTTGGGAACGAGGCTAAAAAATGGGAAGAAACTTGCGATACAAGCCCGCAGCGCAAGCAAGGGAATTTACCGTGTTTTCCCTTGCTTGCGCTGCGGGCTTGTATTTCGTACTTTTTGTGTATTTTAAAAACGGATCGGCCCTGCATCCGGGGCTCTCTTGTTTTGATTCTGCGATGGACGTGGCTAAACTACACAACGGTTGTAAAAAAACGCCTGGCGACTCCGAGGAATCGCCAGGCGGGGAAGTTCAACAAACACGATTGCCGGCAGCGTTTAAGAGGCTTCCCCATTTTCCGCCCCGGCAGTCGCTTCTTCCTGTTCTTCCAGGGCCGCGCGACGGCTCAACTTCACCCGATCTTGCTCGTCGACCGCGATCACCTTTACCTGCATGTCGTCGCCGACCTTGCAAATATCGGCCACGCTGGAAACATAATCGTTCGAAAGCTCGCTGATATGGCACAGACCATCCTTGCCTGGCAGGATTTCGACAAACGCGCCAAAATCCTTAACGCTGGTAACCCGACCGTTGTAGATTCGGCCAACCTGGACCGAGGCGGTCATTGCCTCGACCGATTCTAGGGCTTCGGTCGCCCCTTGTTCGTCGAAGCTGGCAATGGTGACCACGCCTTCGTCGTCGACCTCGAGCACGGCACCGGTCCGTTCCTGGATGGCGCGAATGTTCTTGCCGCCAGGTCCGATCAGCATGCCAATCTTGTCGGGGTGAATCTTGGTTCGCACCAAACGCGGAGCGTACGACGAAGTGTTTTCGGCCGGCTGAGGAATCGTCGTGAGCATGGTTCGCAAGATATCCATGCGAGCCTCGCGAGACTGGGCCAACGTGGCCTTGATAATCTCTTCGCTGATGCCTTTGAGCTTCAAGTCGAGCTGAATGCCGGTAATTCCGTTTTGGGTTCCGGCAATCTTGAAGTCCATGTCGCCGAAGTGATCTTCGTCGCCGAGAATATCGGTCAACAACGTCCAGCGATCGTCGGCTTCCTTGACCAACCCGACTGAGATGCCGGCCACGGGATTCGAGATCGGCACACCAGCGGCCATCAAGCCGAGCGTCGCTCCACAGACCGAAGCCATCGAACTGGAACCGTTCGACTCCAAGATGTCGGAGATCACGCGCACGGTATAAGGGAAAGCGTCGGGGTCGGGCATCACCGGATTGACGCTCCGTTCGGCCAACGCCCCGTGTCCAATCTCACGCCGTCCCGGGCCGCGAATCGGCCGGCACTCGCCCACCGAAAACGAAGGGAAGTTGTAGTCGAGCATGAACTTTTTGGAGTACTCGTCGAACAGGCCGTCGACCCGTTGTTCGTCGCGTCCGGTGCCCAAGGTAATGGTGACCAGCGATTGTGTTTCACCCCGTTGGAACACGGCCGAACCGTGTACCCGAGGCAGCACGTTCACTTGGCAATTGATCGGGCGAATCGTCTTCGAGTCGCGTCCGTCTGCCCGAGTTCCGGCCAGGATCAGATCGCGAACAACCATCCCTTCGACATCGTGCCAGCAGGAGCGGAAACGCTCGGAGCAGATGGCGTCTTCGGCCTCGGGATTAGGAATCATTTCGGCCAGTGCCTGTTCCTTCACCTTGGCGACCGCCTCGGCCCGAGCTTGTTTGCCTTCGGTCTGCTTGGCCGCTCGGAGCGGAGCAAAGTAACGCTGGCGAAGCTGGTCGATCAACTCGTCCGGCTCAGGCGAGACGAAATCGCTCTTCGGAACCCCAGCTTTTTCGATCAACTCAGCCTGCAAGTCGCAGATGTCTTTGATATGGCGATGGGCTTCGGCGATGGCCTCGAGCATGCGATCTTCGGGCATCTCGCGGGCGAACCCTTCGATCATCAACACCGAATCCTTGGTTCCCGAGACGATCAGGTCCAGGTCGCTCTCTTCTAGGTCTTCCTGAGTTGGCATCACGACAAACTCGCTATCGACCTGGGCCAATCGCACCGAGGCCAACGGCCCCTCGAACGGCAAGCCGGCCAGACCGACCGCCATGCAAGCGCCGTTCATCGCCAACACATCGCCATCGTGCAGTTTGTCGCAAGCGAGCACGAAATTTTGGATTTGCACCTCGTCCTTAAACCCTTCGGCAAACATCGGCCGAATCGGTCGGTCGATTAGCCGCGCGGTCAAGGTTTCCTTGGTCGTCGGTCGGCCTTCTCGCTTGAGGAACCCGCCAGGGAACTTTCCGGCCGCGGCAGTTCGCTCGCGGTAGTCGCACATCAACGGAAAGAAGTCGATTCCTTCACGTGGGGTGCCGGTCGCCACGGCGCTCAGTACCACGGTCTCGCCATACTGCACCAGACAACTCCCGGTTGCCTGTTTGGCCAAGTCTCCGGTTTCAAACGATAAGACACTCCGCCCGATCTGTTTTTCTACGCGTGTTTTCACGTTCTCTTTCTCTTTCTTTTCTTACCTACACAATTGCAATGGGCATGCCGGGTTCCGAGAGACAACAACCACACAAGAACGCCGGCGCGAGATTGGCTCGCGCGGAGGCAAGGACACCGTTGGACGCCGACGACCAGGGGGGCGCAATGCGCACCAGGGAACCTCGGACTTTACACAGGCGAGATGCCGGGAATCACTTGCGGATATCGAGACGTTTGATCACGTCCAGATATCGCTGGGGATCGACCCGTTTCAGGTAATCCAACAAACGGCGGCGTCGACTCACCATCTTCAACAAACCACGCCGGCTGGCATAGTCTTTCTTATGCACTTGGAAGTGCCCGGTCAGCTCCGTGATTCTGGTCGTCAGAATCGCGATCTGAACCTCCGCCGAACCGGTGTCATCCGCACCGCGACGATACTCTCCAATAAGCTGTTGCTTACGCTCTTTTGTGAGTGACATCTGCTACCCGAACTACCTTCACTTCGCCATCGGTGTCGCCGCCTGCGGCCACAAGCCAAAGGGACAACGAAACCAATGCTCCTCTAGTCAATGAGATCCTAACCACAAACCGCACAAAACTTTAAACGCTAAGCCCGTAAGTGTACGGAACGGTCTGGGGATTGCAACCGCAAATCAAGAGGCCCTCCCGAGCAGGGTGCAGCCTGCGGTTTGCGCAGTGGGGCTGTTTGGTGTAGAAGTAGTCACAGGAATTGACCTCAGGTGAGGCGTTTCAGCTTGAAACTGGAGAAA
>JANQPJ010000398.1 GCA_028289525.1 Pirellulales bacterium
GGACCAATTCTGGAAAAACCGCCAACACCGGCTGTCGGCCAACCGACGCTATCAGTCCGCCCAAACCGCCGCCTAAAAACAAACCGCAGGCTGCACCCCTCAAGAGGGTTGGACGAACCCCCTGGGTAGAGAGTAGCAGCGGGCGGTGGCCGAAGCGCGAAACGGCTGGATTATTCTGTTTCGCGAGCGGCCACCGGCCGCTGATTTTCTGAAAGAGACAGCTTTGCAATCGTCCTGTGGCCGATCAACTGCGCGACCATATCCAACGCCAACGCTGACCGGCGTCTCGGGTGAGCGTCACGAGGCCTTGTAGACGATTGCCTTCGAGCGCGATTTGGCGCCGATCGGCATTCCATTGAAGGATCGTAAAGGTTCCCCGGTCCCAACGCTGGACCGTGCCTCGATTGCCTGACACTGGTCCCTCGTAGTCGAGATAGTCGAGCCGATGGTCAGGCAGTTGTTCGGCGTCGAGTTCGCGATTTGCCATAGGAGGCTCGGGCAACGCCCAGGTGCACAGCACGCCGTCGGCTTCGAGCATGAAGTCGTAGTGCGATGCCCTCGGCACGCCCTCGGGACAATCGTGATAAAGCACGATGAATTTCTGATTTGGAATTTGGAATTTGGAATTGGACGCGCTCACGCGTTTGCTCGCTGTTGGGTCGGTGGTGGCGTTTTCGCGATCGGTGGCATGATTTTACCACAAGGCGACTTTGCTCGAACGCCCCGGCGACGAAGTCTCGTCGCGGCTAGGGAAAATACGATCGCAAAACTTCTCTGAAGAGTATGCACCCGATTGATCCGGCCCTAGCCGGGGCGCGCTTGAGCCTTATGGAAACAATTCCAAGCAACGCGTGAGCGCGTCCAATTCCAAATTCCAAATTCCAAAGGTCAGAAATCTGAAATCACTTCGGTTTGTTCCATTTGCGAGAGGGTGCGGCCTAGCCGGTCGCTGGTGAGTTCGCCTACGACGCGGAGTTGCCCGGGACGGACGGCGCGGGCTTGGACTTCGAATTTTAGCGTCTCGCCGGCGCGAATTTCAGCCACTTGGTCAAACACAATCCGTTGCCGGTCGACCGTCGCGCGGACCGGACCTCGGGCGCCTTCCAGCATCGGCTGCAATTGGGGCGGAAACGTGATCGTGAGTTGAACGTTCTGGTCCGATTTCTCTCCGGTATTTTCGATGCTGATCCGGTAACGCGAGACGCCGCTCATGCGGACCGGCTCATCTAAACTGGCGATCGACAGGGTGAGCTTGCTTGGTGCCGGCGAGGGCTGGCGGGGCGGTTCTGGCGGCGGGGCGATTTCGACACACGCTTCGTCGGCGAGCGGGCCGACTTGGTCGCAGCGGACGGTTACCCGATTGCAGGCGCGTGGGGTCGCCGTGACACATTGGCAATTTACCTGCAAACGGTGTGTCGCGCCAACTTCCAGACGAGCGACCTTCCAAATGAGCTCTTCGCGGCCAACCGTAAACCCATCGGTCGCGTTGACCGGATCAAGCGACAATTCATAGTTGTCGGCGATCTCTAGGTTGGTCAGCGGAACTTCGCCGGTGTTCTTGACCACGATGAAGAACTCGACCGTCTTGCCGACTTGCGATTGTCGGGGGCCGGTTTTGGTTACCTGAAGGGCAGGCTGCTTGCGAGATGGGGCGGGTTGTTCTATCGGAGGTTGCGTGGGCGGTGGCGTGAGGTTGGGTTCGACCGACGGCACGCTGGGCGCTGTGGTCGGCGAGGCGCTGGCATCGAGACACGCCTGGGCGGTCCCACGCAGTTGGCCGCCGCTGAGCACGTCGAGCTTGTGACACCAGCGACCCGGCTTGAGCACCCGAAAGGTTAGGTAGATCTGACGCGACTGTCCGGCGGGAATCGCTTCCAGATCACGCTCGATTGGGCTGGCGGCCACCAAGTGTTGCAGGCCTTCGTCGTAGGTGTCGCGAACCATCAGGCCATCGGCCACCGTGTCGCCAACGTTGGCCACGGTGACCGTGTAGCGAACGGTCGAGCCGACCTGGGCCGAGCCGGGGCCTTCAATCCGTACGTTGAGTTGTGGCTGGCCAACCGTGGTGGCCGCACAGTGTCGGGCGGTTAGCCCATCGGCCGAACGGGCTTCGGGACAGTGATTGATCGCGCCGAGCTGATTGGCCTGAAAGTTCACTTCAAACCGACGTGTTTCGCGTGCCCCTAAGGTTCCCAAATCCCAACGCAGGCTGCCGGATTGCACGGTGGCGGCCGGTGTGCTGCTTTGATAGCTGGTGCCGGCGGGTATGGGGTCGGTGAGTGTCACTTCTCGGGTAGGAAGGTCGCCAGGGTTCGTGACTTCGATCGTATAGGTGACCGTCGAACCGAGCGCGGCGATGGCCGGGCCGGAAGTGCGCAAGCCCAGGTCGGGTGCGGTCCAGGTTTTGGTTGTGGTGCCGGTGCCGAGGACGAGCCGTTTGGTTTGTGACGAGCCAGGAACGGCAGGCCGAACGATTTGAATGCCAATGCGGCTCATGCCGGCTTGGGCCTGAGGCTGAAAAATCTCAGCCGCTGCCTGACCGGTGGCGTCGGTCGGCACTTCGACGACCTGAGCACCGTCGGGTGCAAACCCGGCTGGCGAGCCGCCGATGATTTCATAACGCACGAGCCAGCCGGCAATCGGAGTTGAGTCGGTTGCCCGAGTGACGGCGGTGACAAACGTGTGCCGACTGCCTGTCGGATTGATCGCCGGCGGCGGGAAAACCCATTGGGCATCGACCCAATGGACCATCGAGGTCGCCTTGCGCAAGCTCCAGGCAGCAATCGACGGAGCAAATGCGGTGACGTGGCTGGTCCCTTCGGTGGGCGAAGTTAGGGTAACCCAAGACCGTAGGGCTGGAATTTCGACGTCGTCGGCCACGGTGTTGGTGCCACGGGTAATCCGCATCCCTTGCCGGTTGATCGTGCCGATGACAAACCGGTTGGTGATTTTACCGGCGTTTGGACCGCCTTCGGCAAGCCGCACCAGGCAGCAGCGATCGTCCTCGCCTACGCTTACAAAGTTGCCGGCGCTCTCAGGCGAGAGCATCCATTCAATCCGCTCACCGGCCGCATTGACCAAGGAGGCGCGTTGGATGCCTGCCTGCAGCACCACCTCGCTGCCAACTGGAGCGATGATTTCACGTGGGTCGAGCGTCAGGTGATCTTGCGGCACGCTGGCACTGACCGCCGGAGCACACGTATGACAAGCATTGGCCGGCAGGGATACCCCAGGCGGTGGAGTCGCCGGTAGAAAAATGCTCTCGCCGCTCGGGTCGATTCGTAATGGGGCCCAGGTGTGACACCCAACGCTCACGAGCGACATCAACCCCAGCGCAGCCGCCAACCACGACGGGCCTAACCAGCGCGCCGCAGCACGGCTCGACATCCTGGGGAGGGGAGATGACACGACAGACGTTCTAAGGCAAGAGTGGGAGTTCAACGTTGGCGGAGCATTCACAGCACACCTGGCAGGAAAGGCTTACCCGATGCGGAAAGCTTTCCAAGGCGCTATCAAACGTACCGCGTAAATCGCCGTCAGGTGGTTTTTTTCAACCGCGTGTGTGGTGTTTTTGCCACATTGGTCTGCCAACTTTGCTGGTTGTGTGGAATGCGCCAGTGTTTGCGAGCCGTAAACGATTGCGCTGTCTTGCAAGTTGCTCCTCCGACCTTATCCCT
The DNA here is from genome assembly GCA_028289525.1 of Pirellulales bacterium. Classification (GTDB taxonomy): domain Bacteria; phylum Planctomycetota; class Planctomycetia; order Pirellulales; family JAGQOS01; genus JANQPJ01. The sequence continues at coordinate 3,678 of JANQPJ010000398.1, forward strand.
AGCCGCGACGCGACGCGTCGCCGGAGCGTCAGAGCAAACTCCCGGCGACGCGTCGCGGCTAGGGGCTGTTCATGCGCGCTTGTCCACTCTAATGCAGTTTCCCATTTCTTCCTCAAATTGAATAAAAGGGGCCAGATCAAAGGGGTCGGCCAGACCAAAGGGGTCAGGTCTCTTTGATGGAGTGAAAGCAGTCTAAATCGCCTGGTTTTTCCGAATCAAAGAGACCTGACCCCTTTGATCGGCGTGGTTTTTCTGGTTTTTCCGCGCGAAGTTGCCTGACTCCGGTAGCCGGGAAAGCCGTTTCCTGTTATCTAAGTTAGGATTGAATAACAAGGTTACGAAAAATCCCTCTTCGGGAAACCGATTCCATTGGAGAACCACAGGATGACAATTCACGGACGGCACACAATGGCCCTGTTGATGACTAGCCTGCTGCTGCTAGGCAGCGCGGTCAACGCTCGAGCTGCCGATCAGGCGGCCGAACTCAAAACCAGCTTGCAGGCAATGCACGCCTGGGTTGGCACCGGCCAAAATGGCCAAACCTGGCGGAAGTATTTGCGCAGCGAAGATCTGACTGCCCAGTTGGCCCAGGCCGACAAGGCCGATCCTCAGGTGTTGGCCGACGTGCTTGCCCAATACGACAGCGGAGCGAGTGGGCTCGACTTGCCTAAGTTTGTTGCCGTGCGGACAAGCCTGGCCGCTTGGCTCGAGACGGTTCGCGCGGCCGCCGTTCCCGAACGGGGCGAACTGCCTAGCGTGATTCGCGAAGCGAAAGGGAAGCTCCAAGCGGTCACGCCAGAACAGGTGACTCAAGCCAAAGCCCAGCTGAGCGCGGCGGTGGCCGGCTTGGAAAAATATCTCACGCCCGGGGCGGCCAACACGGTTGCCTGGCACAAATATCTAAAGACCGACGAGCTCAAGGCCCAACTTGCCGAGGGGGCCAAACCTGATCTTAAAAAACTGGGCGCGATTCATCGGTTGTACAAGGCCGATCACGCGGGTTTGGAGTTGCCGCCGTTTTTGGCCGTGGGCAATGCTTTGTTGCGCTATGGCGAGTTGTCCAACATGGCGGCTCAAAAAGAGTTGGGCGCTTGGTACGATAAGCAGATCGACAAGCTGGCCGAAGCAGTCGAAAGTTATGAACAGTCGCCTGGCAACGACGGGGCCGAAAAGATTGGCGGCATCCTGGGCCGGCTGGCCAGCGCCAGTCAGGCTCCGGACCTCATTCGCGCGGTGCGCCATCACTATGCTCAGGCCAACCTGTTTGTCGAAATTTCGCAACCGTTGGCCGCAGTTGGGGTCGAGCGCGAAGTGAAGGAAAAGACTCCGATTCGCGACAACATTCTCGGCACCAGCATCCGTGGCACCGGGCAAACCACCGGCAAGGTCTCCTTGCGTTTGGTTCCCAATCCTCAGGCAGCCGAACTGGAGACCGTGTTGAGCGGCAAGACAGCCACCAAAACCGTTGGCTACAATGGTCCAGTGACGATCTATTCCAACGGCATCACGACCTACACGGCCAATAAAAAGATGTTTTTCGATGCCGACGGTTTTCGCGGTTCGCCGGCCGCCTGTCGAGCGAAAACGAACAATCGGGTTTATGACGTCGGCGGCGGACATCTGGCCACCAAGATCGCTTGGAGCCGGATTGCCCAAAGCCGCGGTCAGGCAAACCGGATTGCGGCCGGGCGTGCTCAGCATCGCGTGCGAAAACGCTTGGACGAGGAAGCGTCGCCGATGATCAGCGAAGCGAACGGCAACTACCAGAGCCGCTACCGTGGCCCGATGCTGCGTCGTCGCACGTTTCCCGAGCGGCTCGACTTTTCGACCACGGCCGATGCGATTCACATTGTGGCCTTGCAGGCCAACCGCTCGCAAATTGGCGCTCCCAGCGAGCCGCCCAAGGTGGAAAGTTCGGCCGACCTGGCCGTGCGCGTCCATGCTACGCTGCTGAACAACGTAGCCGAGGGCCTGTTGGGCGGAGAGACGTTGGACGACGAAAAGATGCGCCAGACGATGATCGACGTGCGGGGCGAATTGCCGGAGTCGTTCCAAAACTCAGAAGACGAAGATCCGTGGTCGATCACGTTTGCCCGTCGCGATCCGGTGATCGTGGCGTTCGACGACGCCGGCTTCGTGGTCACGATTCGCGGTAGCCGGTACACCTCTGGCGACCGCAGCTTCGGGGCCATGAACGTGACCGCGCGTTACAAGATTGCCAAGCGTGACGACGGGGCGCTGTTAACCAGACAGGGCGAAGTGGAGATTTTGCCGCCAGGTTTTGAGCAAGGCAAAGATCGCCTGGGGGCTTCGGAAATCGCCCTGGCGAAAATTCTCTCGAAGAAGTTTGGCAAGGTGTTTACGCCGGAAATCGTGGCCGAAGGGCTCGAGTTGCCAGGCGTCTGGAAGAAGGCCGGCAAGTTGTTGCCTGTGGAGCTAACGGCCGATGATGGCTGGTTGAAGATGGCCTGGAAGCTGCCCACTCCGCAAGTGGTGGCCGCCGAGCCGCAACAAGCCGCGGCCAAGTAGGAGCGGCCCGAGTGAACACGGATGAGCACCCCGGTTGAAATCGCGTTCGACTGTTTGCCGTTGCGGACGATTGGCCGGTTCGACGTGCCGTTGGACGCTTCGCCAGAATTTCGCGCGCGTTGCAAGCGGTTGAAGCAAGCGATCGAGCGGCACGGGCAACACAACAGCTATTATCTGTTGAACGCTCGTTGTGTGTTTCATCTGACCAACGACCCAGCGACGGGAATGCTCGAGTTTGCGCTGGAAGGCACCGTATTGACCGACGCCGACGACCGGCGCACTCGCCAGGTCGATTTAGCAGTTGAGTTCGTGGCCGAAACCTGCGATTGGCTAACCCGGGATGTGACCGAGTGGTTTGCCGAAACAGCTCGTCGGGCGGTGGCCGTAGAGTTTGACCGCTACATTGCCGCTGGCAGCCTGGACGAGACCAAGGCGCGGTTGGCCCGTCTAGAAGCCGAGAACGCCTCGAGCGGCGGCTTTCTGGGGATGTATCTGTAAGGCGTGGCCTGATTTAAAAGCAGAAATGACCAAAACGTGCTGGCCGCGCGTCGGTTTAGATTATTCGTGCTTTGGTCCTTCTGATTTGTTTCGAATTTTTACCAAGCCCCCCGAGAGCTATTCCACTCGGCTGAAATGTTACGCGCTTCGTGCTTGTAGAAGAAATTTTTACACAGACTAGACGATACCATTTGTTTTTGCGGGGCCCGGCGACGCGTCGCGTCGCGGCTAGGGGGGGAAACAGAAACTTGCAACCCTCAAATTCCAACATCATCGTCTACTAGAAAACAAATTTGCCTGGACGTCGATTACTCGTCTGACCCGAAGAGAATTGCGCCGCAAATTGCGACTGGAATCGCGATCAAGACCGTAACAATTATAATGCCGAATAATGCCAGACTCATGGGGATACTCTCGCGTTTGAAAACGGTTTGCTTGCTCTTGGGGGAAGGGTTACCGCCGGCCTTTATTCTGGTCGCTCTAGGCCGGTTCGATCAACCGGAAATTGGACTAAACCCTGGACTTTGTCCCCCGTCTTGGTTGCTGACCTTGGTATTTTTCGTATGAACCGTCAAGGTAGCAACGGATGAATAGCGCCTATTTACTGACTGGATGTCGCACGCCGATCGGCAAGCTGCAAGGCGTGCTGGCCGGCCGCCTGGCGGTGGAGTTGGGCGCGGCGGCCGTTGGCGAGACTCTGCGGCGGGCTCAGCTCGAACCAGACAGCATCGACCAGGCGATTCTCGGCATTGTGCTTGCCGCTGGAGTTGGTCAGGCCCCTGCCCGCCAGGCGGCGTTGCAAGCCGGTTTGCTGGCCACGGTTCCGGCGCTCTCGATCAACAAAATGTGTGGTTCCGGTTTGATGGCCGTCATGCTGGCCGACCAGGCCATTCGAGCAGGCGACGCGCAGCGCATCGTGGCCGGGGGCATGGAGAGCATGAGCCGTGCACCCCATCTCGCGATGGGCAGTCGTGCTGGTTGGAAATATGGTCACCAAACCTTGCTCGACTCGTTGGTGCACGATGGGCTGTGGTGTCCGAGCGAACAACAGGTGATGGGCATGCAGGCCGAACGATTGGCCGAGCAATACCAGATCACTCGATTCGAGCAAGATCAGTATGCGCTGGCAAGTCATCAACAGGCACTCATCGGGCAAACCGCTCGACGGCCAGAGATTGTGCCGATCACCGTGCCAGCGCCGCGCGGGTCAACGCTCGTAGAGCACGACGAGGGACCGCGAGCCGATGCGACCATGGAATCGCTCGCCCGACTGGAACCGGCATTTGATCCCGCCGGCACGGTCACGGCCGGCAATGCCTCGCAACTTAGCGACGGAGCGGCCGCCGTGTTGGTGGCCGACGAGTCGACCGCTCGCGAGTTTGTCGGGCCGCTCAAAGCTCGCATCATGGGCACGGCCGTCGCGGCGGTCGAGCCGAGCAACTTGTTTTATGCCCCGGTTCCGGCCATCCAAGCAGTGCTGGCCAAGACTGGCTGGTCGATTGACCAACTTGATTTGATCGAGTTGAACGAGGCGTTTGCCGTCCAGTGTTTGGTGGCGCAGCGCGAGCTGGACATCGATCCGCAAAAGCTGAACGTCGTTGGCGGCGCGATTGCACTTGGGCATCCGATCGGGGCCAGTGGAGCGAGAATTCTGGTGACCCTGCTGCACACCTTGGCCGAACGTGGCCTGCGGCGCGGATTGGCCGCCGCGTGCTTGGCCGGCGGAGAGGCCGTGGCGATGGCGGTTGAGAGAGTTGGTGAGTGGTAGGTGGTAGGTGGTACGCGCTAGCGCGTACCACCTACCACCTACCACTCACCACTCACCAAAATTTTGGGGCTTGTGTTGCCAGCGTGCGACAAGAATAATCGCCAGGGCAGCCAAGCATCAATCTAAGGGGCGGTAGCTCAGTTGGTTAGAGCAGGGAACTCATAATTACAGAAAGGCGATTTCCGGAAATCGCCGAAATGCTCGAAAAAGCCTTGTTTTGCAGGCTCAAATGCACTTCCCGCCCCTCTGGCGAAACCCTGTACAAACCAGTGCAAATCGGGCTTGGCGGGTGTCACTGACACCCGTTGCCAGTCTCAATAAGGATAAAAAAACACCCCGCCGCCACGATCGGCGACGGGATGGAGTTAGTAAACACGGCCCCTAGGAAACAAACTTCGGTCCATTGCCCGGTTTGACGGCTGACGGCTTGTCTACCCAAGGCTCGAAGAACTCACACGACTTGCGCGCAACCGCGTACAGTCAATCGACCTTAGTGCCATTCGACTTGCCGTCGATCGCTTGCCTTATCGCGCGATGCTCTTCCTTTTCCAGGTAAAGTCCGCACCGCAACTTCGTCAGGCATTTGTCGATATCCAGGAACGCGCCGCGCTTGCCGAGTTGCACCGTAACCCGCACCTGCAGAGCGAACTGAATAACGACCAGCAACACCTGTTCGGCTGCCAGCGTATGACCGCAATCTCTGAACACCTTAGCCGAGCCGAGCAGGGCCAAGAGTGCTGTCTGAAAGTGTTCGCCGCGAAACATGGCCTCTAGTTCCTGAACGTTTCTCGCCCGTTTGGCTTCG
>JANQPJ010000419.1 GCA_028289525.1 Pirellulales bacterium
CTGCTGGAGAAGAATATCCAATCTCCAACAAGGAATATCCAATGATGAAGTAACCTGCCGACGCGTCTCTTGGCCCCTTCGCTGCTCTCGTTCCCAAGCAGAGCTTGGGAACGAGAGAAAACCCGATGATTCTCGTGACTGGGTTTTACACAATTCTGGCAATGCGATATCCTCGCGACCATCGTCTGTGTGAATCAAGGAGAGCCGGCATGCGATGGTATCTGCGGGGCGTACTCTTGGGCATCGTCATGCTAGCTGCTGCGGCGGCCGCTGGCGCAGATGAGTTTCGCATTGAAACCCAGGTATTTGCCGGCGAGGCGACCGAACCGTCGAGCACCAACCGGACGTTGTTCACCGAGCGGGCTGTTTACGATTTTCTCTCGTCCCCCGAGGCTCTAGCCGAACAGGTGGCCGTCTTTCAGAAGTCACCAGGCAAGTCCCAGGGGCGGTTTGTGCTGTTAGATCCGGTGCGGCAGCAGCGGACCGAAATCACCACCGAGCGGCTGATTGAAGGTCTGTCGGCCGTGCAGACTTGGGCGGCCAGCGAGAGCGACCCTCTCTTAAAGTTTGCCGCCAGTCCGGTCTTTCAGGAGAACTACGACGCCGAGCAGCAGACCATGCGGTTCGAGAGTGGGCCGATGCGGTATGTGGTCGAAGCCGCGAAGCTGAAAGACGAACGCAGCGGCCAGCAGTATCACGAATTTTCGGACTGGTATGCCCGGCTCGGGGCGTGGCTGCATCCAGGCTCGACGCCGCCGTTTCCAAGACTGATGGTCAATCGGGCATTGGCCGCCAGGCAACTGGCTCCGGTGGCGGTTCGCCTGGAGATCCCGGCCAACAAGCCCTATCGGCGCCACGATCTAAAAATCCGTAGCGAACATCGAATTGCCTGGCGGCTTACCCGTCACGATCGCCAGCGAATTGACGAGGCCAATCAAGGCTTGGTCGATTTCAAAGCGGTTGATGTTGATACGTTTCGGAGGGGAAAGTGAGTGGTGGGTGGTAGGTGGTGAGTGGTAGGTGGTTATTAGTATGCGCGAGCGCGTACCACTCACCACTCACCACCTACCACCCACCACTCACTCCCCGTGCGCCAGCTTGAAAAACCGTTCTCGCAAGTCGCAGGTAACTGGGCCAGGCTGTCCGTTGCCGATCGTGCGGCTATCGACCTTGACCACTGGAATGACTTCGGCCGCGGTGCCGGTCAGGAAGCACTCGTCGGCGATGTAAACGTCGTGTTTGGTGAGCGGCACTTCGCGCACCTCGAGGCCTGCCTCGCGACCTAGCTCGATCACCGCGTCGCGCGTGATGCCTTCCAAAATGCCTGCTTCGACCGGCGGGGTCGAGAGCACACGCCGGCGAACGACAAAAATATTGTCGCCGGTGCATTCGGCCACCTCACCGTGGCTATTAAGCATCAAGGCTTCGACACACCCTGCCTTTAGGCCTTCGATTTTGGCGAGGATGTTGTTCAAATAGTTGAGCGATTTGATGCGTGGGCTGAGCGCCGCTTGATGGTTGCGAATCACACTCACGGTGACAATTTCCAGACCGCTTTCATACAACTCTTCAGGATACAAGGCGATCCGGTCGGCAATGATGATTACCTGAGGGTCGGCGGTAAGGTTAGGGTCGAGCCCTAGCGTGCCTGCCCCGCGCGTGACCACCACGCGAATGTAGCCATCGTGAATCTCGTTCACGCGCAACGTCTCGTCAATGGCTTCGTGCAGTGCTGATGGCGTGAGAGGAAGCTCGAGCCGGATGGCTTGCGCCGAATCCCACAGGCGTTCAATGTGCTCGTCGATGCGAAACACGCGGCCGCTGTAGCAACGCAGGCCTTCAAACACCCCATCGCCATACAAAAGACCATGGTCGTAGACGCTAATCTTGGCGTCTTCTTTGTCGTGGAGCTTGCCGTTAATCCAAATTTTCAGCGACATAAGACGCGGGAAGCGGTTGAGGGCATTCGGATTTGGGGGTTACGAGCTTTTGTTTGCCCCCTAGCCGCGACGCGACGCGTCGCCGGGGCCTCACAAAAAAATCTCATCGTCTAATAAGGGCTTTACCCGCCTAGTTCGACACGACCTTCGCGTAATTTTATCACCCGATCGGCCTGGCCGGCAATGGCGTCATCATGGGTCACCATGACTATAGTCACGTTTTGATCGCGGTTCAAGGATCGCAATACCTGCATGATCTCTTCTCCGGTGGTGCCGTCCAGGTTGCCGGTTGGTTCGTCGGCCAGCAGCATCACCGGATTGGCGATCAGTGCTCTGGCAATCGCGGCCCGTTGCATTTCTCCGCCGGAAAGCTCGCGCGGCTTGTGATTCAGGCGATGGCTCAGGCCGACCGATTCGATCAGGGCAGTTGCCTGTCGGATCATCTCGCGGCGGTTACGCAGATAGGACCAAACGCCGTGGCCAATCATCAGCGGCGACAGCACGTTCTCCAGTGTCGTCAGTTCGGGCAACAGGTGATAGAACTGAAAAATCATGCCGAAATAACGATTTCGCAACACGTCTCTGCCGGCCGGCTCGAGGTTGTCGATCCGATTGCCTTGGAAGTAAATCTCCCCGGTGTCGGGGGCATCGAGCGTGGCCAACAGGTGCAGTAGCGTGCTTTTGCCAGAGCCGCTTTGCCCAATGATCGACAGAAATTCGCCACGCCGCACTTCGAGGTCGACACCTCGCAGCACGGGAATTTCCAAGTGACCCTTGCGATACGACTTGCGTAGATTGACCGCCGCCAGATGGACGTCGGTGGTCTCGACTACCTGAGCTGTGCCCGAGGCAACGGCGCTCGCTGGTAACCTACCGTTGGCAATGGGAGAGAACGGTTCGGTGCTGGCCATCTTGGGATTTCTGATTTGAGATTTAGGATTTGGGATTTGACTATTCATAGCGCAAGGCTTCGACCGGGTGTAAACAGGCGGCGCGACGTGCCGGGAGGATGCTGGCCATGACGGCGATCATCATCGCCCCGGCCACAATCCAGACGAGCGTAAACGGTTCGATGATCGTGGGAATTTTCTGAAAGTAGTAGACCGAAGGATCGAACACCGGTTGGCCGGTAATGCGGCCCAACAGGTCGGCGATTTCGTTGATGTAAAAAACGAACAACACTCCCAAGACTAACCCCACGCCCGAGCCCACGACGCCTAACGACAGGCCGTAGCTAAGAAAAATTCCCAAGACTCCACGACGCGACGCGCCGAGCGATTTGAGAATGCCGATGTCGCGAGTCTTCTCGACCACAATCATGAAAAAGATTGCCAGAATGCCAAACCCGGCCACCGCGATAATCAAGAACAACAACACATTTAAAATGGCCGTTTCCATCCGCACGGCCGCCAGCAGCGGGCCCTGCTTGTCTTGCCAGGTGTAGACGCCGTACAACTCAGGCGGAAAATGGGCCTTGAGTTTGTCGCGAAACGTGCTGGCGTCGACGCCTTCTTTCAGCTTGATTTGCAGCGAGGTCACACTGCCTACGCCAGTGGTTGGGTCGATCATGCCGCGCAACTCTTGCAGACGGCGCAAGGGAACGAAGACGAAGCTCGAATCGTATTCGCTCATTTTGCTTTCGTAGAAATCGGTGATCGTGAAGACGTCGCTCACTGCCTTGGGAGGCGTAGCGGCCGTGGGAAACGTGAGCCGCACGTCGTCGCCTGGCAGAACCAAGAAGCGGTCGGTCCCTTCACGGTCGCGATAGCTGGCCAAGGCAATGCCCATGATCACGCCAGTGTGTTGTTCGGTGGCTGGGTCGAACACCTGTTCGGCCGATTCGGCCTTGATTGCAAAGGGGTCTTTCGACTCCGAGGATTTTGCTGAGCGGGCAAACGGATCGGCGGATGCACCAGACTGTGCCTGGCGACCGGCATTGCGCTGAACCCTGAGCGACTGTTCGTATTTGGCTTTCTCGCGACGATAAGGCCAGCCGGCCTTGATGAGCGCCTTGCGCGGGGCCTGTTTATCAAGTGTCGAAGGGCGACTATCTCCATAGCCGCCGTCGCGCAGCTCGAAGTTGGCTTGTTGCCGATTGGCCGGATGGAGCAGAAACCCACTAAAATCACTGGCCGAGGCACACGTTTTTTCGTCCACCCCGATGAAGTTCACCTGGCGGGTAATCCATTGTCCGCGTACCTGAAAGTTGAGCATCGCCGGAATCGCCACGGTCGGAGTCATCCCGGCAATGTCGTCGCCGGCCAGCCGGCGGATTTCGCGCATGTGCCAGTCGGCGTCTTGAAACCCGGCCAGGCTATGGCTCTCGAACACCACGTCGGAGATCACGCCCTTCATGCGGGCCATCATCTCATGGGAAAATCCGGCCATCACGCTGTTGACCACAATCATCGTGGCTACGCCCAACGTGACGCTGATCACCGAAGCCAAGGCAATATAACGAGTGCGTAAATAACGCCAACAAAGCAGTAGCTTGTACATCGTCAATCCTTTGACGCGGTTTTGACGCGGTTAAGGGTGGAGGGTTTAGGGTGGAGGGAGACGCGCTGGCGCGAATAGCAAACGTTCCTAAACGCGCCAGCGCGTCTCCCTCCACCCTCCACCCTCGACCCTCCACCGTTTCTCAACTGTTTCTCAACAATGGGAATAAAATCACTTCGCGGATGGTGGGGCTCGAGGTGAATAGCATGACCAAACGGTCGATTCCGATGCCTAGTCCACCGGCTGGCGGCATGCCGTGTTTTAAAGCTTGCACAAAGTCGTGGTCCATCTTGGCCATCGAGTCTTCGTCGGCTTGGCCTTCGAGTTGGGTGCGGAACAGTTCTTCTTGCAGGTCAGGGTCGTTCAATTCAGTATAGGCGTTGGCCAACTCCATGCCGTGAACGAATAGCTCGAATCGCTCGGCGATCTCTGGTTGATCTCGCTTGCGCTTGGTCAGCGGGCAGATCGAGGCAGGGTAGTCGATCACAAACACCGGACCCTCCAGCGTCTCTTCCACCTTGGCCTCGAACACCTCGTTGGCCACCACGTCAGGATGCTTCCCAGTGGTGTCGAGGCCTAGCCGGTCGGCATACGCTCGCATGGCTTCGTGGTCGGTCGGATCGACCCCGGTCTGTTCGGCCAACAGGTCGTGATATTTGCGTCGGGCAAATGGCGGCGTGAAGTCAATCGTCCCTTCGCCATAAGGGATTTGAAAGCCAGACCCGATGGCCTGAATCGCGCCGGAGAGACACTTTTCAGTCAGATCCATCATCGTTTCGTAGTTGCCGTAAGCCTGATAGACCTCGAGCATCGTGAACTCAGGGTTGTGCTTCGGGCTGATCCCTTCGTTCCGATAAACGCGACCCAGCTCGTAGACCCGTTCGATGCCGCCGACCAGCAGCCGCTTCAAATGCAGCTCCAAGGCAATGCGCAGGGTAAGCGGCATGTCGAGCGCGTTGTGGTGGGTCTCAAATGGCCGTGCCGCCGCCCCGCCAGCCACGGTGTGGAGCGTTGGCCCTTCGATTTCGACATAGCCTTCGCTGCCGAGCGTATTGCGAATCGACTGCACGATTTTGGTTCGATTCAAAAACCGCTCGAGCACCCCGTCGCCATAGGTCAGGTCGAGATAGCGTTGCCGTTGGCGCAGTTCGGCGTCTTGCAGGCCGGCATGTTTGTCAGGCGGCGGCAGCACCGACTTGGTGAGAAAGTGGAGCTTCTCGACAAAGATCGACAGCTCGCCGGTTTTGGTGCGCCGCAATTGGCCGTCGACTCCAATGATGTCGCCGAGATCGAAACACTTGGCCACGGCCCAATTCTCTTCGCCGACTTGGCGCTTGCCGATGAAGAGTTGGATCTGGCCGGTCCAGTCGCGGATGTCGGCAAACACCAACTTGCCGGTGTCGCGGGAAAGCACAATGCGACCGGCGGCGCGTACCTGAGGTCCGTGCAGTTCGCCGGGGCCCTGTTCAGCCAACCACTCGCGAAAATTCAACTCCGGCGTGATTTCCGGCAACGGCACTTCCTGGCCGGCTTCGTTGTGAAAGCAAATTTGATCGGCCAGCGCGCGGATGTCGCCGATCGCCTGATGGTCGTCGAACCGGCTGCCCCAAGGATCGTGGCCCAATTCGGCAAGCTGCTGGAGCTTGGCGCGCCGGGAGGCTTCGTGCATCCCTTCCTTGGGCTCCGACGTGGATCGGTTTTGTAGATCTTTTGGGCTCATAGTCGTCGTGAATAAGATGAAATCCCTAGCCGCGCTCACGACGCGTCGCCGGGCTCCCACCGATAGATGATAAGTCTAAGAATCGCAACATTTTAGTGGAACCAACCAAGAGGTCAACGTCAGCTTCGGTGCTGGCGTTGCTGGCGTTTGGAGTGAAGTTCAACCCGAACTAGTACTACAGCGTGAAGTCCAACAGAAAGGCTTGAAAATAGCCACGGATTTACACGGATTGAACACGGATTTTCAAACGCTTGAGTGTTCCCCAGGCGCAGTAATTTTTGGTAGCGGCTTTCTCGTGTGTTTTCTTTTGGGGGCACACTGGCGGTAAACTGGTTCCCAAGCAGAGCTTGGGAACGAGAGCAGCGAAGGGGCCAAGAGACGCGTCGGCAGGTTACTTCATCATTGGATATTCCTTGTTGGAGATTGGATATTCTTCTCCAGCAG
>JANQPJ010000003.1 GCA_028289525.1 Pirellulales bacterium
CGACATCTGCGACTTTGCCGGGGGGCTTAGCCGACAGTTGTATGGAGTCACCATGCCCAGTGAACGGCCCGACCATCGGTTGGTCGAACAGTGGCATCCGTTGGGACCGGTGGGCGTGATCACGGCGTTCAATTTTCCCGTGGCCGTGTGGGCCTGGAACGCGATGGTCGGACTGGTGTGTGGCGATCCGTTGGTCTGGAAGCCGTCGGAAAAAACGCCGTTGTGCGCGATGGCCACCCATGCCATCGTCGAAAGTGTGTTGCGCGAAATGCCTGAAGTTCCCGACGGCGTGGTCGGGCTGTTGGCCGGCGGAGCCGACGTGGGCCAAGCGATTGCCGGTTCACCGCAGTTGCCTTTGGTCTCGGCGACCGGTTCGGTGCCGATGGGTCGGGCGGTTGCTCAAACGGTCGCCGGTCGTCTGGGGCGGTCGCTATTAGAGCTGGGCGGCAACAATGGAATGATTGTTTGTCCCTCGGCCGATTTGGAAGTGGCCGTGCCGGCAATTGTGTTTGGAGCCGTGGGTACCTGTGGCCAACGCTGCACGACGTTGCGACGTCTGATTGTTCATCGTAGCGTTCACGATGCTCTGCTTTCCCGATTGCAAACGGTTTATGCCAGTTTGCCGGTTGGCGATCCGCGCGACTACCGGACGTTGGTCGGTCCGCTGATCGACCGCCAGGCAGGCCAGGCCATGGACGCGGCGCTCGACGAAGCGCGTGCCCAGGGCGGCCAGATCGTCGGCGGTGGACAAGTGACCGCCGGGGTGCCAGAGGGCGGAGTTTATGTCCAGCCGGCGCTGGTCGAAATCGCCCACGATGCCCCCATCGTGCAGCAGGAAACGTTTGCCCCGATCGTCTACGTTTCGCCCTACGACGAGCTGGACGAGGCCATCGAAATTCACAACCAAGTGCCGCAAGGGTTGTCGTCGGCAATCTTCACCAGCGATGCTCGAGAGGCAGAGATTTTTCTCTCTCCACGTGGTTCGGATTGTGGCATTGCCAACGTGAACCTAGGCACCAGTGGGGCCGAGATTGGCGGGGCCTTTGGCGGTGAAAAAGAAACCGGCGGCGGTCGCGAGTCAGGTTCCGACGCCTGGAAGGCCTACATGCGCCGGGCGACCAACACGATCAATTATTCACGACAATTGCCGCTGGCCCAGGGAATCGAATTCAACGTGTGAGTGTTGTGCTAGAGAGCTGTGAAATCACCGATTCCGCAAAAGCAGCGGTCGGTGACCGCTCGCGAAACAGGAAAATCCAGTCGCTGTTTTTTTGAAAAAGACGACTTTGCAGTCGTCCTGCTCTGCGGCCCTGGCCCCTTTGCAAATGTGGCGAGCGCTGTCATGATAGAGCATCGTCGGACAGACCTTCGCACGTTTCAAAGCGTTCGTTACTTTCCTCGATTCCATAGAGAGCTTGTGCCGTGAAGATTGGCAACACCCAGATCGAAGACACGTTTGCGGAAGCGTTTGGCATGCGGTGGACCCGGCTGATCGTTACGGCCGCCGACGACTACTGGCTCGACGCGGCGGTTCGCGAATTCACTGGCTATGCTTCGTCGGTGATTGCCTGCGACGCCGAAACCGGCTTGGAACGTCGCCTGGTGCCCGACGAGACGCCCGACGGTCGGCCCGGCGCGGCGCTGTTGGTATTTGGGTTCAGCGCCGAACCATTGGCCAAGGCGGTTTCCAATCGTACCGGGCAATGCCTGATGACTTGTCCGACGACGGCCGTCTATGACGGCAATCCGGAGGGGGCCGAACGGATCGCCCTCGGTAAACACATCCGCTATTTTGGCGATGGATTTCAGCGGAGCAAAAAACTGGGCGAGCAACGCTACTGGCGCATCCCGGTGATGGACGGCGAGTTTCTGGTCGAGGAATCGCTCGGTGTCAACAAGGGCGTGGCTGGCGGCAATTTGATTTTGCAAACCGAAACTCAGGCAGCCGGACTGGCGGCCTGAGTTTCGGTTTGCAAAATCAAATTGCCGCCAGCCACGCCCTTGTTGGCACCGGGCGATTCCTCGACCAGAAACT
>JANQPJ010000033.1 GCA_028289525.1 Pirellulales bacterium
CAAACAATTTTCAGCAAGTGGTTTACATCAACTGTTAAGTAAACCTTGCGGCACGGCGAAGGTAGGAAAACCTTGCCGATTGCCCGGCGTCCCTGGCCGATAAAAAGGCCATCTGATATCCTCACAACCAGGACTGCCGCTACGCTTTACCTACCCCGACAACTCAACCTTCGCCGCTGGCCCCCCCTGGAAACCTGCAAAGTCATTTGCAAAAGGTCTACGTAGCGATGGTTCCAACGCTTTTTGGCGGCGTTTTCCCGGATTGGCCTCACCTGAATAGAGACGAGTTGTACCATGAAGATTGCCTCGCCGCCGGTCTACCGAATACTCTTGCTAGGCTTGTTGATCGGTACGGCCCCATTTGGCCAGGCCGCCGAACCCGACCCCTGGGCCTGGTATCGCTGGCGAGGCCCGGAACAAAACGGGGTTTCCCGCGAACGAGGGCTCCCGGCACGCTGGAACCCTCGGGGAGGATCCGATAGCAATTTGCTCTGGAAACGGACCGACCTGGGTAGCCGTTCGACTCCGATCGTGATGCGCGGCAAGCTCTATACGATTGTGCGAGCCGAGCCAGGAACCGCGCGTGAAGGGGAAAAAGTGGTCTGCCTTGATGCGGCCACCGGGAAAACGATTTGGGAGAACCGGTTCAACGTCTATCTGTCGGATGTTCCCGACACACGAGTGGCCTGGTCGTGCTGTGCCGGCGACCCAAAGACCGGTCGCATCTATGCCCAAGGCGTCTGTGGCTTGTTCCAATGTCTGGACGGCGAAACCGGTCAAACCTTGTGGTCTCATTCTCTGCACGAAGAGTTTGGCCTGCTGAGCACCTACGGCGGCCGGACCAACGTGCCGGTGGTGTTTGAAAACCTGGTGATTGCCAGCGCGGTGGTGATCGGCTGGGACGACATGGCCAAGCCGGCCCATCGCTTCATGGCCTTCGACAAACAGACCGGCCAAATGGTGTGGTTCGCCGGTACGCGGCTCATCCCTTACGACACTACCTACAGCACTCCCACGGTAACCGTACTGAATGGTCAAGCAGCGATGGTGTTTGGCTCGGGCGACGGGGCCGTGTGGGCTCTGCAACCACGCACCGGGCGGTCGATTTGGAGTTTTCAGTTTTCGCGGCGCGGGCTCAACGTCTCGCCGCTGGTCGTCGGCGACCGGGTTTATACCGGACATAGCGAAGAGAACATTACTGGCACCGCGATGGGCGGACTGGTTGCGATCGACGGGCAAGGGCAGGGCGACCTCACCGGCCAGGCCCTTTGGCAGCGGCAAGAGACGATGATTGGCAAAAGTTCGCCCCTTCTGGTCCACGGCACCCTGATCGCCATCGACGATCGGGCTAAACTGTTTGGCTTCGATCCGGAAACTGGCGAGCAAAAATTTCGCAAACCGCTCGGCACCGTCCAGCGGAGTAGCCCACTGGTGGCCGATGGTAAAATCTACACGATCACCAACAACGGCCGCTGGTACACGCTCGAGACCGATGGCCAGCGTGTCCGCGTGTTGCACAAAATGCGGCTCGCCCGAAGCGAAGCCAGCGACGGCTCGCCAATCGTTTCCGGCGGCCGGCTCTATGTGCCTACGTCAGCCGCCTTGTATTGCATTGGCAAGTCTGACACCGTTGCCGCCGGCGACCCGATTCCCGAACCGCCAACGGAAACGCCTTCGGGGGCTGACGATCCGGTTGCCCATGTTCAGGTAATCCCCTGTGAGGTGCTGCTGCGACCTGGTGATTCGCAAGCGTTTCGTATTCGCACGTTCAACGAGCGCGGACAGCTGCTCGAGGACAAGCAAGCGGCGCTGACGCTCGAAGGCCCTGGCCAACTGACCGACGCCGGCGTCTACACCGCCCCGGCAGATGGCCAGCACGTGGCGGCTCGCGTGGTGGCCCAGGCAGGCCAAGTGAAAGGTACGGCCCGCATTCGGATTGTGCCCCCTTTGCCTTGGCGGTTCGACTTTGAAACCAACCAGGAAATCCCCATCACCTGGATCGGCGGTCGCGTGCGACACGTGGTTCGCAAACTGGACGGCCAGCACGTGGCGGTCAAGCGAGATTTGTTGCCAGCCGGACCGGGCCGGGTGACCAAACTGGGAACCCGCAGCCGGTGCTGGATGGGGCAGACCGATCTGTCGGATTACACGATTCAGGCAGACGTGCAAGGCACCAGCAAACAGGGCAAGATGCCTGACATTGGCCTGATTAACCAGCGTTACACGATGGAGCTGCAAGGTGCTAGCCAGAAATTGCAAATTCGCAGTTGGAGCACGCAACTGCGGATGGCCAGCACGATCGACATGGCCTGGCAGCCGGACGTTTGGTACACGATGAAGTTCACCTGTCGGCTGACCGATGGCAAAGCCCACTTGCAAGGCAAGCTGTGGCCCCGAGCAGAAGCGGAACCAGCCGAGTGGACGATTGAGGCCTGGGACGAGGTTCCCAATCGGCACGGCAGTCCTGGCCTATTTGGCAACGCAAAGGATGCCGAGTTTTATCTCGATAACTTGCACATTACTCCGAACTCCGATGTTCGCAATCAAGAAGATCAGGAAGCAGAATGATGAACAACCTTCGACCGATGGCCCTCATGGCCAGCATGTTTGTCAGCACGGCACTCGGATGTGGACAAACCGAGCCGAGTGGACCCGTTGTCCAGGCACGTGAAACGTCAACGACGGTAGTTGCCGATCACCAGTCCCAGGCACCTGCAGCCGAGCAGCCGATTACCCGAGAGTGGGCGCAATGGGGCGGTTCGCCGGCGCGAAACAACACGCCAGTAGGCCGGAACATTCCGACTGTTTGGAAAACCGGCAAGTTCGACCGACAGACCGGCGACTGGTTGCCTGAGGGCAGCCAGCGGATCAAATGGGTCGCCAAGGTCGGTTCGCAGACCTATGGCAATCCAGTGATTGCCGGTGGTCAGATTTACGTCGGCACCAACAACGGGGCCGGCTACATCGAGCGTTATCCGGCCAAGACTGACCTGGGCTGCCTGATCTGCTTTGACGAATCGACCGGTGAATTCCTTTGGCAACACAGCAGCGAAAAATTGCCGACCGGTCGGGTTCACGATTGGCCTTTGCAGGGCATCTGTTGTGCTCCGCTGGTCGAAGGCGACCGTTTGTGGTTTGTCACCAGTCGCGGAGAGGTCCGGTGCCTGGACACCGCAGGGTTTCGCGACGACGAAAACGACGGACCGTTCCAAGACGAACAACACACCGGTCCCCGGGAGGCCGACGTGATTTGGGTGCTCGACATGATGGCCGAGCTGGGCGTTTCGCAACACAACATGTGCAGTTGCTCGGTCACGGCGGCCGGCGACTTGCTGTTCGTCAACACGTCGAACGGCGTCGACGAGTCGCACATCAATCTTCCGGCGCCTGGCGCGCCCAGCTTTTTAGCGCTCGACAAACGGACCGGCCAGGTGTTGTGGACCGACGATTCGCCGGGCACCAACATCCTGCATGGCCAGTGGTCGTCGCCGACTTATGCAGTGATCGACGGAGTGCCACAAGTGATTTTTGGCGGCGGGGATGGTTGGATTTACAGCTTCCTCGGCGCCGCAACCGACGACGGCAAGGCGAAGCTGTTGTGGAAATTCGACGCCAATCCCAAGGAGTCTAAATGGGTAATCGGCGGGCAAGGGACGCGCAACAACATTATTGCCACGCCAGTCGTCTATCAAGACAAAGTCTATGTGGCCGTTGGGCAAGATCCCGAACATGGCGAAGGGATTGGGCACCTGTGGTGTATCGACCCGACCAAACGGGGCGATGTCAGCCCGGAACTGGCCTTTGGCGGCTCTGACCTGAGCAAACCGTTGCCGCCCAAACGAATTCAAGCCGTGATTGCTGAAGACGGCGAAATCGCCCGGGCGAACCCCAATTCGGCCGTCGTGTGGCACTACAGCGAATTCGACCAAAACAACGACGGCCAGATCGACTTCGAAGAGACGATGCACCGCAGTTGCGGCACGGTGGCCATTCGCGATCAGTTGCTATTCATTTCCGACTTCAGTGGCTTGTTCCATTGCCTGGACGCAGAGACGGGCCGACCGCATTGGACCTACGACCTGTTCGCCGCCTCCTGGGGTTCGCCCTTGGTGGTGGAAGACAAGGTCTACGTCGGCGACGAAGATGGCGAAGTGAGCATCTTTCGAGCATCGGCCAATCGTGAAGAAGCCCTGCGTGAGGAAGACGGCGAATGGGTACCGTATTACGGTGTTGTTGATATGGGCAACTCGGTCTACAGTACCCCGGTGGTGGCCAACAACGTCTTGTATATCGCTAACAAAACCCATCTATTCGCCATCTCGGCAGACCATGAGAAAGCAGAACCATGACCAAAACCGTACTCAGCGTCGGTCAATGCTCGATGGACCACGGGGCAATCGAGCGTTTTTTGACAACCCATTTTGACGTTCAAGTGCTTCAGGCAGATGACGCCCAACAGACGCTCGACACACTAAAACAGACAGCCTGTGACCTGGTGCTGGTCAACCGCAAGCTCGATTGCGATTATTCGGACGGTGTCGAAGTCATTCAGAGAATCAAGGCCGAGCCGGCCGTGGAGAGTGTGCCGGTAATGCTGGTTACCAACTATGCCGAACATCAACAGTTGGCCATCGACGCTGGCGCCGAACTTGGGTTTGGTAAGCTAGAGTTCGAACAGCCTGAAACCATTGCCCGACTAAGGGGATTCTTGACCGAAGGAAAACCCGGTCTCGGAGCTAATGTCGGCGCCTGAGGCGCTAATCTCCATCGTGCTGGCCACCGCATACGCATGGAGCCGATACCTGGGCAACATAATGCCGACCGACTGCAAGTCGACCTGATAGCCATGGCCCTGTTCAATGCGAATGATCACTAAGTGGTCGATCCGCTGGTCGTTGACGATTGCCGAACGGACGTAGTCGACCACATGGATTGACTTGCCTGATGGCAGCTCGATTTTCAACGGCAACACATTTCGGCGCAGTTCAACCTGATTGGCTTCGAGTTCTTTTTGAAGCTGCGCGGCAAAGGTTTTGACGTTCTCGGCATCGAGCGTCTGCACTCCGTCGGCGTCGACCGGGTAGTGCGTGATCGTGATCGCCGGGTATTTGACTCCCCTTTTTTCGCGGGTGCGGAACAACCGTTCGGCACTGCGGGGCGACATGCTCCACTTTTTGGGCGTTCGTACGACCAGATGCCCTTCGTCCAAAGGGGGCGGCCCATCTTCGGTCTCAGGCAGTTTGGCGGCGTCCATCACCACCATGCCATCGGCTTTTTTCTGAACCGAGGGGAGTGTGGCTCGGCGTTTTTTGCTCGAGGCGTTTCCGGTTGAAAGCCAAACGCCAAACAAGATGATCGCCAGAACCCAAACTCCGATCGTCAGCGCTGCGACACTCCGCGTTTGCATGGCCTTTGCGTCAGGCCTCCTCGATCACTTCTTTCACCAACTGAACGAAGTGAGGCGTTTTGGCCGAGTTGGTGAGTGCTTCGGCCTTCTTGTCAGCCGCCTTACGATCGGCATACTCAAACACGGCCACACGTTTCAGCGACTGGTTGAAGACACCCCAGAATGCCTTCAATCGTACCTCGGCCGCGACCTTTTTGCGAGTTTTGCGTTTGGTCGTTTTTTTGGCCGGGGCCTTCTTGGCAGCCTTTTTCTTAGGGCCAGCCGCCTCGGCAGCTTCGGCCTCTGCTCGCAACTCTTTTCGACTGACTACTTTACGTGCCATAACATCTTTCACGGGGAAGAGCCGGGGGCGGGGAAACGCTAGACGAGCTAGCCATTCTAGCTAAATCACGGGCCGGTGGCTAGCGACCTTTACCCGGGGTAGTATCCTAACGGTGTGTGTTGCTGCAGTTCCAACGTCATTCCCACGCAGAGCCTGGCGCTCGCGGGCATGACAAAAACAGCGGTCGGTGACCGCTCGCGAAACACTTAATTTCGCCTGTTTCGCGAGCGACCGCCGGTCGCTGCTTTTGGGGGATCGATGCCTTTGCAATTTTCCTAGCCTGGCGGAGTGCCATGCCCGGCACGAAGATAGTCGCGCCGGCGCTCGGCATATTCGGCAGCCGATGGCTCCGCGCCGGCTTGGGTGCCGGAAACACTGGCCTGGAACAGAGCTTCCAACTGTTTTCGACACCAGCCACAACCGGTCCCGGCACCGAAGCAATCGCTCAACTGGGCCGCCCGCCGAGGACGTTCTACCCTCAGGTAGTTGACCACCTTGCGTTTGGTGACGTGAAAACAGAGACAAATTTCGTCGTCCAGTTCCACCAGCTTCTCCTCGCACCTGAACCGTGAACTAGTCCGATTCGGTTGCCAGTCGCAAAGCGATTTGACAAGCCTGTTGAAAAACACGAATGTCCAACGTCTCGGCCACCGTGTGAATGTTTTTCTGACCACACCCAAGCGAGACGGTCGGAATACCATGGGCGGTGATCCAGTTGGCATCCAATCCGCCATTGGCCACGGCCAACTGGGGTGTTGCCCCGACCGCTTGGACGGCCGCCATCGCCGCCTGAACCACCGGACTATCCGGCGGCAAGCGAAACGCCTCGTAGTCGAGCCGGCCCTCGATCATTGCCCGACCATGGGTGCCATCGACCGCCTGCACTTGTTTGGCGGCCCGATGAAACGCCTGTTCGAACTCTCGGACAATCTGTTTTCGAAAACGCGGGTCGTGGCTGCGGGCTTCAGCCCGCAAATGGACCCGATCGGTCACCACGTTCGTGGCCTGGCCGCCAGAGATGACCCCGACGTTCGAGGTTCCCGTCCCTTCCGGCTTGACGATCTCTCCGTGCCAGCCACGTTGGTACAAATCGTCAATCGCTAATGCAGCAATGGCAATCGCGCTCACTCCCTGTTCTGGCGCTCCGCCGGCGTGGCTGGCTCGTCCTTCAAGGTCAATCTTCATACGATAACCGCCAGTGGCCCCGATCGTGAGCTTCTCGGCCGCGCCGCCATCCCAATTGAAAGCCCAACGCGGATTGCCCAAGGCGCTCTTGCGAACCAGCCGCGAGCCAAACAGCCCAACCTC
Source organism: Pirellulales bacterium (assembly GCA_028289525.1). Classification (GTDB taxonomy): domain Bacteria; phylum Planctomycetota; class Planctomycetia; order Pirellulales; family JAGQOS01; genus JANQPJ01. Next base: position 7,038 of record JANQPJ010000033.1, read on the forward strand.
TTCCTGCACACACCATAGAAACGTCAACGGCGGATGGGGCAATCCGCGTCGCAAGATTTCAAGCGCTGTGTTCAAAGTCACGGCCACCCCGGCCCGATCGTCGGCACCAAGCCCGGTCTGTGGATCGGCCGAACGGATCAAGTTCCCTTTGCGCACGGGCCGGGCTCCGGCACAAATTGGCACCGTGTCCAAATGGGCCATCAACATTCGGCGGGGCGCGCGATACGTGCCAGGCAGCCGGAGAATCAGGTTGCCAACCTGACCGCCGATGGGCGAACGACGGTGGGCCGCATCGGTCATCATGGCCGATGCAGGTGCTCCGACCGCTAGCAATCGTTTCTGCAAATAGGCGACGATTTTGCCTTCCTGGCCACTGGTGCCAGGAATCTTGAGCAGCCGCATTACCAGCTCGAGCGATCGTTTGGCACTCGCTTCCGTTGGACGGGCTGGGGCTGCCGGTTTGGCCGTCGAACGACGTGAAGTCTGCTGGGCCATCTTTTCTCTAGCTCGAACCTTGAAACTGGCGTAAGATCTGCTGTCAGAGTATCCGCATCACACCGGCCAAGCAAGCTGGGAAGACGATTGTGTCTGGCCAGATTTTCTGGCAGCTGTCAATCCCTCTTAAATTTCAGTACAAATACAAGCCCGACGCGCAAGCGAGGGGAGAGGTTCCACTCAAGGTCCCTCGCTTGCGC
>JANQPJ010000034.1 GCA_028289525.1 Pirellulales bacterium
CGTGGTCAGTAGCAGCGGTCGGTGACCGCTCGCGAAACAAGTGGTTTTACCGATTTCCAGAAAACAACCCGTTTTTCAAGCCCTGGTTTTTGGAACGACTGATATTCGTGTTACCGGCTTTCGTCTTGCTGGCTGGTTGCCAGGGCCGAGGTGTTGAGATGGTGGCGGTCTCTGGCGCCGTGACCGTCGATGGCCAGAAGGTGCCTGGCCCTGGGAGGCTTTATTTTGCTCCGAAAGACAACGACTCTGCCGCGGGACGGCCAGGTCGAGCCGTTTTTGATGAGCAGGGCATCTATCGCGCCGGTTCGTTTGAGTCGGGCGATGGCTTGGTGCCTGGCCGCTATGCGGTTGCCGTGGAGTGCTGGGAAGTGCCCCCGACGATGGAAGGCCCGCCGGCCAAGAGCTTCATCGCCGAACGGTTCGGATCGGCCAGCACCTCGGGGCTTGAGGTAAACGTGCCCAGTGGCGTGAAATCGCATGTCTTCGACATCACGCTCTCCAAGTAAAAACTTCAGCCAAGTGGAGTCGACCTCGGGCGTCTTGGGAGAAATCCGAAGCACGAAATCCGAAATTCGAAACAAATCAGAAGGACCAAAGCACGAATGCTCGAAACCGATGCGTGGCCAGCATGTTTTGGTTATTTCCGGTTTTGAATTTCGCGCTTTGTTTCGGATTTCGGATTTTCACCTGACCCTACTCCACCCGGCTGAAGGGTTACCAGAACTATCGCCTGGCGACTTCGATCACCGCTGGAAAACAGTAATTCGGATCGCCCCGTTCGGCAAGCGTTCGCAGCATCGTCGATAGCCGTCGTGGAATCAGTGCGTTGGCAACTTCCTGGCCATTGCGCAGCACGCGCACCGGCCGATCGAGGTCGAGCAACGCATCGTTGAGATAAACGCGGAAGCTGACGGTATCGTCGGGGACGAGTCTTGCATCGTTGCCTTCGCGTCGGGTAACGTCAACGCTCACGGTGTTCGTCTTCCGGTCAACACGCGCATCCAACTCGAGTCGCCTTTCCGGAGCGGCATCGAGCGCAAGCCAGTAGCTTTGCAGACGCCGTCGGCCGTGGACGTCGATGTTGATCCAGCGCACACGCTTCGGCCAAGGGTTGCGCTTGAATTTGAAAACCCACTGAGGGCACGCGCGATAGTCAATCCCATGACCGCGCCCTTGGTGGACCTTGACCATGTACGCAAAACCATCGGCGTCCTCTTGTTTCAGCTTGGCGAGCGCTTCGCCGTACCGGCGGTTTAAACCAACGCGATCGAACATCGTGTCGCGTTCTCCGATGTCAGCCCGAAACGCGAGATTTCGCAGATTTGCTGGCGGGGCGTGGTGCAGCGGTTCGCCGCCGGCCATCGAGCCTGCGCCGGCCCAACGATCCGCCATGAATGCGCCCAAGCGGTATGCCGTATATGCGCCCTCCGAGATACCGATCAGGTAGACACGATTTGGATCAACGCGGTGGTAACGGATCGCTTCGCGAACGACTCGGTCGTAGGCATCCTGGCAGTAGTCGTAGTACCAACGCCCATCACGGTCGTCGGCCATGCGAGGCACAAAGTAGAGCGCGTTGTTGGGGTAAATCGTCGCGGCAAGCCGTGTTTGGGTTTGCCATTCCAGCGTATTGATTGGCCAGGCGTGTGGCCCAGCGACCGGCGCCCTACCGCCGCCGTGCAGTGCGATGAACATGGGTTTGAGTGTTGCGGTCTGGCCCCGTTGCAAAAAATAGAACGGCATCGTCTTCTCGCCAGTCTTCAGGTCACTTGGCCGAAGACGAACTTGGCCAGTTTGGCCAATCACAATCGGTTGTGGCAGCACTTTGGCCTCTCGCGGCGCCACGTCTTCCGATTGATAGAGCTTCCACAGCGACTGCGTGGTGGTTTTGGCCTGCCGCTTGGTTAGCGGCTCCACCGACTCGAGAGCAGCAGGCAAAGGCAACGTCGGGTTTGCCAGCCAAGATTTTGCAGCGCTCCTCACGTCTCCTTGGACAATGTCTGCCGTCGCCAAGGTCGGAACCAGCAATAGGCCCCAAGACCAAGCCAGGCATACGAGACCAGTTTTCATAACGAGTCGACTTTTAAAAGGGAGCATTCTCAATCGGCATGTTGGAAGATGCAGCCGGGTGTCACGCGTCGGTTTCAATTCGTAACACCGGGTAGTCTTGACCAGCCTGCCAACGCAGGCCGATTTGCTCGTCGCGGGCGAGGCCATATTTTGAGGCCGGTTCGAGCAACACGGCCAGTAAACGCCCACTGTCAGCGGTTACCGGATAACGCCAATACAATTCCGGCTCCCAGCCGGTGGCCCGACTGCGAATGGTCAGTTCGCGCGGGGCCCGACGCGAACGTTCCGAGTGTACCACATGGTCGATGTGGTAGGTCGTACAGCAAGCCGGCTGCGGCAGCGCAAATGTTCGCGGCAGCAAGCCGTGCCAGGCTAGGGTGTCGACCAACGCCTGGTTCGAACGCGGCACGGCATAGGCCGTAGGTAGCTTGACGCAACGCTGTGGAACTACCTTCGGGGCATAACGGCCAGGCAACTGCACCTCGCGAACCGTGCGATGCCGGGCATCGAGAAATGGCATCACCAACGGCTCGGCCGCGTCCAGGTAACGGCCGCCCAGAGCCACGTGGTGGAGTCCGTTTGTTGCTTGTTGAACTTGGGCCAGCCAGGGGCCATGCCGTCCGGCCCAAGCGATTGCCGTGCGACAGGCACGACGCAATGCGGCCAAGGTTCGGCCACGACTATGATGGCGGTCGCGACGCGTGGGTTGGCGGCCTTCAACCAGCACCGTGGGCACACCAGTCCGAACGGCCAAACCATTGCGGGCATCGACTACGTCAGGCGTGCTGTGGCGAATTCGACCGCCTGGGGTAAACAGCGTGTAACGCCCGGCCAGATAACCGGCCGCATCGTTTCTCCTCAGCAACGGGTTCAGCAGCTTCTTTTCTAGCTGGTTCAGAGAACGCAGGCCGAGCGACGGGTGGGAAGGGATGTCGAGGAACAGGTCGTGGGCATAGACCAGATTTTCGGCCAACAGCCGCTTGCGACGCGGAGGATAGGTATGCACGTCCAAAATCAGCGACGGTTGCCAGCGACGCACAAAATGGTGAATCGCCTGGGTCTCCGGCGCACGCAACTGCTGGTGATCGCGGTTCAGGTCCAGGCCCCAGGCATTTTCTCGCGTCTTCGCTTGGGCCCCATCTGGGTTGGCGTCGGACAACACGGCCAACTGGCAATTCAGCCGATGGGCCGGAATGCCTGAGCCTGGCTCGACCAATGAGGCGACCGCCTGACGGGCTAACGGCTCGTCGCCATGTTGACCGGCGATGATCAGTACCCGCACCTCCGAAGTCGAGGGACCGGTGAGCGTGACGGTCATCGGACGGCCAACAACCGAGTGGCCGATGGTTTGAAGTTGAAGGGCGGAGCCAGCGTTCCGCCTGGTCGCGATGGGGTTGCTGGTGTGGTCCAACGTGATTATGCCGCTGAATAAACTTGTGAATCAGGCAGCCGGAGCGATTCCCAATCGAATAGCTCGTTATAACGCTGACAGGTATCGCGCAACAGTTCGTGGCTGCCTTGGCCGATCACCTCTCCTTGTTCGAGGACCACGACATGATCGGCCGCGGCCACGGTTTTACCACGATGGCCGATGACGACAATGGTCATTTTGCCACGCAGGTTTCGTAAAGTGTTGAGCAAGATGGTTTCGGATTCGGCATCCAAGCCGGCCGTCGGCTCGTCGAGCAACATGATCTTGGCCTGTGACAACAACGCTCGGGCCATGGCGATCCGCTGAGCCTGTCCGCCCGACAGCTGGGCGCCTTTGCGGCCAACTCGCGTGGCATAGCCTCGCGGCAACTGTTGGATAAAGTCGTGGGCTCCTGCTTCGCGACAAGCCTGTTCGAGCTCCTGCTGAGTGGCCTGAGGACGGGCTAGCGCGATGTTTTCGGCAATCGTCCCGGTAAAAATCATGGGGCGTTGCGGTACGGCAGCAATTTGTTGGCGTACCGATGACAACTGGCATTGGTCGATCGCTTGCCCGTCGATCAACACCTGGCCCTGGCAGGGATCGTACAGTCGGGCAATCAGCCGCATCAACGAACTCTTGCCCGACCCGCTTTGGCCAACGATGGCCGTGCAAACGCCTGAGGGAATGTCGAGCGAGATGTCGGACAACACCGGCTTGGCGTCATAGGCAAAAGCAACATTCTCCAAGCGGATCTGTCCGGCCTCGATTTGCAGCGGTCCGGCCTGTTCTGCCTCGGGCAGAGGATTCGGTTCATCAAGTACCTGGCCAATTCGTTCCAAGCTAACAAGCCCTTTGCGATAGGTCGAGGCGATCGTGGTGAATTGGCGAAACGGTCGATGGGCAAAGGCCAAAAAGCCGGTAAAGACGATCAAAGTTCCTAGTGTCATATTGCCACTTTGCACTTGACCTGCGCCCAGATACCACGTGGCTGCCACGCTCAGGCTGGTCATGAGCCACACGTTGGCGTTGTTGAGCGCAGAGAAACGATGGGCGGCGACCTCTGCCGATTCCAGTTCACCGGCCGAATCGCAGATCACCTGGGCACGCTGGTTTTCGGCACACAAGGTCTTCAAGGTTTCGATTCCGTCGAGGCTTTCCTTGGCGACACTCGTCAGATCGGAGTTGCTAGCCCGACTGGTGCGCGTGGCCCGATGCAAACGCAATTGCAAATAACGTGAAAGCAGCAGTTGGGCCGGGAGAATCGAGAGAGCAATGAGAGATAAGGAAGGATCGATCAGAAACATCATCACGATCGGGTAGCCGACGCGAGCCACATTGGTCAGCGATTGGATGAATACCCGAACGATGAATTGTCGCAACTCGGCCGTGTCGCCAATGATCCGTTCGAGCAGATCGCCAGCGCCATAATGTTGGTGCTGGGCGATGCTCAACTGCATGGTTTTGGCGGCCAACTCGCGGCGGATCTCCAGCACGAACCAGCGACTCAAGCGCGCCCCAGCCATTACCTGGGCATAAGACGAAATGGCATAAGCCACGGCGACCAACAACAGCCCGACGGTCGTGATGAACACAATTTCCTGGGCCGAACTGGCTTGCCAACGAAGCCCGTAGACGGAAACGGGCTCGTCGGTCAAACCATCGACAATGGCCCCGGTCAGGATGGGTACCTGCATGGGCACCAGCACAAACACCGCGCGCCAAAACACGGCCGCCGCCAACAGCAGCTTACGGCGCGCGAGATAGACCAGGGCCAATCGGCCTGGGGAACGTGCGTTCATAGCAAGGGAATCCGCCTGAGTTCGTCAGGAGTCAGTCGACCGGCAGGCCAACGTGTCGCATCGCCAGCTCGGCCAGGGCTTCCCCGGCGCCGGCCGAAGAAGCAATTGGCACTTCAGTGCGCGCAGACAACTCTTGAACAAAGAGCGGACTGTTCGTGATTAAGCCGGAGACTGCGATCACCTCGTGGCCACAGGCTTCAAGCTGTGAAAGACCAAACAGCGCCGACGAAGCGCAGGCAGCCGTGTGAATGACGCCGCGCACATGTTGCCGAACGCGAGGGTTCCGCAGCAACAAGTCGGTCTCCTGCTGTAACAGGCCGTCGGCAACTTCCATGACGATTACGTCGGGCTCGACCTCCAAGGCATCAGTCAGCATGGTTTCGAACAACGAAACCAACTCGTCCGTTTCGCAAAGGTAAGTGGAAGGAAAACCATAGTCGCTAAAATCGCGCACATCGTGTGGCGTGGTGGCCGACATCTCATGCAGGTCTTGGTGCGAGACGCTGCCGGTCAGCTTGCAGGTAGCTACCTTTACGCCACGCCCTAGCAGCGACTTGACCAAGCGGACGGCCGTCGTGGTCTTGCCGCTGTTCATGCCGGTGCCGATCATCATGATCACATTGTCGAGCGCGGTTTCGAGCGGACGAGGACGGAACAGGCGATCCTTCAGATTGATTCGGTGGCCTTGCTCGTCGCCCAAGTAGCCCAGGAAGGTGACGTTGGTCGGATTCTTCATCGTCCGATATTTGGCCTGCACCGTGCCGACCATCCCAGCGCCGGTGAGAATATGCAGCTTTTCCGTCCCTTCTACCCGGCCTTCATAGGCATCCGTGGCATAGCGATTGCCAAACACACAGACCAAGACGTCGGACGGGTAGAGTCGCAAACGGCCGTTGTCAGCGGTGTTGATTTTGGTGTGGTAACCGGTCGACTCGAGTTGGACCAGCACAACGTCGCCAGGCTGCGGCGAACGCGTTGTATCGGCTAGTACCTGATAGTCCGGGTGATATTCGACCTCGCGGCACGACCAAGTCCATTTGAGCGGCATTTCGCGCGGCAGGTCTTTCAGCGTAAGCGTGGGGGCCTGAGGTTCAACAGCTACTTGAGGCTGAGAGCCGAGACGATCAGAAGAGACCGGAGTAGAGACGAGATCGGCCATGTGAGACACCCTTCCCTGGGATGTTTGCGACCCTGTGCGTCGTACTGAGAAATCGCGGTGCCTGATCCGGCGGAGCTAGACCGAATCGACGGTACTGGCCTCGAGTTCTCGACTACTGACAGCCGCAGGTGCAGCGAATAGATAAGGCTAACAAAATATTAACAAGTGGCTCCAAGCGAAGATTAGCAAAATCAAGCAAGCTCCTCAATACGATTCACAGACGAAAGCCGGAAATCTCTGCCAAATTTATGAGTCGCACGGCAGGTCTATTTTGCCTGATCCGAATACTTCAACATCGTTTGATGCGTTCTTCATGGAGTTGCTTGACAATGTTGAACCCTAGGCAATACTTGCCCGGTTTTGCGCTCTTGGCGCGTGTTGAACCGCTTGCCGATGCCCCGCCTGTGACGACCCTCCGTGCCACCCTCTTGTGGAGTCCAGCATGTTCAAGCAGCTTGTTCGATTGGTCCTATTGGTTATTGGTTGTGAGTTGGTTGCTGCGGATGGACTGGTGATGGCCGCCAGGCCCGAGGCACCGGAAAACCCGAAGTTAAGCGAGGTGTTTGCCCTGGCAATCCATGGCGGTGCTGGGGCGACGCCGGCCTACCTTCCCCCGAAGGTACAGGAAGACTGCCGTCGCGCGTTGCGTCGGGCGTTGGCTCAAGGGAAGCAGATTTTGGCCTCGGGCGGAACGAGCCTGGACGCGGTCGAGCAGGTGATTCGGATCTTGGAAGACGATCCGCATTTTAACGCTGGCCGGGGGGCGGTGCTGAATCAGTTGGGCGGTCACGAATTGGATGCTGCGATCATGGATGGCCGTTCGTTGGCGTGTGGCGCGGTGGCTAGTGTGCGGACGGTCAAAAATCCGATTTCACTGGCCCGATTGGTGATGACCCGAACCGGACATGTTCTGTTGGCGGCCAGCGGCGCCGAGCGTTTTGCCGACACAACATCGGTCCAGCGGGTTGACCAGAACTATTTTCGCACGGCCGCCAAGGTGCAAAAGTGGCAGCGCGTGCGAAGTAATCCACAGGCTAGGGCCAAAGAGCTGGATCGCCACATGGGGACGGTCGGTTGTGTCGCCCTGGACCGGCACGGCAATCTGGCTGCGGGGACTTCGACCGGTGGGCTGACCAACAAACAGTTTGGCCGAGTGGGAGATTCGCCGTTGATTGGCGCGGGAACTTATGCGGACAACGCCACTTGTGCGATCTCGTGTACCGGCAAAGGCGAAGAGTTTATCCGCCGTGCAGTGGCCAAAGACATTTCTGCCCGCATGGCCTACCAACGCATCTCGCTCGACGATGCAGTACGAACGGTGCTGGAGGACGAATTGCAGCCTGGCGACGGAGGCATCATTGCCGTCGATCACCAGGGCCAAATCTCAGTCCGTTTCAACACCGCCGGCATGTATCGCGGCGCTGCCGATTGGCGCGGCCGATTCGAAGTTGGCATCGGACGGTCAGAAATCCCTATCGCCAGCCCAGCCCCTCTGGCAACTGGTTCAAATTGTCGCAGCCTGTGACGGTGACGACGACCATGTCTTCGCTGCGTACCCCGCCTAGGTCGCGCCGATATAACCCTGGTTCGACGGTCAGCACGTCGCCAACCACCAGTTCCGGGCCGCCATGATCGAGCAGCGGAGGTTCGTGGACATCGAGCCCTACGCCGTGGCCGGTGCCATGGACCATCGCACAATAGGCGTCCTTGTCGCTAGCCTGCGGAAGCCCAAGCTGGTAGCCTGCGGCCGTAATGACGTTGGTCGTGGCGATGTGCACGGCCTCGCCGGTGGTGCCTGCCTGGATTGCAGCGATGCCGGCCGCCTTGGCGCGAACGACGGCCGCGTGCATGGCGGCCAACTCAGGCGATGCCTGGCCATGCACCACGGTGCGAGTGCAATCGCCATGATACCCGGTCGCCTTGCAACGCGGAAAGATGTCAATGAGCACCGGCTCTTCGGTCCGCAGGGGCCCGGCGCCAAGGGCATGACAGTCGGCGCCAACTGGTCCGCCGGCCACGATCGACGCGCCGGTCTCAAATCCTTGCTGCATGAGCCACAGGTCGATGGCCATGCGAACCCGTTCTGAAGTGAGCGGGGTGCCGTCGACCAACAACACTCCATCGGCCTGGGCCCTGGCATTGGCGACCATCTCGCAGGCAAGCCGCACGGCCCCTTCGGTGGTTGCCTGGGCTTGGCCGAGCCAGCCGATTTCCTGCTCGTCTTTGGCTCGCCGTTCACGTACCCCCAACGCGGGATCGTACTCGACCGCGATGCCGGCTTGGCGCAGGGCGTCAACATAGATCAACGGCAACGTCCGGTCGGCGGTAACCCGACCGATCTGTTGACGACGCAAACACTCGGCCGTGGCCTGGGCGGTGGCGGTCTCGCGGTCGCCAGAGAGCCCGGCGTCAGGGGTAAAATCGGCCGGTGAAGCAACCCGATCAGCCCGAGCCGTACGGCGTGCTCGCTCGACTTCGATGTCGCGAACCAACAACATAGTTTCGAAGCCGCCCTGGTCGTTGTCGATCGCAATCAAGGCAGCCGGGTCGCCAACGCGGAATCGAGTTTGGTGGTAGAGCGTATGGTTGACTGCTGGCACGCCAGCCATCAGGACAGCGCGGCGCAAGGTTGGTCGAGCAGAAGGCGAAGTGGTCATTGACGGTTCTCAAGAGGGGCAGTGAATCAATCGAACCTTACTGTCCCGATCACAGGGTAGTGGTCGGAGTAGTGGAAGTGAGGAACCCGGTGTTCGACAAGTCGGCCAGGCGGGGAAGTCATGATCCAGTCGATTACCCGATGAGGCTCGACCGTCGAGAAAGTCATCTCCTCCGGCCGCGGCTTATCTTGGGGCAGGGTTAAGAAATCTCCTTCGTCCACCAGAATGCTTATCGCTGTTTTGCCAAACTTGTCAGGCTGCGCTTTCGGAAAGCCAGGCGGCGCAGAATTGAAATCGCCGGCCGCCACCAACGGCACGCTGCTATGGGCTGCCTGTTCCAGCACCTTGTGCGCCGAGGCCACGCGGAGCTTTTCGCTACGAGGGGAAAAGTGGATCGGCATGATCCGTACTCGACGGCCGTCAGGCAATTGGAGCCTGCAAACCACGGAGTCTTTCTTGCCAGCCACCAAGGTTTTCCAACGGGAGTCGCCTGGCAGGCGAACCAATTGGGCGCGAAGGATCGGATGTTTGCTGAGCACCGCATTGCCGAAACGAAAGCTGACACCGGGAATCGCCACGTCGAGATTGCGCTGTTCAACCCGATGGGGAAAGCCAGCCAGCTTGGCGATCTGCTCGGCCTGATTCACGCGCCCGCTCCAATTGCAATCGAAATCGACTTCGTTTAACACGACGACGTCGAGGTTCTCGCGAACCAGCAATTGGGCAATCGCTTCTAGGCGGCCAAGTCGGGTTTGCAGATTGCCGCCTTGCCAATTACTGACCGCGGTTCCCCGACCATGGGCAATGTTGTAAACGCCAATCCGTAGCTCGTAGTCTTCCAGAACCAACGACGGCTTGGTTTCGCTAGGCGTTTGATAAACCCGCACGGCGTTCCAGGGGCTGGTGCCCCGAACCGTGACCAGCCAGCAGACTAGCGCCAGGCAAAGGTAGCTAATTGCCTGGACGATCCGCCAGACAGTTTGTCCGAAACGAGGCACTGACACGTGGGGGCTGGTCCTGTGGCCTTGGGGATTCCAGCGACGCATCGCGTCGCGGCGAGGGAGCAAGTAGAAGCCTGCAATCCTGTCAATTTACATGTCGATTGTCTACCAGGCTTTGTTCCAAAACAAGTACAAGCACGCAGCGTGAAACGAATGAAATCCAGCGTTTCGCGAGGGACCACCGGTCCCTGTTTTTGCGAAACCGACAACTTTGCAGTCCCCGGGCCAATCAGTTTTTCAAATTGGTGAAGGTTTAAGGGCCTAGATTGAAAAAATGAATCACCCTGTTTGCAGTCGTCCTGTACTTGACACCAAGGAGATGGTAGTAGATAATCACCAGCGGTCGGATCGTATGTAGGAAGTATATTTGAGTCTGCCCCCCCCTGCTATGCGTTCATCGACCTTAAAATCAATCGCCCTATCTCTCGCCGCATTTTTGGCGGTTCTGGCTTATTGTCAGCATAGTCTGCACGATTGGGCTCATCTGGCTGGGTATGCCCCGTCAGGGTGTGCGCACCATTGCTGTTCCTCCGATCAGCACGTCGCCCAAGTCTCCGGTTATGAAAATCCCGCAGACGATGTCGTCCCTCAGGACGAGTCGGAGCGGCCGTCTCAGCACGATTCTGAAAATTGTTCTATCTGTCGCCTGCTGGCGCTGCCTCAGCTCAACGCGCCCTCCGTCGGCCCCTTGGCCGCGCGTTTGGTTGCGTTCGATGTGGTGCGATGTGACGAACCGTTGCATCTCTGCCGCGTCGCGAGGCGTTTTGACATCCGTGGCCCTCCTCGGATTTGCGTTTGACGATCTTGATTGATTCTGTCACGAAACGAACCGTGCCTGAGCGCATTGGGTGCGCTTAAGCCGCATTGGGTTGCGCCGAGTGTGCGCAAGTGCGGAGTTCGTTGATACGCAAATTTCCTAATTTATATGGAGAGTCTTCGTCAGATGAATATTCCTGAAAATCGTACTGCTGTTCGCCAAGGTTTTACGTTGATCGAGTTGGTCATGGTCATGCTCATCCTGGTGGCGTTGGCCGGATTGATTGTGCCGATGATTGGTAATCTTAACGAGTCGGCACATGGTTCTAGCGGCGCAAGCAACATTACCGCCGTGGCCCGAAACCTCCAGTTTCATAGAACCAACTTTGGTGGCTACCCCAACGAATTGGACTTGTTGCTGAACGACCACAACGACGACACGACCTTGGCACCCTTGGGCGGCACGGTCGCCGTGACGGAATTGACCACGGCTGTGACAACCGATCGGATTGCCGACGCGCTAGAAGAGGCAGGGATCGAACAGTTGATCGAAAACCCTGAAGTGTTGGAAGAGGAAGAGGACCAGACGGTCTTTGGTGCCGCTGGCGATGCCGCGAACGACGGCAGTCGGGTAGTCGATGTCGACGCTGGTGCTCTTACTCCGGCAAATGTGGTCGTGTTGGGAGCGGATGCCATCGCACGGCTGGGCTTGGAGCCGATCGGCGGCGAAGGCCCTGAGCAATACGTCGTGTTGGGCGTTGGCAACAACAACGACGCGATTGGGCGTTCGATGATCGACGCTCCGATCCACTTCAGTGCCGATGAAGGCAACCAAGAAAACTATTCCAGGCTGCTGGCTGTCTTTCGGATTCCTGCGGGAGAAGGCGGCGCGATCTTGGCGAGTGTGGTGGCCCCCGACGTCCATGACGGCGAAGTAGAAGTCGCCGGTGTCGGGCAGCACATTCAAGAGTTCTATGAGGTCCGCGAGCAATAGCAGCGGCCATGGCGTGTGCAACTTGGGTAGCTGCTTAAGTCGAAATCGGCTTTTCGGCACAGGCTCAAGACGAGATTTCGGTCCATGTCCCGTCAGCTGACGGGACATGGCCGAATCGAGCATGCCTGATCATCATCTTCTTAGCTCCATGTGCCTCATTACCCGCGGTCCGACCAGGTCGCCGAGGCACATGGGGCGATGATGGCTGGGAAGCTAGACTCCGTGACTCGGTGGTGAATCTACTTCACTCCGCTAAACGGTTGCGCTTTTCTTAGTTGCCCAGCGTCATTTTATCGTGAATTCGTGGTTGTAAGTCGGTTGAGCCAAATTGCCCTTAGCCGGATTCAAAACTACGCGGTAGAATCTGCCTTGTATCATGCAAGCAAATAAGATTCTACAACAACGTTTTGGCCATGCCAAATTTCGCGGCTCTCAGCGCCAAGTAATCGAGCGCGTGTTAGACGGCCGTCATGTCCTGTTAATCATGCCCACCGGCATGGGCAAGAGCCTGTGCTATCAAATCCCCGCGCTGATGCTTGCCGAGCAAGAGCCTGCCGATTGCGCGCCGAGGCCTGACGGCCAACGAGGGCTGACGGTGGTGCTCTCACCGCTGATCGCGCTGATGAAAGATCAGGTTGACGCCCTGCAAGCTCGAGGGATTTCGGCCACGTTCATCAACTCGTCCCTCCGGCGCGATGATCGCCAGGCACGCTATGCCAACGTTGGACGCGGCCAGTATGACTTGCTCTACGTGACGCCAGAGCGATTTCGCAAAGATGCTTTTATCGAGATGCTACGGCATCGCAAGGTGCATCTGCTGGCCGTCGATGAAGCGCACTGCATTAGCCATTGGGGCCACGATTTTCGACCAGACTACACGCGGCTGGCCGAAATTCGCAAGTTGCTAGGGCAGCCGACGACCATTGCCCTCACGGCCACCGCCACGCCAGAGGTTCAGCAGGACATCGTCCGCCAATTAGGCCTTGAGCCGGATGATGTCAGGCTGTTCCACGAAGGGATCAATCGGCCAAACCTTTCGCTCGCGGTCGCCGATGTGTGGGGAGACGACGAGAAGCTGCGCCACATCCTCCAGACACATCAAGCCCATGCTGGCAGCGGGATCGTTTATTTTACACTGATTAAAACGTTGCTCCAGTTCAGCGAACTGTTGGATGCCCAAGGGGTTCCGCATCTACGGTATCACGGCGACCTGCCGCGCGACGAGCGTCGGGCAGTGCAGGAAGAATTTATGCGCAAACCAGCTTGCCTGGTGTTGGCCACGAACGCTTTTGGAATGGGGATCGACAAACAGGCGATTCGGTTTGTGGTGCATGCCGACGTGCCGGCGTCGATGGAAGCGTATTATCAGGAAATCGGCCGTGCTGGCCGCGATGGCTTGCCGGCCGAGTGTCTGTTGCTCTACGACCAACACGATTTGGCCACTCAAATGAAGTTCATCGAATGGAGCAACCCAGACGCGGAGTTCTACCAAAGGGTATACCACTTCTTGACGCACAATCTCGAACAGATCCAAGCGTTTGGGATCGACTGGCTCCGCGAAAAACTCCATTTCAAAAATACCCATGACCACCGGCTCGATACAGTGCTGGCGATGTTAGATCGGTATGGGGTGCTCGAGGGCGAAGCCTTTCCACAAGGGACGACGCAGGTTGGTGCGTTACCAGCACCGCTCGTCAACCAGAGCCAACTGGACGAAAAACGTCTGCGCGATCAGAAAAAACTCTTGACGTTGGTCGAGTATGCCAAGTGGGAAGGCGACCGAAAGCAATTTATTCACGACTATTTTGGGATACCAAAGGCCGAGGCGTTATAAAGCAGCAGGCACTTTAGACGCGGTGGGGGGTTGGGGGTGGAGGGTGGGGGGAACGCGCTCGCGCGGACCACCACTCACCAACTACCACTCACCAACTACTACCCAAAGTGTTCCCAAGCAGAGAGCTTGGGTATGAGAGAAGGGAGGGATCGTTTTCAAGCAAACAAAACAGCGGCCGGCGACCGAAGCGCGAAATCATTGAAATCGAGCGTTTCGCGAGGCTTCCTGCTTTCCAAAAGACGTGAACTGCCCTCCCACGCTACAGATTAGACGCTGGCTCGGGCTCATCGACGGCTGACTCCGGCAATGCTTGGGTAAGAAGGTGCTGAAGCCCGGCTTGCAGTTCGCGTCGGGTACTACGTGAGTACTCGATGTCGAACCACACCACGCGGCCATCGGCATCGAGCAGATAGGTTCTCGGCAACCGTTCTTGCCCTACCAGGGCAAAGGCCGCGCCATCGGAGTCAATCAGTGTTGGCGCCATCGCCCTGGCGTCGGCCAAGTGCTGTTGGGCCGCTTCGCTCGACAGCCCTACGGCCACGGTCACGACCTCGATGCCCTGTTCGGCAAACGGCGTCAACAGATCGGGCTCGATATCGGCCAACTGCTGCCGAGCCATAAACAGATTGTCAGTCCAAAAAATCACGATCGTCGCGCGCTCGCCAAGCAGGTTGGACAACGCTTGCTGCTCGCCAGATAGGTCCGGCAGAGTGATCGCCGGCATTGGGTCGCCAACCAGCACCTTGCACAGTTCCCGATGGCCCTCGGTCAATTCGACTTTTGCAAAGTGCCGCTTGGGTAGAGCCGGTTCTTCGTTGATCGGCTGAGCCTGGGACGCTTCGGCGGTCGCTGGAGTGGTCGCCACGTTGGCGTCAATCGTGGCGGCCGCCTGAGGGTTTTCTGGCCTGGGGACCACTGTTTGCGGCTGGGGCTTGGCAGGAGCCAGCTGCCTGGCTGGCGAAGAATCGCTGTGGCGAGCAGTCGCGTCTGGTGTCTCTTGCTTGCCACACCCGAGAACACAGAGCATCAGGCAACCGACGCCAATTTTCAAAATTCTCGTTTCGCTCGCGTTTGTGGCTTGCTTAGGGGACAGGGTAGCAGCGGCCGGGGGCCGCTCGCGAAACAGGTGTTTTCGTGGCATGTTATTTTTTCTCGGACTTGTTCACAAGGATGCCGGCGGCACGGCCTTCGGCGGCATCGCGAGTGACTTGATGTTCAGCTCTTGCAGTTGTTTGTTATCGACCAGCCCAGGCGCGCCGGTCATCAGGTCGGCCGCTCGTTGGGTCTTAGGAAACGCGATACAATCTCGAATGCTTTCCAGGCGACCAAACAGCATCACGAAACGATCGATCCCCAAGGCAATCCCGCCATGGGGCGGGGCTCCATACTGCAGGGCATCGAGCAGAAAGCCAAACCGCTCGGCAGCCGTCTCGCGGTCGATGCCCAACAGATCGAATACCTGCTGTTGAACCTGATTGTCGTGAATACGAATCGTGCCGCCGCCGGCTTCGGAGCCGTTGATCACTAGGTCATAGGCTTGAGCCCGAGCGGCCAACGGATCGGTTTTGAGCAGTTCGACGTCTTCGGCCAACGGGGCCGTGAACGGATGGTGCATCGCGGCCAGACCGCCCTCTTCGTCCTGAGCAAACATCGGGAATTCGACTACCCAGGAGAAGTGCATTGCCTGAGGGTCGTATAGCTCCAATTGAGCCGCCAATCGAGTGCGCAATCCGCCCAGGGCCCGACAGGTGACCTCATACCGATCGGCCACGAACAACAGCAGGTCGCCAGGGGCCGCCTGCATTCGATCGACGATTTGGGCCAACACTTCAGGCTCAAAATTTTTGGCGATCGGCGAGGCCAGTTGCCCGGCTTCGTCGACCTTAAACCAGGCTAATCCCTTGGCCCCAAAATCTTGCTTCACATAGTCGGTCAGCTCGTCGATGTCTTTGCGAGAAAACTGGCTCGCCGCCCCGGAAACGTTGATTCCACGGACTTTCCCGCCGCTGTCGGCCACTTGGCGAAACACGCGAAACTCGGTTTGGCCTGCGATCTCGGTGCAATCGACCAGTTCCAGGCCAAACCGCAGGTCGGGCGCATCGTGGCCAAACCGCTGCATCGCCTCGTCATAGGTCATCCTCGGCAAGGGGAGCGATACTTCGATGCCCAACTGCTCCTTGGCCAGTCGGGCTACCAGGCCGTCGATCATCCCAATCACGTCGTCGGCGTCGACAAACGACATTTCCATGTCAAGCTGGGTAAACTCCGGCTGCCGGTCCGCTCGCAGGTCTTCGTCGCGAAAACAACGAGCCACCTGAACGTAACGATCGTAGCCGGCGATCATCAGAATCTGCTTGTAGAGCTGCGGCGACTGGGGCAAGGCATAGAAGGAACCGTGGTGAACGCGGCTGGGCACCAGGTAGTCTCGGGCTCCCTCGGGCGTACTGCGGCCAAGCATCGGCGTCTCGACGTCGAGGAAATCGTGTTCGGCAAAATAGTCGCGCATCCCTTTGACCAGCGCGTCGCGCAGCCGCAGGGTTTCTTGCATCTCGGCGCGGCGCAGATCGAGAAATCGGTATTTGAGCCGCAGATCTTCGCCAGGCAGTTCTTGGCCGCTTGGCGCAACCGGCGGAGTCAGGCTGGCGTTGAGCAGCGTCACTTGCTCAGCTCGCAGCTCGATTTCGCCGGTCGCCAGCTTCGGATTGGCGGTCTCTTCAGGCCGTTGGGCTACTTGGCCGGTTACCTGAATCACATATTCGCTGCGCAGCGTGCGGGCGACCTCGCAGGCTGCCTCGTCGGTCTCAGGCCCAAAGACCACCTGGGTCTTCCCGTACCGATCGCGCAAGTCGATAAACAGAACGCCTTTATGATCTCGCTGCCGGTCGAGCCAGCCGCACAGAGTCACGGTCTGGCCAATCTGCTCGGTGCGCAATTCGCCACAGGTATGTGTACGTTTCAACAAACCACCTCTAAACTCGGCTGCAAGCAAGCCTTTGAACGTAGAATCGGCACAACGACCGAAACCGGGCATTTTAGCCCGAAAACCACTGAGGGTCTAGGGTGAAGGGGGAAGAGTCAGGAGGACTGTAAAGTCGAAAAGCAGAGACCGATGGTCCCTCGCGAAACAGGCGAAATTGAGTGTTTCGCGAGCGGTCACCGACCGCTGTTTTTGTGGAATCGTTGACTTTGCAATCCTCCTGGGTCGAGGATACACGCTAACGCGTTTCTCTCGACCCTAGACTGACCCTAGACCCTAGGCTCTCGACCCCTTAAGCCCTCAGCCAGAATCCGCTCGGCGATCGCCCCGTCCGGCTCGTCGGGCAAAACCTCGATAAACCGGCATTCCGAAAGACTGCGGAACCATGTTGCCTGGCGTTTGGCGAACCGCCGCGTACGGGCATCAATCCGCCGCTCGACCTCGACCAACGGCAACTTGGCCGTGAGATGTTCGATCACCTCTTGATAGCCAACCGCCTTGCTCGCCGTGCGTCCCAACTGGCGAGGGCTGTCCAACAGCCGCTGTACCTCGTCGATCAGCCCCCCGGAGAGCATGTCGGTCGTGCGCTGATGAATGCGCTCGCACAGCTCTTCACGCGGTCGAGTCAACACAAACACCCGACAGGCCTCGGCCGGCAATCCTTCATCAAACTCCATTTGCAGATGGCTGATCGGCTCGCCGGTTGCCCGATAGACCTCTAAGGCCCGAATCAACCGCCGCGTATCATTCGGGTGAAGTTTCGAGGCCGAGACCGGGTCGACTGCCTGGAGCCGCTCGTACAGAGCCGGCTGGCCAACCAACCGCAATTCATCCTCAACCGCTTGACGAAACGACCAATCGGCTTGAGGACCATCGAACAAGCCTCGCAACATTGCCTTCAAATAGAGTGGCGTCCCGCCGACAAACAACACCTTGCGACCGGCATGTTCGATCTTTTGAATCACCGTTTGGGCATCGTCCACATAACGGGCCACACTATATTCCTCGTCCACCTCGACCAAATCGATCAGATGATGCGGTACCTCATCGCGTTGAGCGGGGCTCGGTTTGGCCGTGCCGATATCCATCCCTCGATAAACAGCCATCGAGTCGAGCGAGACGATTTCGGCTCCGAGCCGGCGAGCCAACTCGACGCCAACGCCGGTTTTCCCGGTCGCCGTGGCGCCGGTCAAAAACCAATGAGAAGCTGGGTCACAGGGAGATTGCATAGGAAAGTGTGCGGCAAATATTTCTGGTGTTTTGAAAACCACTCAAATACAAGCCCGACGCGCAAGCGAGGGAACTTGAGTGGAACCTCTTCCCTCGCTTGCGCTTTGGGCTTGTATTTGTACTGAAATTTAAGAGGGATTGACAGCTGCCAG
>JANQPJ010000054.1 GCA_028289525.1 Pirellulales bacterium
GTCACGCATGGACCAGCGTCAAAAAAATAGGGGCAAGTTTTTCGCATGATTTATGATGATTTGCCGCAGAACTCGTACAGCCCTCACGCGACTTTACCGGGTCTGTCGACTACGTCATCCAGGCAAACCATGCGGTCCTTGGGTTCGTGGTAGCCAGGGCTCAGTTGACCGTCAGAATCGCCAGCACCAGCAAGGTCTTGTGCGCGGACGATGCGCGCAAAGACGCACAAAGACCTATCGTGGCGATTGACTCGGTGAACGGTTCGCTGCAACCCAAGCATCAGGTGCGCGTCAGTGCGCGGCGTCGGCAGAAGAACGCCTCTTGCGTCCTCTTGAACAAGTCGCCGTGGCCGTATGCTTCAAACTTCCGTGATGTCTGCGACCGATCGCAGAACACCCACCAGTACGAAGGTCGATTCGAACTGGTTCAGAGAAAACAAAAAATTGAAAGCTAGCCGCGACGAGACTTCGTCGCGGCTAGGGCATATGATAAAGGCAATCGCTGATAGCAGTTCTTGCAAGATCCTTTAATTCGTCTTTCGTACTTATGTCGCCGAGCGCGAAAGACGAACTAAGAATTCAAGCCACGAGGATCGGTCTTGCGGATAATGTCGCTGATGCCGGTTTGGTTGAATCCTTGGTAACCGTCGTTACGTTCCAGAATTTCTAGATGTGAACCGATCGCCCCTGCGGTGCGAAACTGCTGGGCCTCGTCGGTCGTGATCCACCCCGACTCGACTGCCAGGACTAGGCGATGTTCGGCCACCGGCCACCGTTCGCCAGTGGTAAACGCCTGCTTCAAATGCTCCAGCCAGGTGAACGGCTCCATCGTGTCGACGCCAGCGGCAGCCAACTGGTGTCCAGCCGCGGTAAAGTCGAACTGACACTCCAGGTGATGCAGCCCTGCCTGGAGCATGGCGTCGCCGTGCAATTTGCACCACAGCCCGATGGTGCCCAGCGTGTCGTGGGGCATCAGGCCTTGATGGGCAAAGTCGCCAGATGCTTCGTCAGGCGACAGGTCGACATCGGCAAACACCACCAGTTCGGTCGCCGGCTGGAACAACACTTGGGCTCCCCAGCCAGCCTCGCGTCCGGCATAGAACCGTTCGCGACATCGAAAGCCCATCTGTTCCAAGAGCCCAACCAGGCGGACAAAATTTTCGCGGCTCGACCGGTAGGTGTGATGGTCATGATTGGCCCAGCCGAGCCCCAGCTGGTCCTGTCGAGCCTTTTGCACTCGGGCGGCCCGATTGCGGCGTTGCCAGTAGATCCGTTCGGTGGCGAAGAACAGGTCACAGCTACGATCGGTCCCCAACTCTTCAGCAGCGGCCGTGAAACGCTGGGCAACATCCTCGAACCCTTCCGCGTCGGTCGCCAAATCGCGCCGCCGAAGCAAGAACGACTGGTAGTGATGCTGGAGCGCAGCGGCCGTTTCGCGAGGAAGCCCGGCCGGCTCGAACCGACGGTCGCCGTGCCGTTCGATTGCCCACAGGCTGGTCACACCGTCAGTGGCGACACATGCCTGACGAATCGAATCCCAAGGAGCGCCGGCGATTGGGGTGCCGTCGTCCAGGCCGGCAGCCAGTAGAAACTCGGCCACCCGTTCGACCCGAATGGCCAGCCGCCGCTCGTCATTCGACACGGTGCGCACACGCGGCAGCAAGGCCAACGGGTGCTGCCAAACCGTGCCGGTTTCGTCGGACTGAAAGCCGAATGTGGCCAGTTGTTCTGCCAGTTCGTCGGTCGCTGGCAACTGAAGATGATCGACCCAATCGAGCAGTCGCGTGCCGGTTTCGGTAAGCAATCTGGCTTGTAGCGTTTCGATGGCCGGCAGCCAGGCGCAGTATTCTTCTAGCCGGCAAGTCATCCACCCGGCGGCAGCCGGTTGGGGTGACCAGTCGGGCCAGTGGTCGGAATGCGGAGCGTCGGGCTTCATGGAACGTGGCCTGGTGCCCTATAATTTGGTAGCCGGTCGCGCCACCAGCAGCGCGGCGCTATCTACTCTTGAATTATACTCTGGCAGCACAGCAGCGGCGAATCGCGGGAAGCTTCCAAGCAGGAGAATTGCAAAGTCGTCTATTTCTCAAAAACAGCGACCGGTGGTCGAAGCGCAAAACAAAAAAATCCAGCCGTTTCGCGCTTCGGCCACCGGCCGCTGCTACTCTCTAGCCAAGACTTTGCAATCCTCCTGAAGCTTCCAGCAACAGTACAACGACAAGGAACTGACCATGGAACGGATTTTGCTCCTCGGCTCCGGCAAGATTGGCCGCACGATTGCCACGTTGCTCCTCGACAGCGGCGACTATCAAGTTCGGGTGGCCGATATGGACGCGGATTCGTTAGCCCGCTTGAAAAAAAATGTGCAGGTCGAGACACTCCAACTCGATGCCAGCTCGCCGGACCAATTGGCCAAGGCCATGCAAGGCTGTCGGGCGGTCATCTCGGCGCTCAGCTTCCGCTTCAACCCCGGCGTGGCTCAGGCAGCACTCGACGCGGGAATTAGCTATTTCGATCTGACGGAAGACGTCGAGACCACGCGTCAGGTACGAAAAATTGCCGGCCAAGCCACCGGCGATCAAGTGTTTATGCCTCAGTGCGGCCTGGCACCCGGCGTAGTGTCGATTGTGGCTTATCATCTGACCAAGGAATTCGAGCAACTCGACAGTGTGCGGATGAGGGTAGGCGCTTTGCCACAGTTTCCGACCGGAGCTTTGAAATACAATCTCACCTGGTCGACCGATGGCCTGATTAACGAATACTGCAATCCGTGCGAGGCGATTCACGAAGGGCAGCGAATCGACGTGCTGCCGCTCGAAGGGCTGGAACACTTTTCGCTCGACGGCGTGCGATACGAAGCGTTCAACACCTCAGGCGGGCTCGGCACCCTGTGCGAAACGCTCGATGGCCGTTTGCGCAATCTCGATTACAAAACGATTCGCTATCTGGGCCACCGCGATTTGATGGCTTTTCTGGTTGGCGACCTGCGAATGAGTGAAGATCGCGACACGCTCAAAACCATTCTGGAACGGTCGGTGCCGATCACCTATCAAGATGTGGTCGTGCTGTTCTGCACCGTCTCCGGAATTCGCAATGGACAGTTGGTCCAGTTGTGTGATGCGCGGAAAATCTATCACCAAGAGATTGCCGGCCAGCAGTGGAGTGCGATCCAAGTCACAACGGCCTCGGGCATCTGCGCGGTCATCGACTTGTGGAGCCATGGCCATTTGCCACAGGAACGTTTTTTGCGTCAGGAACAGGTGGAACTCGACACACTGCTCGACAATCGGTTTGGCCAATATTATCGTTCAACCACGGCGACCCAATTTTGCCGTGGCGTGACCGAAGACTTGGAATCATTTGAATAAACGCGGAGCGTTCGACCATGCACGAAGTCCTCGAAATCCTACACCGTTTAGGCGTCCCTGAAGGCTTGTCGGCCAGAGCCATCGGGCGTCGTTGGACCCCAGGCGGCGGAGCCCCGTTGACGGTAACCTCGCCGATCGACGGCGCGACGTTAGCCCAATTCCCTGCGGCCGATGTGAACGACGCGGCCGAGGTGATTGGCCAGGCGGCCGAGGCCTTTCAGGCTTGGCGAAATGTGCCAGCGCCGGTCCGTGGGGAATTGGTCCGTCGCATTGGTGCCCGGCTGCGCGAGGTGCAACACGATTTGGCCGCGGTGGTAACCTGGGAAGCCGGCAAAATCACGCAAGAGGCGCTAGGCGAAGTGATCGAG
>JANQPJ010000080.1 GCA_028289525.1 Pirellulales bacterium
GGCGTCACTCGATTTGACGACGCGAGTGAATCGCAGTTGCGCGAAATCGTCGCCCAAGGGATCGCCTCGTTCAAGGTTTTCCTGGCCTACAAGGGAGCCCTCGGGGTCGACGACGTGGAACTCTACCGCACACTTCGTCTGGCCAAGCAACTGGGCGTCATCGTCACCGCCCATTGCGAAAACGAAACAGCGATTGCCGAGCGTCAGGCCGAACTGTTGGCCGCCGGCAGCACCGGACCAGAGTTTCACGAACCGTCGCGGCCTCCAATCGTCGAGGCCGACGGCGTCCACCACCTGATGACGTTTGCTGAGCTGACCGGCGCCCATGCCTACGTGGTCCACACAAGCTGCGACCAGGCGGTCCAAGCGGCGCTGGCCGCCCGGCGTCGCGGAGTTCAGGTATGGATCGAAACGGTGGCTCCCTACCTGGTGCTCGATCGAACCTGGGCTGAACAGCCTGACTTCGAGGGGGCCAAGTACGTCATGTCGCCGCCGCTTCGAGACGTCAGCCATCAAGAGGTTTTATGGAACGCGATCCGCAACCGCGAGATCAGCACGATTGCGACCGATCACGCTCCGTTCGACTTTGCTGTCCAAAAAGAGATGGGCCGCGACGACTTCACCAAAATCCCCAACGGCATTCCGTCGATCGAAGATCGGGTAAACCTGGTCTACACCGAGGGCGTGAAGCGAGGGCGGATCGACCTTACAACGATGGTCGATGCTTGTAGCACCCAGGCGGCCAAGCTGTTTGGGCTCTATCCGCGTAAAGGGACGATTCAAGTGGGGAGCGATGCCGACCTGGTGGTTTACGATCCGACGTACCGTGGCGTCATCTCGGCCCAATCGCAGCAAATGAATGTCGACTACAGTGCTTTTGAAGGCCGGGCAATCGAGGGCCGGCCGAGCGTGGTAACCGTGCGTGGTGAGATTCAGGCACGCGACGGACATTTTGTCGGCACCTTAGGCCGAGGACAACTTTTGAAACGCGAGCCGACCCATTTTTAGAGGGTGGGTTTCAAAACCTATTGAGCGACAACCGCACCAAGCTACTCAACCCAATTCTCTGCGCGAATTCCTGGTACTCGGGAAAATTCAGTGACGTTGTTTGTGACCACGATCAGACCAAGAGCGCGAGCATGACCTGCAATCATTTGATCATAGGGACCAATGGGCCTACCTGCCTTGGCCAGTTCAGCCCGAATCTGGCCAGCATGCAAAGCAGCGGAAGAATCGAAGTCTTTAACCTCCAAGCGCGCCAAGAATCCTTCTACATCCTTGAAATTGCGAGCCACTGCGGCCGACTTCTCTGCTCCATAGATCAACTCCATCTGCGTAATGGTGGAAACGCACATTTGCCCATCACGCTCAATGAAGGCTTTGCGTACGGCATCTGGTCGATTCTTGATGGTGTAAATGCAGATATTGGTATCAAGCAGATACTTCAGCACTAGAGGCCCTCACGCTGTTGATCTTTGGGTTGCTCACGGGACTGCATGAAATCATCAGTTACGCCCTCTGACGAGAACCAACTGTCCCACGATTCCCCTGCCGGAGAAATCAAGCGGGATCTGCCGATCGGCACAATATCAACTTGTTTCACCGACTCAGGAAGTGCGACAGCTTTCGGCAACCGCACGGCCTGGCTAGTGTTGCTCTTGAACACGCCGCCTCTTTCCATCGGACCCTCCACGGATATACAAGGAACATATCCATTATATGCCGGCCAATGGATATGTCAATTGTATATCCGTGCTTTCAGGCCACGTCCGACTGCACTCGCTTGTTCGTCGATGCCGGTGTGCGGCCAATTGATGTGCCGCTATTGCGCGTCGGCCGTTGTTTCGCCGATTGTCTCGACAGTGTGCCCGAATTTCCGTTGCAGTTCATCAATTTGATCGAATATTTGAACGAACTGTTCGCCAAACTTCGATAGCCGATACTCAACACGGGGCGGAACTTCGGGGAACGATTCGCGTTCTACGATTCGCAGTCGTACAAGTTTTGCAAGTCGGTCATTCAACACTTTGGTGGTGAGGCCTGCGGCCGTTCGTTGCAGTTGTCCTGGTCGATGGACGCCGGCGCGAATTTGCGAAAGAACGTGCATCGTCCATTTGCATCCGATGCATTTTTCAAAAATTTCGGAGACCGAAACGGTCGGTGATTCGTTATTGCGTATGCCCAAGATTGTCGAATACCACTCCGCCTCCCCCTTTAGATGGGCGCACTTGATAAATCTGTTGGGAACCACCTTGGCAAATAACGGTCAGGATCATCAGGCCGGAGATTAACATTGATGAGCGAAGTGAACGCAAAGCAGCGGCCGGTGGCCGCTCGCGAAACGAGAGAATCTAGCCGTTTCGCGAGCGGTCACCGACCGCTGTTTCTTTAGAACCGTTGACTTTGCAGTTGCCCTGGCCAGACTGCGCGTGCCGACGACGCAAATCATCCATCATTGCTCGAACATCACCGTGGAATTGTTCGGCGTAGTGTTCGCGAATTTGGCGAACTTCGGTAAGAATTGGATCAAGAGCCATTGTCGTCACCCATAAGTTGGTCCGGGGTGCAGATTACCGGCATCGAATGGCCGAGTGTATCGCATACATCTTTAATAATAAGACTGACTTATCGGGAAAAGACAAAATGTAACCATTTAGAGCAAATTACCAAAATGCGTACCGGTGTTTCGTCGGAAAACCTCGGCGAAAACTAGGTCACGTCCGCTACGGTAAAAAGCAACTTGCTTTAGCCATCTGAAGCTAGGTTAAAACGATTACACCACCGAAGCCACGGAGTTTTTTAGACAGGATGAACAGGATGTTTTGACGCGGTTGAGGGTTTAGGGTAGAGAGGGGACGCGCTGACGCGTTTTGGATTACTTGGATCGTTGGACATTCCTTGTTGGATATTGGATATTCTTCTTTGGCGCAAAGGGAATATCCAATATCCAACAAGGAATGTCCAATTTCCAAGGGCCAAGCAACACGCTAGCGCCTTACCCTGTCCACGGCTGTAAACCTCGTCTAAAAAACTCCGTGTTCTCCGTGACTTCGTGGTGAATCTACTTCACCCCGCTAAACTGTTACGACAAAATAAATCCTTGACGCCTGGAGTGTGTGTATGCGCGCACTTGCCGTGCGACTGGAGATACCGTGCCGACAGCATACTGTGATCTGCGCAGCAGTGCAAATTCTGACCAGCCGCCACGGTTACTCGACCGCTTACGGCATACGCTACGAGCAAAAGACGATGCCTGCTACTTTGGGCTGTTCGCGTCGAATTCTTATCCGCGCGCCAGGGCGTCGCTCTGATCGACAAAATCGTCGCCGTCCCAATCGGCGTCGGCCTGGACTACGGCCTTCGCTTGGTCGACGGTGCGGGCGGACTCTTGCAAGCGGACCAAGTCGCTGTGCCCGGTGATGAATTGTAGGCTGTGCCCTTGGAACTGGTCGATCGACTCAAAACCGTGGCGATCCATAAACGCTTCCAGGGCTTCGCACATCGGTCGGATAATCTTGTAGCCATGCTTCATCACTGCCGTGCAGACCTGGACTGTATTGGCCCCTAACAAAATGAATTGGGCGGCGTCTGCGCCAGTCTCGATGCCGCCGATACCGCTGAGCGAACGGCCGGGAAACTCATCGCGGATGACCGTGGCGATTTCCATCGCCATGCGGAGCGCGATCGGAAAAATTGCCTGGCTCGAGTAGCCGCCAGGCGTCGAGTGGCCTTCGACCGTCGGTTCAGGCCGCAAGGTTTCGAGATCGACGCCCATCACGCTACGAATCGTGTTAATTGCGGCGATGCCTTGGCAGCCGGCGCGCAACGCGGCACGCGTCGGCTCTTCGATGTAGGTCACGTTGGGCGTCATCTTGGCCCAAACCGGCACGCGAGCTGTTTGCATGACCCAGCCGCAAACCTCTTCGAGAATCTCAGGCGATTCGCCCATGGCCGAGCCCATCTTGCGTTCTGGCAGCCCATGGGGACAAGACATGTTTAGCTCAAAGGCGTCTACCCCGGCATCTTGGCAACGCTCGACGATTTCGATCCAGGCGTCCTGGCGATATTCCTCCATGATCGAAGCGATCAAAATCCCCTCGGGGTGCGAATCTTTGATCTGCTTGAACTCATCAATCCAAATCTCGAACGGCCGGTCGCTAATCAGCTCGATATTTTCCCAGCCATAAATCTCACGCGATGCTTTCCCACGCAGTCGGGCATACCGAGGATAGACGTTCACCACTTTCGACGCGTCGAGGCTCACGGTCTTACAAACCACGGCCCCCCAGCCTTCGTCCAATGCCTTGCCAATCACGTTGGCATTTGTCCCAGGGGGCCCCGAGGCAATCACAAACGGATTCGCAAGCCGGAGCCCATCGGCCGTTGTGCTAAGCTTCGACATCAAAGAATACTCCTAAAAGCGATTTTAAAACGGAGATGCGCCATCACATAAAATAACAGCGGCCGGTGGCCGAAGCGCGAAACAGTTGTTCCCTGCTCTTTCAAGCAGCTCACCAAACGCGCCAGCGCGTTCCCTCCACCCTCCACCCTCAACCCTACACCGCGTTATCATGGTTTGACGACGTCGTCATAGGTCTCAGGTCGTCGGTCGCGGAAGAACTGCCAGGTATTACGAACCTCGCGGATCATGTCGAGATCGCAGTCGCAGACAATCACGGCGTCTTCGTTCCGGGGGCCTTCTTGCATCATTTGCCCTCGCGGATCACAAAAATAACTCTGACCATAAAACTCGCCAATCCGCCATGGTTCTTCAAAGCCTGGCCGGTTGATGGCGCCGATGAAATATTGGTTGGCCACGGCATGGGCTGGCTGTTCCAGCTTCCAAAGATATTCGCTCAGCCCGGCCACGGTGGCCGAGGGATTGAAGACGATTTCGGCACCGTTCAGGCCCAGGCAGCGAGCCCCTTCGGGGAAGTGCCGGTCGTAGCACAGATAGACGCCGATTTTGCCCACTCGGGTATCGAACACCGGATAGCCGAGGTTGCCTGGCCGAAAATAGAATTTTTCCCAGAAGCCTGGCTCGGTATGAGGCAGGTGCATTTTGCGAAACTTGCCCAGGTATGACCCATCGGCGTCCAAAACGGCAGCCGTGTTGTAGTAGACGCCGGTCATGTCCTCTTCGTAGACTGGCACGACCAGCACGATTTCGTGCCGACGAGCGACCTCTTGCATCAGTTGTACCGTTGGGCCATCCGGCACTCGTTCGGTGAGCGAATACCACTTCGTATCCTGTTCGGCACAAAAATAAGGCCCATAGAACAACTCTTGAAGACAGACAATCTGCGCGCCCTGCTCCACCGCCTCGTCGATGAGCGCCAGATGCTTGTCGATCATGGCCTGCTTGATTCTTTCCACCGGCGAGGTGGACGGTTCGCATAGCGTAGCCTGAATCAGGCCGCCGCGTACGATTCTAGACATCGACGATTCTCCTGGGCCCTTCAACCCTGTGGGGTGGAACAAAAACTGGCGGAACCATAAAGTGGTCAATTTGGGAAGGCGTATGGTATCATAGCGCCCAGGGCACGCCTTTGGAAGGGACGAGCGTCTTGACTGTTGAGCAATCTTCCGTGATTCCGTTAGAATCTCCTCCCGCAGTTTCCGGCAATCTAGTCGATGTGTTGGGCGGACGGATCTTTCCGGCCCAAGTCGACGTGGCCGCTGGACGGATCGTCAAAATCACTGAGCTAAACGAGCCCCAGGCAAATTTTTTGCTGCCAGGCTTTGTCGATTCGCATGTCCACATCGAGAGTTCGATGTTGGTGCCGACGGAGTTTGCCAGGGCCGCCGTGATTCACGGCACGGTGGCTACGGTCTCCGATCCCCACGAAATTGCCAATGTTCTTGGCTGCCAGGGCGTCGAGTACATGTTGGACAACGCGGCTCAGACGCCGCTGAAGTTTTATTTCGGGGCCCCTTCGTGCGTGCCGGCGACCGATTTTGAACACGCCGGCGATCGGATTACGGCCGATCAGGTGGCCACGTTGCTCGACGACTCGCGGATTCGTTATTTGAGCGAGATGATGAACTTTCCTGGGGTGTTGGCCGGCGACCCTCAGGTAATGTCCAAGCTGCAGGCGGCTCGCGAGCGCGGCAAGCCGGTCGATGGCCATGCACCTGGGCTGCGGGGAGACGAGGCGCGGCGCTACATCGCGGCCGGCATCACGACCGATCATGAATGTGTGAGCTATGAGGAAGCGGCCGAGAAGATTGGCCACGGGGCCAATATTTTAATTCGCGAAGGTTCGGCCGCGCGAAACTTTGATGCGCTCATCCCCTTGGTCGACGAACATCCCGACCGCTGCATGTTCTGTAGCGATGACAAACATCCCGACGAATTGCTCACAGGGCATATCGACGTGCTAGTGCGTCGGGCTGTCGAGCAGGGAACCGATCTGTTCCACGCGCTGAGGGCTGCCTGTGTAAACCCGGTGAAACACTATGGCCTGAAGGTTGGCCTGCTGCGGCCAGGCGATGCGGCCGATTTTTTAGTGGTCGACAACTTGGAACGCTTGCAGGTGTTGCGAACCATGATCGACGGTCAGGTGGTGGCCGAGCATGGCGAGACACGGCTTGCGCCGGTCGAGGTGCCGATCGTCAATCGGTTTGCTGCGGCGCCGCGCACGGCCGATGAATTTGTGGTCCCCATCCAACCGGGTCGGTTAAACACGATTCGCGCGATTGATGGCCAACTGATTACCCAACGCGAGCAGATTGAGCCACGAGAAATCGCCGGTCGAGCGATGGCCGATCCGGCCCGCGACTTGTTGAAAATCACGGTGGTGAATCGTTATGATTCGGCCCCGCCGGCGGTCGGGTTTATTCGTGGATTTGGGCTTTCCACCGGGGCGATTGCGTCTTCGGTGGCCCACGATTCCCACAACATCGTGGCCGTTGGCGCCAGCGATGCCGAACTGGCCGCCGCGGTCAACTTGGTGGTGGCCGCTGGCGGAGGGCTGGCCGTGGTGGCCGACAACTTGCGGAAAGTGTTGCCGTTGCCGATTGCCGGTCTGATGAGCGCCAAGCCGTGTGCCCAGGTAGGCCGCGATTATGAGCAGTTGGACGCCCAAGTCAAACAGCTAGGCACCTCCTTGCGAGCGCCGTTTATGACCCTTTCGTTCATGGCCCTGCTGGTCATTCCAGAGCTGAAACTGAGCGACCAAGGGCTGTTTGACGGGCTGGCCTTTCGGCCAGTGCCGTTGTTCGACCCCGAGGCGTGAGTTTTGAAGTTGCGAGATTCTGGCAAATGCTTCTTCTTTGTCGTCGGTCTCTCTGAAAAAGCTTTGTTTTTGTTCATGAAGCCTGAAGCGCTAGCGAAGGAATTGCATAGCCACAAAATAATTCCTTCGCTAGCGCTTCAGGCTTCAGGGGAAGCAGGTTTTCGCAACATGTTCTCTTGTGACTCACGAAGCCGCGTTTCGCGGCAAGCCTGCGCCCGCAGGCGGCCGCTCGAGAAGCTTGCCTTGCGGAGAGCCGACGAGTTGGCCGTCTTGGTAGACAAGTTGGCCGCGAACGTAGGTTCGACGGACGACTCCCTGCAGGCTTTCGCCTTCATAAGGTGTGAGGCGGTGTCGGTGGCGGATGATGTCCGTGGTTACTGGGAACGATGCGTTCGGATCCCAAATGGCCAGATCGGCGACGAACCCGGCGGCGATCTGCCCTTTACTGGCTTCAAGCCCGACGACCTTGGCCGGGCGTTGAGAAAGCCAGATCGCCAAATTGCCCAGCTTGATTCCTCGTGCCGCCGCGCCGGTCCAGACCGCAGGCAGAGTGAATTGGAGCGCGGCGATGCCGCCCCAGGCCGTAGTGAACTCTCCGGTTTCCAGTTGCTTCATGGCCGGAGGGCAGGGCGAGTGGTTGGAACTGATCGTGTCGATCAGGCCGCGTTGCAACGCTCGCCAGAGCTGTTCGCGATTCTGTTCGCCACGGATCGGCGGCACACACTTAAATCGGGTATCGCCAGCGGCGATTTGTTCAGCGGCAAAGTGTAGATAATGAGGGCAAGTTTCGACCGTCAATGGCAGCCCTTCGTCGACGGCCCACTCCACCATGTCGACGCCTTCGGCCGAAGAGAGATGCAGGATGTGCACAGGGCAGTGGTAGCGCCGACAGAGTCCAATCACCAGGGCAATCGCGTCGAGTTCCCAGGCCATTGGCCGCGACTCTTGGTATTGGGCATAAGAACGGCGATCGCTGGTGACCGGAAAACGGCCGCTCGGCAATTCACTGTGAACCAATAACGGCACGCCTGCCTCGGCCAACAACGGCATGGCCGTGTGAAACTCGTGCACCGTGGAAAGCGGCAACTCGGTCGAGCCAGACGGACACAAGTAGGTTTTGATGCCCATCACGCCCGCTTCGATCAGAGGGGCAATGTGCTGGGTCTGTGCTGGTGCCAAGCCACCGTAAAATCCGACGTCGACATAGCACTGCCCAGTGGCCGCGGCGCGTTTTTCCGCTAGCGCGGCGACGCTGGTGGTGGCGGGGCTGCTGTGCAAAGGCATGTCGACCAGTGTCGTGATGCCGCCGGCCGCCGCGGCGGCCGTGGCTGTCTGAAACCCCTCCCAGTCAGCCCGGCCTGGTTCGTTCACGTGAACGTTGGCATCCACTACACCAGGCGCAATGACCAAATGTTCGAGATCTTCGGTCGGGCAGTCCTGGGGTATATCCCCCGGGGGCACCACCGCCTGAATCGTGCCGCCGCGCACGATCACTGCGGCGTGGCTAACCCCCGCTGGAGTGATGACTTGACGGCTGCAGAGTGCAAATTTGGGAAGATCGTCAGCAGAAGCCAAAAACGAAATCCTCACAGGCGAGTGACGCGAACCTGCCAACAGGGGACGCGAGTGCCCCTCTTTCTAAGCCATCATTCAATTATAAACCACTTAGTAGCCGTTTGCCCATTACCGATCGAGGATTTGCCAGGGCTTTTCTGGGCCGCGATTGGGCAAGAGTGTCCTGAGACGACTGGAAAGTTGTCGCGTTCGAAAAAACAGCGACCGGTGCGATGGTCTCGCGATGATTTTGCAGGCTTCTTGGGACATTTTGCCGATGTTTTTGCGTTTTTTGCTGGCTAGGCAGGCATTGCCAACACGGTACAATGACGTGTAGCGGCGCAATCGCGTACGGTCCAATTCTGGCAAACGATTCGAGAATTCTTGGTTGAGCGTGACTCGCCATCGAGCGGTCATCGGTGCGGTGTGCAGAATGGTGCAAAACGGTGCATAGGAGGAACTCGTCATGTCGACCACAGCCAGTGTAGAAACGCGTCCCGAGGTACGGCAGACTCAGTGTTTCATCGGCGGAAAATGGATTCCTGCGGCCAGCGGCAAGATGTTTCCGACCATGCATCCGGCGACCGAGGAGGTCGTGGCTCAGGTGGCCGAAGGCGATGCAGACGATGTGGATTTAGCGGTCGAGGTGGCTCGCGAGGCTTTGGAGCATGGGCCATGGGCCACGATGGACGCCCGCGAGCGGGGCGAATTGCTCTTTCGGTTGGCCGATCTGATCGAGCAGGAAAACGACGAGCTGGCCGCGCTGGAAACCTTGGACAATGGCAAGCCGATTCGAGATGCGCGGACAGGCGACATTCCTTTAGTGGTCGATTGTCTGCGGTACTATGCCGGTTTTGCCGACAAGATTCATGGCCAAACGATTCCGGTTCGAGGAAATTACTTCACTTACACCCGGCGCGAACCGGTCGGCGTGGTAGGCCAGATTATCCCGTGGAATTTTCCGGCCTTGATGGTGGCGTGGAAATGGGGCCCGGCGCTGGCGGCCGGTTGTACGGTCGTGATGAAGCCGGCCGAGCAGACGCCGCTCAGTTGTCTGAGAATGGCCCGCTTGGCGCAGAAGGCCGGTTTTCCAGATGGGGTCATCAACGTGGTGCCTGGCTATGGGCCGACAGCCGGCGCGGCGATTGTGCGACATCCGGGGATCGACAAGATCGCTTTTACTGGCGAAATGTCGACCGCCCAATTAATCATGCGCGAAGCGGCCACCACGCTCAAACGGCTCACGTTTGAATTGGGCGGCAAAAGCCCGAACGTGGTATTTGCCGACGCCGACTTGGAGCAGGCTGCCCATGGGGCGCATCTTGGACTCTACTTCAACCAGGGCCAATGTTGCTGTGCCGGCAGCCGGCTCTTTGTCCAGGAGGAAGTGCATGACGAGTTGATCGAACGGTTGGCCGCGATGAACCATACTCGCAAGGTAGGCAACCCGTTTGATATCGAAACCGAACAGGGCCCCCAAATCGACCAGGCCCAGATGGACAAAATTCTACACTACATCGACCTGGGCTTGCAGGAAGGTGCCAGTTGCGTGACCGGTGGCGGGCGGGTTGGCGAGCAGGGATATTTCGTCGAGCCGACCCTCTTCTCAGGCGTGACCGACGAGATGACAATCGCCAAAGAGGAGATTTTTGGACCGGTCTTGTCGGTGTTGAAGTTCAAGGACGAGCGGGAAATCGTCGAGCGGGCTAACGCGACCCATTTTGGGCTGGCCGCTGCGGTTTGGACGCGCGACATTGGCAAGGCCCATCGGATTGCCGCCAAGGTGCGAGCTGGCACCGTTTGGGTCAACTGTTACGACATCTTTGATGCCGCTGCGCCGTTTGGCGGCTTCAAGATGAGTGGCATGGGGCGCGAGCTGGGCGAGGCCGGGTTGCAGGCCTATACCGAAACCAAGACGGTCACGGTGGCGCTCGCCTAGGTTTGCCGTGGAAGCCAAGCGGAGGATGTTGCGTCGATGGATGTTGATGAGTTGATGAGGTTGGCGATCGCCAAGACTCAAACTGGCATTGCTGCCGGCCAGAGTCCGTTTGGTTGTGCGATTGCTCGGGGCGACGAAGTGCTGGCCGTGGCTCATAACACGGTTCTGGGAACAGTCGATTCGACGGCCCATGCCGAGGTGAACGCCGTGCGCGAGGCGAATCGGCGGACCGGTCAAATTTTTCTGGAAGGCGCCACGGTTGCCACCACGTGCGAACCGTGTCCGATGTGTATGGCGGCCCTGCATTGGGCCAGAGTGGAGACCGTTTATTTTGGGGCGTCGATTGCTCAGGCAGCTGAGGCGGGATTTAACGAACTCCATTTTCCGGCCAGGCAGTTGCTCGACCTAGGCAGCAGTCCGGTGAAGTTGGTCGCCGGACTGCAGGCTGAAGCCTGTGTGGCCCTGTTCGACCAATGGGCCCAAGGGCCAAGTGCCCAGGCTTATTAGCATAACACCGCTACATTTTTCTCGTTCCCAAGCTCTGCTTTAAGATACTACGAGAAGCGTATGTCTCTTAGGCGGAGAATACGTAGAAGGATGTCTGAAAGGGTTCCCAAGCAGAGCTTGGGAACGAGGCTGAAAGGAGAGAGACTGGCTGGAACGAGTCTGAAATACAAGCACGAAGCGCAAGCGAGCGAGTGCGTGCTGCGCGTTTGACCGTGAAATCCACGATTCACTCACTAGAGCAATTTCGGATAATTCGTAGTCATATTTCGTCCGAAAACCTCGGCGAAAACTAGGTGTCGTCCGCTACGGTAAAGAGCGACTTGCTCTAGTGGTTCGTGCTTTTACGTATTTTGAGACAAAGCCCAAGTTGGCTAACTGGTCGAGTGCCTCGCGCAATTCGAATGGCCGCTGGCTGGGCGTGTGGTTGCCTTTTTCTACGTCCAGCGACGGCCGTCTTGGCTGGCCCGATCGCCAACGCAACGGATAGGTGAGTTGCGTGTAGGTGTTCACCAGTCGGGCTTTCGAACCGGCCAGCAGTTCGGACATCTCGGCCTTGAGCGACGGAAGCCCTAGCTTGGTCGCCTGATCGTTCGGCCGGTCGGCTTGCAAACGTACCACGCGTTGCGCCGCCTGACGGGCTGGCAAATCGCCTTGTTGATAGAGCGCCACATAGGCACGCTCCACGACAATCGTCTCTTGGTTTTCAACCCAATAACGACGTCGTTGGCCACGCACCTGACAGCGCAGCTCGACCCAATCGCCACGCCAAGCCTGAGGGACCACGAACCAGCAAACCAGTTCATGCTGCCCTTCGAGTCGCTGCCGGGGAGCGTGCCGGAACTTAAAGAAGACCCCATAACCAGAGTGAGTGGTTCCACTAGCGATGGCCAGCTGTTGGGCGGGCAGTCGGAACGATTTTTCTGTAACCACCTCGCGGCGCGAGGTGCCCAAGCTGGCCGTTGGCGCTACCTGGACCGGCACCGGCAACATCGGCAACTGGGCCGTGGCGCTGGTGGCCGAGCCCAGGTTCTCCGTCTTTTCACGCGTTCTGGTCACCTCGATCTCGCCTACCGTGTCGCTTTCCAACCGGCTGTCCGGCTCAAAATCCCAAACCAACAGTCGTTCATCCGTGCTGCGCAGGTCAATGTTCAACTCCGTCAGGTCGGCCGCGCGACCGCCGGTCACGCGTAGTGAAACCAGAAATCGGGCTTCAATCAGCTTTTGACCAGGATGCGTCTGATAGAACTCCACCGGAGTCGTATCGCGACAGCCAACCAGGCTCGTCACATCAAGATCGACATGCAAGTCGTCGGCCCAGGTAGACGACGACCAACCGCTACCGATCACTGCCGTTAGCAGCGGCAAACATAGCCAAGGCTGTCCAAGCAAGCGTCTGATGTGCATCCGTTCGTCCTTTGTTCCGTGTTTGGGCCTCGTCTTCTACGATCTTTTTTCTCGATTTAAAGCCTGAATCGCAAGCGTAGGGATTTTTGTTTTTGCGATCCTTTTCCACTTCCAGCAACTAATTTCCTGCGCTTGCGCTTCAGGAGAGCTGCAAAGTCAACGACTCCACAAAAGCAGCGGCCGCCGGCCGCTGCTTGTTAAAAAAACGACTTTGCAGTTTTCCTGCGTTTGCGTTTCAGGCTTTAAGTCCGCGGCTTCAATGATTTGGATACGCACTCAAAGCGGCCATGGTTCCCTGAATCAACCGTTTTCGTATAGATTCCCCCTCACAGCAGTTGCGACCAAACCCATTTTCGCTCAGACTTTGAAGCATGCTATCATCCTCCCAGCTAGCACGGCCAACACTACTTTTGTTGCCCACTGAACTCGAACGAACGGCATGGCTACAGACGTCGCCCACGGTTCCAGAATCGGTGCAGGTCGAGGTCTGTGGATTTGGCCCCGTCGCGGCGGCCGCGCGCACCGCAGCGCTGCTGGCCCAGCACCGGCCAGCCCAAGTGGTGCTGTTGGGAATCGCCGGCGCATACGGCCAGCGCCGGCTGCCAGTTGGCCAGGCGATTTGTTTTTCCCATGTCGTGCTCGACGGCATCGGGGCTGGCGCCGGCGACCAACTTCAATCGGCTGTCGAACTCGGGTTTCCACAAACGGCTTCCGCCGATGATCGCCTCGCACTACGCCGACCGCCTGGAGCGACCGGCGACGCGATGTTGTTGACCGTTTGTGCGGCCAGCGGGTCGCCGGCCGAAGCCGCCGCACGCCAAGCCCGATTCCCCACGGCCGTGGCTGAAGACATGGAAGGGTTTGCGGTCGCGCTAGCTTGTGCCGAGGCCGATGTGCCGGTAGCCATTGTGCGGGGAATCTCGAACGTGGTTGGCGATCGGGATGTCGCCGCTTGGCAGTTCGATTCGCTCGACGCTGCCTGGCAACTGGCCCAATCGCTGTTGGTCGCCAGCTCTGAGGAACCGGCATCATGAGCGAACCGATCTACCTGGGCATTTCTACTTGCCCGAACGATACGTTCGCCTTTCATGGGCTGTTGGAACGCAAAGTCGATTGGCGCGGCTTCAATTTTCGCGTCGAACTGCTCGACATCGAACAACTCAACCAGCGACTCTTCGCTGGCCAGTTCGATGCCGCGAAGGCGAGCTTCCATGCCGCGTTGCTGTTGGCCGACGAGGTCCGTGTGTTGCCGGCCGGGGCAGCGCTCGGGTTTGGCGTGGGACCGTTGCTACTGGCTGCCCAGGGCGATACGTTGCCAGGCGATTTGATCGACGACACCGGCGGTCAGCCTCGCCCGGCCATCGTCCTCTGCCCTGGTGCTCATACGACCGGCGCGCTGCTCTATCGACTCTTTCACCCTGGTGAAGGGGAAGTACGCCAGCAGGTATTTTCAGAAATCATGCCCCAGCTCCAACGGGGCGAAGCCGATTTTGGAGTGTGTATTCATGAAGGCCGTTTTACCTGGCGCGAGAACGGCTTGCATCTGGTGGAAGACCTCGGTCAGGTTTGGGAGCAGGCGACCAGTGTGCCGCTGCCCTTGGGCGGAATCGTTGCCCGAAACCGGCTGGGTGCTGAACGCTTGAACCGCTTGCACAACGTGGTGAGAGAGTCGATCGAATATGGCCTGGCCCATCGCGACGAAACGTTGGAGACGATGCGCAAGCATGCTCAAGCGATGAGCGAAGAGGTGATGTTCGCCCACGTTGATTTGTATGTGAACCAATGGACGGTTGAACTCGGCTCGACCGGCCGACAAGCGCTGGCGACCCTGGCCACAAAGGCGGTCGAGGCCCAACTAGCGCCGCCTGACGTGCCGGCATTGCAAGTCGTCGGCGCCGGCTAACGAGTCAGCTCGACCGGCGCTTCCCCACCGATCTGCAATGTGCTGGCTGCCTGGCGTAGCAGCTTGCCGACTTCGGTGAACTCTTCGTAGTGCTGCATCGTCTTAGTACCCAAGATGACAAGATGGCCTTGGCCTTCCAGTAGTAGCAGCTCGAGCACACCATCGTGTTCTGCCGACGAACTATGGTCTCCCCGGCGGCTGGGAAACTGAAACTTGGCCTCCACGCGCAACGGCCGCCAACGCATGACGCCTTCAGGTGTTTCAATCTCCAGCGGGGCCCCCCAGTCTTCAGGCGTTTGCGGCACGGTTGCTTGCAGCCGGGCAAGGTACTTGGCCACCGCGGCTTGGGCCTCGCCAGCGGAAACCTGAGCCGCACAAATCACAAAGTTGTAATACCACTGGGTGCCTTGATCGTCTTTGACAAACGCTTCGTAGGTCGCCTGGTGGGCAGGCATCGGCACACCGGCCGGATACAATTCCTCGGGCGCAGTCGGTTGCTCGCCGGTTGCCTTGGGGATTTGCCGGCCAAACACCGATGGCTTGCGCAGATTCACCTCGGTGCCTTCCAGCGGCTGGCTAAAATAGGGAGCCAGGGCGATCAACGGCGGAAATTTTTTGAGTTGGGCAACCGTGTTTTCCAGCCGCGCCTCGTAGTCGGCCGTGCCACAACCAACGGTGGCTAGCAGTAGCCCCAGGCCTGCCAGAGAACGATATTTGCCAGAAAAAACCACCATGCCGCCTGTCGTGTTTGGGCATCAAGCTTGAGAAGTTCAGAGTGTGGCAATTTTCCCAAGTGCAAGGCGGCCATGTCAAGCACACCCTTGGTGTGGATGCGGTAACGGATTGTGGTCGTGTCAGCCCGTGTCATAGAATTCTCTCGTTCCCAAGCTCTGCTTCCTTGACGCTTCGAGAAGCGTTTGTTCCTGATCGGAGACCCCATCAAAAAAGCCTTGGAAGCAGAGCTTCCTTCTGAAAAGTTCCCAAGCAGAGCTTGGGAACCAGTTTACCCCCCAGTGTGCCCCCAAAAGAAAACACACGAGAAAGCCGCCACCAAAAATTACTGCGCCCCTCAGCCAATCCAAGGCCGATCGCAAGACTACTCGGCAGCATATCCCTCTAAAATGCGGCCAATCCAGAACGCTGCTACCGCGGCCACTAAAAAGGTGAGCATTTGGCCCAAGCTAATCGTCTCGGCCAACTGGGAAACAATCGCCAATGGCGGAATCACCAGTCCAGCAAACTGCAATAATCGTCCCAGAGCACGCATCTTCGTGAATTTCTGATTTGGAATTTGGAATTTGGGATTTACGCGCTAGCGCGTTGCAGGATGGTTTGAGGAAGACTATCTAACAAACTCGGCCTCTAGCATAATACAAGCACGAAGCGCAAGCGAGTGAATATCTTACACTCAAATTAATTTGCCCCTCACTTTGTGTTTGCATTTTGAAAGCTTAACAATCAAGCAACGTTGTCCAGCTACTCAAAAACTCCCCACATACGCGCTAGCGCGTAAATCCCAAATCAGAAATCAGAAATTCCAAATTTGATGAGCCTTTCCACTGTTCTTTATCGTAGCCTGCGGCTGCGTTGTCCGCGTTGCGGGCAAGGCAAGCTGTTTCGCGGACGGTTCAGCATGCACGCCACATGCGACGGCTGCGAATACCAGTACGATCGCGGCCCTGGCTATTTTCTCGGCTCAATCTATGTGAACTATGGCCTCACATCGGTGCTGGTCGTCGTGGGCTATTTTACGCTCTTTTTTACCGGCTGGCTGCCGCGCGGCGCACTGCTCTGGACCCTGGGCGGGTTTAGCATCCTGTTTCCACTCTGGTTCTTCCGCTATGCCCGCAGCCTGTGGATCGGCTTCGATCAATACTTCGATCCGGTGCCGATGCCTACGGATCGCGACGCCAAACGTGAACCAACCGCCTAACTGGACAGCGTCATTTTGTTGTGGACTTCTCAAAATACAAGCCCGACGCGCAAGCGAGGGAAGAGGTTCTACTTAAATTCCCTCGCTTGCGCGTCGGGC
>JANQPJ010000081.1 GCA_028289525.1 Pirellulales bacterium
CGGCGGCGCGTGTCATGGATGACCGAGCAAATTCGTAGCGAGCCAACCGAATGAAGCTTTCTGCGCAGGTGCGGGTTGTACCCATGGAAGGGTACGACCGCTCACGCACGTCAAGTATTACTCCTTCCGAATCTTCCTATGCCCGAGTGGCGCCCTTGCGTGCGGCGATTGGTCGCACCCGCAACTGGCTGCTAGGCGAACAAGACGCCGACGGCTACTGGGTAGCCGAACTAGAAGGCGACACGATTCTTGAAAGCGAGTTTATCTTGCTGATGGCCTATTTGGGCCGTGAACAAGACGAACTAGCACGCCAGGCGGCTCGTTACATCGCCGACCAACAGCTCGAGTCAGGCGGCTGGGGCCTGTATCCAGGCAGTCCGCTCGACATTAGCGTGAGCGTGAAGGCCTATTTCGCGCTCAAACTAACCGGCGAAGATCCGGCCAGCGAACCGATGCAACGTGCCCGCGGGGCGATCCTCAAGGCAGGCGGCGCCGATCGTGTGAACAGTTTTACCCGTTTCTACCTGGCGCTGCTGGGACAAATTTCGTACCAGCACTGCCCTGAGGTTCCGCCGGAAGTGGTGCTGTTGCCAGATTGGCTGCCGGTAAGCCTAGCCCGGGTTAGCGCTTGGTCGCGGACGATCATCGTGCCGTTATCAATTATTTCAGCCCATCGTCCGGCGCGCACACTCGCCATGAACCAAGGAATCCGCGAGCTGTTTATCCGCAATCCAGAAGATTGGCCGCCGTTGCGTTGCCCTGGCCAAACCGGCGGCACCGGGCTGCTGAGCTGGGACCGCTTTTTCCGCTTTACCGACGGCGCGCTACGCTGGTGCCGGGATCATGGCCTGCTGCCCTTGCGGCGTCGAGCCATCCAGCAAGCCGAACGCTGGATGGTCGACCGGTTTGAAGGAAGCGACGGCCTGGGCGCAATTTTTCCGCCCATCGTCTGGAGCATCGTGGCGCTAGAATGTCTCGGCTACGCTAAAGACAGCCCTGAACTTGAGTATTGCCATCAGCAACTCGAAGATCTGGTGATTCGCGAAGAGGAGACCGCTCGGCTGCAACCGTGCAAGTCGCCGGTTTGGGACACCGCCATCACGCTTCGAGCACTGGCCGCCACCGGCAGCACGTCCGACGAACCGGCCATCGGCCAGGCGATCGACTGGCTGCTTGACAAAGAAGTCCGTCGCCCAGGCGACTGGTCCCAAACCGTGAAGGCGGCGGCCGGCGGTTGGTATTTTGAACACAACAACGAGTTCTATCCCGACCTAGACGATACGGCGATGGTGCTGTTGGCCTTGCGCGAATTGACCGACGAAGCCCAACCGACCAGCGACGCGATTCCTCCCCGGTTACGGATTGTCGATGCCCAGCAAGCAGCCACGATTTCCGACGCGCGGCGCCAAGCGCTGCGTGCCGACGAAATCGCCGCGGCCGCCGAACGGGCGATTGCTTGGACGCTGGCCATGCAAAACTCCGACGGCGGTTGGGGAGCGTTCGATCGCGACAACGACAACGAATTCCTGTGCCATGTGCCGTTTGCCGATCACAATGCGATGATCGACCCCAGCACCCCGGACCTGACCGCCCGGGTGTTGGAAGGCCTGGGGGCCTGGGGCTACACCCAATCGCACCCTGCCATCGCGCGAGCCGTGGCCTATCTGCGCAGCACTCAAGAGCCCGATGGCAGTTGGTTTGGCCGCTGGGGCGTCAACTATATCTACGGCACCTGGCAAACGCTGGTTGGCCTGACCGCCGTAGGCATTGCTACCGATGACGAAGCGGTCGAACGGGCGGCGAACTGGCTGTTGTGCTATCAACAACCGTCTGGCGGCTGGGGTGAGTCGCCTGATAGTTATGTCAATCCGGCCTTGCGTGGGCAAGGCAACCCGACCGCTTCGCAGACCGCCTGGGCCGTGCTTGGGCTGCTGGCTGCTGGTCGGGCGGAACACCCGAGCGTGGCTCGAGGCGTCCAATTTCTGATCGAAACCCAGCAGGCCGACGGCACCTGGGCAGAACCAGAATTCACCGGCACCGGTTTCCCGCAAGTTTTCTATTTGCGTTATCACTACTATCCGATCTACTTTCCGCTGTTGGCGTTAGGCCAATGGGCTGCTGTCGGCAACCACTTGCCGGAGCCGTCGGCCGTGCTCGAGTACTCGCCCGAGATGAGCCAGTATCCTCAACTCGCCCCAAAATAAACTCCAAAGGTTTTTGCCATGGGTGTGCCTGTTTCGCAAATGTGGACAGTGGCCAAGTATGTGCTTGGCAAGCGCCTTCGCGGCCAGCAGCGCTACCCTTTAGTGTTGATGCTCGAGCCGCTGTTTCGCTGCAACCTGGCCTGTGCCGGCTGTGGCAAGATCCAGCATCCCAAAGAGATTTTGCGGCGTCACCTGTCGCCCAAGGCCTGCTTTCAGGCAGCCGAAGAATGCGGCGCGCCGATCGTTTCGATCCCAGGCGGCGAGCCGTTGCTCCATCCTCAGATCGAAGAGATCGTCGACGGCCTGGCGGCCCGTAAGAAATATGTCTACCTTTGTACCAACGCCTTGAAACTGTCCGAGGCGCTGCCAAAATTTCGGCCTAGCCGCTACCTCACCTTTTCGGTTCACCTCGACGGCCCGCGTCACGAACACGATCAGGCTGTCTGTCGCGAGGGGACTTACGACATTGCCGTCGCGGCGATTCGCGAAGCCTTGGCGGCCGGCCATCGGGTAACGACCAACACAACGCTATTCGACGGAGCCGACCCGGAAAGTTACCGCCGGTTCTTTGACGACGTGATGGCCCTGGGAGTCGAGGGGATGATGCTCTCGCCAGGCTACAGCTATGAAAAGGCTCCCGACCAGAACCATTTTCTCAAGCGTGCCAAAACCCATCAGTTGTTCCGGCAGATGTTAGGTAGCCCGAAGCGTGGCTGGCGTTTCAACCAGTCGCCGTTGTTCCTGGAGTTTCTCAAAGGCAACATCCAGCTGGAATGCACACCCTGGGGCAACCCGACCTACAATCTGTTTGGTTGGCAGCGGCCTTGTTATCTGCTCGACGAAGGCCACGCGGCCAGCTTCCAAAAGTTGATGGACGAAACCGACTGGGATCGCTACGGTCGCCAAAGCGGCAATCCGAAATGCCAAGACTGCCTGGTCCACTGTGGTTACGAACCGACAGCCGTGGCCACTACGTTTGGCTCGCTGGCCGGCTTGCTGCAAACCGCCCGTCTGACACTGTTCGGCCCAGGACGTGAACCGGCGCTGCCTGACTCGCAAGAGAACGAGTCCACAACGACAGCGCTGCCAGCCCCAGCCTGCAGGCGTCCAGAACCAGAACTCGTACAGATTTCTGATTTCTGATTTGGGATTTTCCAGAAACCCCGTCATCAAGTCATCTCGATTTAAAGCCTGAAGCGCAAGCGAAGGAATTTTTTCCACTTCTAGCAGCTGATTCCTTCGCTTGCGCTTCAGGCTTTATCCAGTTTTTTTTGACAAATGCTTAGGATTTCACGCGACTGAATGTTTTTAGTGGTTGGTTTTTGGTGATTAGTACGCGCTAGCGCGTTCTCTCCACCCTTCACCCTCAACCCTCAACCGCTTTTAAATTAGAAATGCAAAGATGCTTCGTTGGATCGTTACTAACTGGCTACGCAATCAGGCCACCCAGGCAGCCCGCAAAGCGGTCCAGCAAGCAGCCGGCTCCAACGATCAGCAGCCAGCCTGCGACATTGGTATCGTGATGGCTCTGGCAATCGAAGCTGGCGGTTTGCTCGATCAGATGCAGTCGGTCACCAAAACGCGCTCCACGAATTGGGTCATTTATCAGGGACGTTGGCAGGGCAGGGGAGTAGCCCTGATTGTTGCCGGCGTTGGGCGAGAACAGGCTGCCCAGGCCACGCAAGCTTTGATCGCAGGCCACCAGCCCAGCTGGATCATCGCCACCGGCTTCTCCGGCGGCCTGCAACCTGGACTCAAGCACGGTGATCTGGTGGTAGCCGACCACGTGGCGCTGACCGATCAGCGCTGCTTGGCAATCAACCTGCAATTACCACCCCGGCCAGGGCTCTACGTGGGTCGCATTGTCACGGTCGATCAAGTACTCCGCTCGCCAGTGGAAAAACAACAGCTCGGCGCGTCCACCGATGCCTGGGCGGTCGACATGGAATCGTTTGCCGTGGCCGAGGTGTGCCAACGTGAAAAGTTACGATTTCTGGCCATTCGGGTCATTAGCGACACGTGTGACCAAACCCTGCCGCCGGAGATCGCCAACCTGATCGACCAGCGATCGGCCGCCGGTCGGCTGGGCGCTGCGGCAGGTTCCATTTTGAAGCGACCCGGCAGCGTCAAAGAGATGTGGCGTCTGCGCCAACAAGCCTTGATTGCCAGCGACCGTCTGGCCGGGTTTCTAGGCGAACTGCTCGGCCAGTTGCCGTTGGCCTCGGAGTCCAACAACCTTTAAACCGTCGAGAACAGCAGCATGCGTTGTGAACGATTTGCTGATGGGCCCTAGCCGCGATGTATTACATCGCGGCTAGGGATTACGAGTGCGCAGACTTCACTCTACTTCGAAGATCAAACGTCATTGTTGACTAGGCGCGCCCTTATCCACGGAATATTTCCACAAAAGAAAAAGCACAAACTCGCTTCGTACATACCATGACAACCGTGAACCTTTCTGACACGCCCCCTGCGACGGTCGGGCACCCTGTGGCCGAACGGGCCAACACGCTCACCCATGGCCTAGGCACCCTCTTGAGCATCGCCGGGGCGGTGGTACTGCTCTCGGTCGCTACGGCCGAAGGCGGCTTTTGGCGCATCCTAGGCTGTGGCATCTTTGCCGGCAGCATGGTCGCGGTCTACACCGCTTCGACCCTGTCACACGGCATCACCACGCCCCGCTTGCGACGACGTTTGCGCATCCTCGACCAAGGGTTTATCTACCTGTTGATCGCCGGCACCTACACACCGTTCGCTCTGGCCTATCAACGCACGCCCGGTTGGTGGGCATTCCTAGGGCTGGTCTGGGCGATAGCCCTCATCGGATTCTGCTCCAAGGTATTGTTCACCCATCGCATCGAAGCAGTCGCCATCTGGTCGTATGTGCTGTTGGGCTGGCTCCCGCTTCTGGCCGCCCCATCGCTGATGAACTCAGTACCAAGCGTGGCCCTGTGGTGGATGCTGCTCGGTGGGCTCTGCTATATGCTAGGCACCGTTTTCCTGGTTTACGACCATAAACATCTACATTTTCACGCGGTGTGGCATCTGTTCGTAATCGCCGGCAGCACTTGGCACTTCTTTGCGATTTTGTGCTTTGTGGCCAGCGTGCCGCATTCTGGCGGCTAAGCATGGTGCAAGTTGAATTCCCGAGACTTGGTCATTGGAAACAGAAAACACCTACTCCCCCCGCACCAGCGTTCGAGCCAGTTCAAAGGC
Source organism: Pirellulales bacterium (assembly GCA_028289525.1). Taxonomy (GTDB): domain Bacteria; phylum Planctomycetota; class Planctomycetia; order Pirellulales; family JAGQOS01; genus JANQPJ01. The sequence goes on from JANQPJ010000081.1 coordinate 5,421, forward strand.
ATGCTCAAAATGCAGATACTGCGGCCGGTCGGCAGTGCGCATCTGTTCTAACAACTTTTGCTGCGTTTGGTACTTGATGTTGCCGATGGCCAAGGCTCCAATCCCCACGGCCCCGCTTTCTGAACCTGGCAACGGTGTTCCATCATCCTGCAGTCCAAGCCCAGCGATGCCGGCCGGCGGCACCGCGTTCACATCGGCCGCTACCTTCAGGCACTTGGCATCGGCCACTTGGGCCTCGTTCATCACCTGAACACCCGCCTTGGCAGTGCCCAACACGATGTTGGCATCTTTCAAGTGTTCGGCCTTGTGATCGTTCACGTCGCCTTTGATGCCAGTGAGGTCGCCGCCAAAACTGTGCGAGCAGAGAGCAGCCACCCGATCGGCCTTGTCCTTCTGACGCCCCATCACCACCACACTCGCCCCGGCACGCGCGGCCAGCACCGCAGCGGCCGATCCAACCGGCCCGGTTCCGCCCAGGGCCACCACGCGTTGGCCTTCGAGTGTGGTGTCGTGCACCCTGGCCAGTTGGCGTTCGACAGCGGCCACCATCGCGGCCGCTGTGGTGAAGGCCCCGCTAGGGTCGGCAAACACCGAGACCTCGAACGGCGGCACCATCGCTTCCTTGGCGTTGTCCAACATATCGACGGCCAGTTGCATGCTGCGGCCACCGATAAAAATCCCAGTGCGCCGCACGCCCTTGGGACCACGAGAAAAGATGGCGTCTTGCACCAACCCTGCGACGTCATCCAACTCCACTCGGGTATACGGCGTAACGGCTGTCCAGCCGGCGTCGTAGGCCATGTTCACGTCGAACGGACTGGCATGCATACCAGGAGTTAGCATGTGGAGAATATATGGTTTTTCCATGGTTTCCTCAGAATTATCTTATAAGTCTCGTAACTCTTCAGCCAAATGAAGTGAAAGATTTTGGCCGAAGGCCTGTTTCACCGTAGCCTAGCTGGACAGCGCCACTTTGTTGTGAACTTCTCATCAATACAAGCACGAAGCGAGGGGCGAGTGATTTTGACCGTAAAGTTTTCACTTCTGCACGATCGTCCGATCGTAACGCACCGCGCCAGAGATTGACAAGCCACGCTCCGGCTTTGCCCTTTTCGCACACCATTTTAAGGACTTCACCTGTCCGGCAAATCAGGACCACCTCAGAGCGTACTTTCAAAACCATGAGGAGAAATCCGAAGCACGAAATCCGAAATTCGAAACAAATCAGAAGGCCCAAAGCACGAATGCTCTAAACCGATGCGTTGCCAGCATGTTTTGGTCATTTCCGGTTTTGAATTTCGCGCTTTGTTTCGGATTTCGAGATTCGGATTTCGGATTTTCCCCTGCCCCTGCTGCACTCGGCTGAGGTGCTACCAAAACATCAATCTGTCGCGTTTAGAGTTTGGATTCGGCAGCTGCAAAAAACATCGCAAAAACAGCACAAAAGCCCTTTGCGTCAGGAACGGTTCGACACCAATTCTACTTGACTTTTTAGGTTCTGGTTCGTTAAAGTAGGATCTGTTGGTTCACTTTTAGTCGTTTCAAATTTCTCGTGTTGATCGAGTAACAGCGGTCGGTGACCGCTCGCGAAACACCTGTCTTTTACACTTTCCTGAAAAACAGTGTTTTGAAACTACTAACTTTATTTTAGAAGCCAACATGACCGTAACTAACTGGCCGTAACGGCCCAGCCACGCCCCCCGCCCAACCTTGTGCCGCGTGGCACCCGACGCCTCACCATCCGTGCGACTCCGGGCTGTCGTGCTGATCCTACCTCAGGTGAAGTTCTATGATGGGTTTCTTGCGTTGTGCTTTGCTTGCGCTCTCGACGATTGGTTACTCTGCGGTGCTCGCCGCAACCGCTCTCGCGGCCGATGAAGCCAAGATTGAATTTAATCGTGACGTCCGGCCAATCCTCTCCAGCAAGTGTTTTCGTTGCCATGGCCAGGAAGAAGCCAGCCGCGAAGGTGGTTTTCATCTGACCGAACGCGAAAGCGCCATCGGCGAAGCCGACTCCAGCGAAATCCCCATCGTCCCCGGCGACTCGGAGGCCAGTGAGTTGATCCGACGCCTGACGACCGACGACGATTCGGAGCGGATGCCTCCGCCGGAGACCAAAATGCCGGCCGTTACGCCGGAAGAGATCGCGGTCTTGCAGCGTTGGATCGACCAAGGGGCCGAATTCCAAAAGCATTGGTCGCTGATCGCCCCCGAGCGTCCCGAAGCACCGGAAGTGCAAAACAAGACCTGGTCGAAGAACCCTGTCGACCATTTCACCCTGTCTAAACTCGAGCAAGAGGGTTTGAAACCATCGCTGACGGCCGATCGCCACACGCTCATCCGTCGGGTTACGTTTGATCTCACCGGCTTGCCGCCTACGCCCCAGGAGGTCGATGCGTTTGTCAACAACCCCGCTCCGTTGGATGAGATTTACCCACAACTGGTCGATCGTCTGTTGGCCTCCAAGAGCTACGGCGAGCACCAAGCTCGGTTTTGGCTGGATGCCGCCCGCTATGGCGACACGCATGGGTTGCATCTCGACAACTATCGCGAGATGTGGCCCTATCGCGACGAAGTGATTCACGCGTTTAACAACAACATGCCTTGGGATGTCTTTACGACCAAGAACATGGCCGGCGACCTGTTGCCGGATGCCACGCTCGAAGATCAGGTGTTGAGCGGATTTAACCGGCTGCACGTCACGACCAATGAAGGCGGCTCGATCCCTCAAGAGGTTTATGTGCGGAACGTGATCGACCGTGTTTCGACCACTAGCACGGTGTTCCTGGGCCTCACGGCCGAGTGTGCGGTTTGTCACGACCACAAGTTCGATCCGATCACCGCCAAAGAGTTTTATTCGCTGTTTGCCTTTTTCAACAATCTAGACGCCAACCCCATGGATGGGAACAAGAAGGCCCATGCGCCAACGATTCGTGTCTACCAGCCAGATCAAAAGGCCCAACTCGCCATCCAGAAAAAGGCGATTGCCGACGCCGACGCGAAAGCTCAGGAGTTGTTGGCGACCGTTTTGTATGAAGAACCGAATCTGCCTGCCAGCGAGCGTAAAACGTTTGTTTGGATCGACGACACCATCCCAGAGGGGACCAATGCCAAGGATGGCGGCGCCGGCAAGGTGTGGAATTGGGTCGAAAAACCGGACCACCCAGTGCATACCGGCTTGCGATCGCTACGCGTCGAAGGCCGGGGGATGGTAAACGCTCACAACTTCAATCGTGTCGCCCAGCCGTTGCGGGTAGGGATCGGCGACAAATTGTTTACGCACGTCTACGTCGATCCGGCCAATCCTCCCCGAGCAATCATGCTTCAATGGCACACCAACGGCTGGAAGCACCGAGCCTACTGGGGCGAAAACCTACTTCGGTATGGCCGCGACAACAGCACCGAGCGTTATCGGGGTGGTGATCTTCCTAGTGCCGGTCAATGGGTGCGGTTGGAGGTCGATGCGGCGACCGTGGGGATCTATCCTGGCGATGTCATCACGGGTTGGGCCTTTACACAACACGACGGGACGGTTTATTGGGACGCCTCGGGCATCGACTCGTCGGTCTCCCAAGAACCAGAGGACGTGGTCTGGATTGACGACCACGCGCCCGAAAACGCGCGACTAGCCGGCGACAGTCCCACCTGGCAATGGGTCACCGCCGAAGGTGGCCAGCATCCAGTCCACACCGGCGAAAAGTCGCTGCGTCGTAGCGGAGGTGATCGCCTGAACCAAGACTACTTCACTGGCGCGAAGCCGCTACGGCTACAAAACGGCGACAAGTTGTTTGCCTACGTCTATCTCGATCCGGACAACCCACCGAAGAGCGTGCAGCTTCAGTTTAACAACGGCAACTGGGAACACCGCGTGCGTTGGGGGGCTCCGGCCCATGGCGCCAACCGCGGCGGTGGGGCCGATTTTGTCGCCAGCGAACAAATCCCCGAAACCGGCAAATGGGTTCGCCTGGAAGTGCCCATCGAGAGCGTTGGTCTACGCGCCGGTGCAGCGATCAACGGCTGGGCCTTCACGCAAGTGGGCGGGACGGTCTACTGGGACACGGCCGGCGTCCATACGCTAAAGACGCAAGACGACCAGCGTCAATATTCGTTGGCACTCTGGACTCAGACGGCCAAACACGACCAGAAACTGCCGGCCGACGTGCGTCAAGCGGCGACAGGCGCGCCAGAAGGTCGCACCAAGGCGCAGAAACAACGCCTGCACGACTACTACGTGCGGTACGTGTGGGCAGGTTCGCGCAATGAGTTCAACCCCTTGAATGCGCAAGTCTCGGCCGCTCAGACAAAAATTGCCGCCATCGACAAGGCGGCTCCGACGACGCTGGTGATGAAGGAACGCGCCAAACCACGGCCGGCCTATGTGCTCAAACGTGGCCAATACGACTTGCCTGACAAAGAGCAAGGTGCATTGTCTCGAGTCGTACCGGCTGCCTTGCCCTCGTTGCCTGAAGGCGCGCCGGCCAACCGGCTAGGGTTTGCTCAATGGCTCGTTGCGCCGTCGCATCCATTGATGGCCCGCGTGACCGTCAACCGTTTCTGGCAGCAGTGCTTTGGCACCGGAATCGTCAAGACAACCGGCGATTTCGGATCGCAAGGCGAATGGCCCAGCCACCCCGAGCTGCTCGATTGGTTGGCCGTCGAATTCCGCGAAAGCGGTTGGGATGTCAAGCAGTTGCTAAAAACCATTGTGACGAGCGCCACCTATATGCAAGACTCTCGCATGACGCCTGAGCTGGTCAAACGCGATCCGGCCAACCGGTTGTTGGCCCATGGGCCGCGTTTTCGGCTCGATGCCGAGATGCTGCGAGACCAAGCTCTGGCGGTCAGTGGCCTACTGGCCTCGAAGATCGGCGGCCCCGGCGTACGGCCTCCTCAGCCGCTAGGCATTTGGAAAGCGGTTGGTTTTACGAGTTCGAATACGGCCAACTTCAAAGCCGACAAAGGCCCAGACAAGGTCCACCGACGGAGCATCTACACATTCTGGAAGCGAACGGCGCCGCCGCCCCAGATGTCGACGCTCGATGCGCCCTCGCGTGAAAGTTGTACGGTTCGTCGCGAACGGACCAACACGCCGTTGCAGGCACTGTTGTTGCTGAACGATCCGCAGTATGTGGAGGCCGCGCGAGGCCTGGCCCAACGGAGCATCCAAGAGGGCGGTTCGTCGCCCGAGGCTCGCGCTACCTGGATGTTTAAGCTGGCCACCGCTCGGGCTCCCGGCGCCGACGAGTTGAGCGAACTGGTCGCCGTCTATCGCGATCGGTACACCCATTACCAATCGCACGAAGCAGACGCCGTGGCGCTGACCAACATCGGTGATGCCCAACCGGAAGCCTCGCTCGACCGCGTGGAATTGGCTGCCTGGACGTTGGTGGCCAATGTGATTTTGAACTTAGACGAAGTTGTGACGAAGGAGTAATCTCGATGGATCCCAGACGCGAATATCTCCAGCAGTTAACCCGGCGTCACTTCTTTGGCCAAGGCGCCATGGGGCTCGGTACGGCCGCATTGGCCTCGTTGCTTGGCCAGTCGAGCCAAGCGGCCACTTCGAGCAGCGCCGTAGGCGGCCTGCCAGGGTTGCCCCATTTTGCTCCCAAGGCCAAACGGGCGATCTACCTGTTCATGGCCGGGGCTCCGTGCCAGCATGACATGCTCGACTACAAACCCAAATTGGTCGACAAGTTTGCAGTCGACCTGCGCAAGGAGAAATACGAAGACGGGTCGCCGGTGTTACGCACCAGGGTGACCACGATGACCTCGGGTCAGGGTTCGTTTCCGATCGCCCCGTCGAAGTTCAAGTTTTCCCAACACGGTCAGTCGGGCGCTTGGGTCAGCGAACTGCTGCCGCACACGGCCAAGATGGTCGACGACATCGCGATCATTCGCTCGATGTGGACTGAGGCGATTAACCACGACCCGGCGATCACTTACATCAACACCGGCTCTCAGTTGCCAGGGTTGCCGAGTCTTGGTTCGTGGCTGAGCTATGGCCTGGGAACCGAGAACAGCAATTTGCCGACGTTTATGGTGATGACGCCCACTTGGACTGGCCGCCCCGATGCCCAGGCACTCTTTAGCCGACTCTGGGGCTCAGGCTTCCTGCCTAGCAAACACCAAGGCGTGGCCCTGCGCGCCAAAGGCGATCCGGTCTTGTTCCTCTCCGATCCGGCAGGCGTCGACCCGGCTGGACGCCGTCGAGTGCTCGATGCCTTGGCTAAGCTGAACAGCCAGCGTCACCAAGTGGTGGGCGACCCAGAGATTGAAACGCGGATTGCCCAATATGAAATGGCAAACCGGATGCAGACCTCGGTCCCCGAGTTGGCGAGCTTTGCCGACGAACCGAAACATGTACTCGACATGTATGGTCCAGACGTCAATAAGCCAGGCACGTTCGCCGCGAGCTGTTTGCTAGCCCGGCGGATGATGGAACGCGACGTGCGCTTCGTCCAAATCTTCCACCGTGGCTGGGACCAGCACTTCAACGTTGGCGGCCATCTTCCAAAGCAGTGCAAAGACATCGACCAACCGTGTTGGGCATTGATTCAAGATCTCAAGCAACACGGCTTGCTGGACGACACGCTCGTGATCTGGGGCGGCGAGTTTGGACGAACTGTCTATAGCCAAGGTCGGCTGACCAAGACCAACTATGGCCGCGACCACCATCCTGGCTGCTTTTCCATTTGGATGGCCGGCGGCGGGGTAAAGGGCGGGGTGGTCCATGGGCAAACTGACGACTATAGCTGCAACATCGTCGACGTCGATGGACAGCCAACCGCCAAGTTCAAGGACGGAGCCTGTCACATTCGCGACCTGAACGCCACGATCTTGCATCAGTTGGGCATCGACCATGAACGGCTGAGCGTCAAATTCCGCGGCCTCGACCAACGGCTGACCGGTGTCGAGCATGCTCATGTGATTAAGCCGGTGCTGAGTTAACGCGGTGGAGGGTTAAGGGTGGAGGGTGGAGGGAACGCGCTAGCGCGTAAATTCCAATTTCAGTCGTTCCAAAAAACTGGAATCTGGAAACCACTATTTTTCAGGGAAATGTAAAAAACAGGTGTTTCGCGAGCGGCCACCGGCCGCTGCTACTGATTTTCCAAGAAATTTGGAACGACTGAATTTAGAGATCCTACATTCTTTTCAAATTAACAGGCATGTTTGCCACCTTGGCGATCGTGCACTGCCAGCCTTTTCTGTCATCAATTTGTTTGGCCAAAACGTTCGCTTCATGAACGTCCGGCAACAGCGTGAAAAGTGTCGGTCCCCAAGAGGTCTGTCCCACTCCGGCGACTCCCAGCGAACGAATCGTCTCGACTAACTGAGCCAAACGCGGCGAGGCAAACGCCCCGCCTTGCGTGCCTGCAAAACAACTGCCAGCCAAACGGCCAAAGCGAAACAGGCTCTCGCTAAACTCGTCGAACACTCCTTCGACCGCCGCTGGCACCAGGTGCAGCATGGCCTCGCGGCAAAGTTCATTGGTCACCGATTCCGGCACCGGCGGCAAGCTGGCAAAGGCCTCGGTTTCCCGGGCACCGGCCAAGCCTTCTGCCGCGTCCGAGCCGATCAACACAAACCGCCAAGCATCAGGCAAGGCCACCCTGCGGACCAACGGTGCCAAGCATTCAGTCGCGTGTTTGCCGGCCTCGACGATCAAACCGCCTTGGCAAAAGCCATAGGTTCCCACCGCCGAGCGGAGCCCACGCCCCGATTCTCTGGCAAGCTCCTCCGGCGTCCCCTCAGGCAACTCGAACAAAGCCCTGAGACCGGCCGCCACGGACAGCCCAAGCGAGGTGCCAACGCCCAGGCCGGTATGTTGCCGGGCAACCGACCGCACTTCAAACTCGCATGCCGGCAACGAGTTCCAACCGTGTGCCTGGGCAACGCGCGAGGCAAACTGTTCTACCCGATCGGCCATGGCACCGGTGGCCGAAAATTTGTCAGCCCGACGCAAGGTAAGTTCGATGCCCGGCCGGTCGACCATCACGCCCACGCCGCCATACTGCCGAACGTCGGGCTGGCCGAACGAAAACATGCCGAAGTGCAAACGGCTGGGAGCGGTAACGTGAACTTGCCGAATCATGAAACTCACTCACTTGTCGGCCAATGGTCGCCGAGCTTGCTGCACGTATTCCGACAACAGTCGGAATGCCTGTTCTTCTTGCGGACCGGCCGTTTTGGCCACCGGAATCGCCAAGCGTGCGAACTCGGCTTGAATCTCTTCCCACGGCAACAGGTTGACCCGGGTTGCCAGGATGGCCGCTTCGAGCACGGCATGCTTAGCACGGTTGAACCCGAAAAAGTCGCGATGCCGCCCGGTGGCCACTACCTGAGCTTGGATCTCGGTGCGCGCTTGCCGATCGTCGATCGCGGTCACTTCGAACTCATACCACCGGCACGCATCACACAGCACCACTCCGTCGACCGTGCCTGCTGGCTTGATCGCCGGCAGTGGATCGAGCCGTCCGATGGCCGCACGGGCCAATAGCTCCACGTCGTCGGTCACGTGCAACACGCCGGCTTTCGAGCGAGCGAGGTTTTGATAGGTTCGCGAAGTTTGAAAGGGCCGCAACACGAACTGCTGGCAGGCCTGGTCAACCTTCGGCCCCATCGGCGCAACGTTCGCCGAGCCGTCGTCGTTGAGCGTCGTAACCACGCCCTCCAAAATGCGCAACTGGGGTTCTGACACGTTGGCCTAAAAGGTAATAGGAATGTGGGGTACGCCGGTTGCTGGAGCCGGCGGAGGAGTCCGTTCGTCGTCGATCGTTGGCGTCTGCTCTGCTGACGTCAAACCGGCACGGCTGAGAAACGCGGCGATCAACTGATAACCCAAATCGGTCAGAACCGACTCTGGATGAAACTGCCAGCCGACGATCGGCAGCTCACGGTGCCGGATTGCCATCACCTGGCGGTCGTCTGCCGAGCGGGCTGTCACTTGAAACTCCGGCGACAAAGTCGTCTCGTCGACCACCAACGAATGGTAACGGCAAGCGGCCATCGGGTTGGCCAGGCCGGCAAACACTCCTTGCCCGGTGTGTTCGATCGGCGAGGTGCGGCCATGGCGAGGCTCCGGCGCTCGCACAATGCGTGCTCCCCAAGCAGCCGCCAGGGTTTGATGGCCCAGACAAACGCCCAACATCGGCAGCCGGTGACGAAACGTTTGGACCAGGGCGAGCGAATCGCCTGCCTCGCTTGGAGTTCCTGGTCCTGGCGAAAAGACGATCGCCGCCGGGTTCAACCGTTCTACGAGGTCGCCGCCAAGTTGGTCGTTGCGCACCACCTTGGTTGTCTGCCCTAGACGCTGAAAATAGCGGGCCAGATTGTAGACGAAGCTATCGTAGTTATCGACCAGCAAAATCATCGGAGTGCCTGCAACATGCCCTCGGCCTTGTGCCAGGTTTCTTCGTATTCATGCCGTGGGCTGCTTTGAGCCACAATCCCGCCACCCACCGGCAATTGCCACCAGCCCCGTCCTACCGTAATGGTTCTGATCAGGATACTCGTGTCGGTCGAACCGTCAAACCCAAAGTAGGCCAACGAACCGCAGTAGGCGCCGCGCGCGGTCGGCTCCAACTCAGCAATGATTTCCATCGCCCGAATCTTCGGAGCCCCCGTGATTGAACCGCCGGGAAACGCTCCGCGCATCACATCAATCGCGGTCGTCTCGTCGCGCAAAGCGCCCTGCACGACCGAAACCAGATGCTGCACATAGGCATACGCTTCGAGCCCACACAATTGCGGCACATGGATGCTGTCGGCATCACAAGCACGCGACAGATCGTTTCGCAACAGATCGACGATCATCACATTTTCTGCCCGATCCTTTTCGCTCTGCTTTAGATCGTCGCCAGCAAACAGGTCGGCCTCAGGCCGCGCGCGGCGAGCCCGAGTGCCCTTGATCGGTCGGGCTTCGACCTGACGGTCCAACACCGACAGAAACCGCTCAGGCGAGGCGCTGCAAATCTGCATATCGCCTAGATCGTAGTAGCCTGCAAACGTCGCCGGGTTACGGCGGCGGAGACGCCGGTAAAGCGTCACCGCATCGTCCACGGCCGGGTGGAGCAGCCGCTGAGCCAAATTAACCTGAAAGATATCGCCAGCGTAGATATAATCAATCGCTCGCTGCACGGCCTCTAAATAAAGCGAGTGAGAAAAGTTGCTAGTCAGTTGCCCACAACTGCTCACTGAAAACTGTTCGGCCAGTTTATTCGAGGCGAGCCTAGTTGCGGTTTGTGGCTGTCTATTTGAAGCGGTTTGGCATGCCGACTCAGCAAGCCAACCGCGTGCTTCGCGAAGCCGCGCCTCAGCCTGGGCTCGGCGGCGTTTCGGTTCCAACTCGGGAAAGCCTTGCGAAACAATCCAAGCTTGATTGGTTTCATGATCGAACGCAAACACCACGTCATACAACCCGACCGAAAGCACCGGCATGCCAAACTCGTCCATGCCAGGCGCCGGCAAACTTTCTAACGTGCTGCCCAAGTCGTAACTCAACAGCCCGGCGGCCCCACCTTGAAACGGCGGCAAGCCTGGCTCGCGCAGCGCGGGATAGGCTTGCAACGCCGCGGACAACATGCCGAGCGGATCTCCTTGCCGCGACCGGTGACACAAGTGCTCAAACGGCTCGGCAGCAATAAACGAGTAGCGGCCTAACCGGGCATCGCGCATCGCGCTGTCGAACCAAATGCAGTGCCGGCGGCTGGCCAGTCGCAAAAAAACGCCTTCGGCGTCCGGGGCCGGCGCCAACTCTTCGACCAGCGGGCGAGACGGTTCAATCTCAGGTGGAGGTTTCGCCGCGTTCATTGGTCCTTGCCCCGTGGCGAAAGCCGGTGCTTGGCTTCCGGCTGCGTCAGCAGGCCCCAATCTAATGATTCATCCTGCTCATAGTTTTTGCCAAGCGTCAACGCGGTCGCCGCCTTGTGAAGTTCATATCCTAGATAAAAAGCATGGCTCGGGTCGAGGTTCCGCCGGCCAGCGTCCAACAACTGGTCGAACAACCGAAAAGGGTCGGCATCGGTCAGGTGGAGCTGGTTGCTGATCAGATGCAACTGGCCGTCGGCCGCAAAAATTCGGTAGTTGTTGTCTTTGATCCGCGTGGATAGTTCTCGAATCGCCTCGACGTCGATCGTCAACAGTTCGGGATCGCGCAACATTACCAACCGTGGTTCAATCCGTTTCGGCAGCGATTCGGTCCGCACGGCATAGTCGGCCAGCCGGCGCGCCAAGTCGCATTCGGCCACGCTACTGCGTGCCCAATTGATCACTTCGGTGGTAAGCACGCTGTGGATTCTCATCTCGGCACAGAAGCCCATCAACAGCACGTTCACGGCCGCCGAGTCGCAATCGGTCAACTCGGTCAGATTACCGGTCCCCATCATCATTTCCGCGTCGGGATAACGACGGCGAATCTCGACGTAGCGCGCCAGGCTTTCGGCATACCCAAATCCGATCGGCTCCAAGATGGGGTCAATACGCAACGGAACGCCAGCGGCGGCCAGCATCTCCACGGTGGCGTCCAATTCAGCCAAAGTCTTGGGCACATCGGGCACCACGACCACTTCGCAGCCCCAGTCGAGCGCCGCTTCGCGATTGCTGGAATTGACCGAGAGCACCAGTTCAGCTCCTTGACGGGTCGCCAGTTCGATTTCGCGCACGTTCATGCTATCGACCGAGACTCGATAACCAGCATCGCGCAGGGCTCGAGTGGCTTCACCGACGCCTGACCAAACCTCGCCTGGCAAACATCCCAAGTCAATCAAATCGGCCCCAGCGGCAGTCAACCGACGGGCCTCGGCCAGAATCTCCTGCAACGCAAGCCGGGGCGCGCCATTGATCTCGGCCAGAATTTCAATCTCATAAGGGCCATAGCCAGCCTGCTCGGCCGACTGGCCAAAAAACCTTGGCAGTCGTCGTAGATCTTTCGGTCCACACTCCACCGGGACTTCGGTCACCGAGGTCACCGGCGTCAAATCGCCTTCGCAATAGCCTGGCAGCAGAACTCGGGTTGCCTGGGAAGGAATTTCGATTCGCTTGGCCACCCAAGCTGGCGTCATCAGCGCAGCGACCGTAATGTTGAGCACCTGAATCGAGTAGTCAAAACCGACCTGCGGCGCTAGCTTGTCGAGCATGGCGCGCAACGAGAACTCCGCCAAACGCCCGGTGACGAAGTGGATGTGCTCGGCTCGGTTTGCGGTTTTGTCGGCAGTCATAGAAGCCTCAATCGGACGCTACGTAGCCACCATTGATGCAAACCACTTGTCCGGTCATAAAGGCGGCCTCCGGCGAAACCAGAAATCGGCACACTCGGGCCACATCTTCCGGTGTCCCCCAACGCTGTAACAACGTCTCGCGACAGGCTCTCGACTGCCAGTACTCAGAAGCGTTGTCGCCCCAGGCGGTCTTAATCCAACCAGGCGCCAAACAGTGGACGCGCACCTGAGGAGCCAACGACTTGGCCAAACTGCGACTGAACGCAGTTACCGCTCCTTTGATGGTCGTAAACATCTCGCCGCTGTCGCCTTCCATACCGGTGGCGACCTGATCCCAGCCCATGTTAATCACCACACCAGTGCCGCGTTGCTGCATTCGCTGCCCAACAGCGCGCGATAGCCCAACGCTGGCCAGCACGTCGACTTGCCACAGTCGCTGGAGCTTTTCTGCAAACGACCAAGCCGCCGCTGGCCCGGTCAACACATCGACGCCGGCATTGTTCACCCAAGCGTCGATCGCACGCCAAGCCCAGGCCTGCTCTACCAACGCTTCGTGGTTGGCCGGTTCGGCCAGATCACACAGAATCGCTTTACATTGGCGTCCAGCCTGGCGGATTTCGTCGGCCAGCGTTTCCAGCGACTGCCGGCTGGTTTTGGCATGGACACAAACATCGGCCCCGGCGGCGGCCAAGGCCAAGGCAATCGCGCGACCAATGCCGCTTGAGGCCCCAGTCACCACGGCGGTTTGCCCAGAAAGATCACAAGGCGTCAAATCCGAGATATTCATTTCACCGATGTCTTCATCCAGTTTTAGTTTTTTGCTTGCCAGCTCGCCGTCAAGGTAACGTCTGCAGAAAAATCCACCTTGGTTGTAACCGGCCAAGCCTCGTCCAGCAAGACAATTGAAGGGCGCAGGAGAACTGCAAAGTCAACCATTCCACAAAAGCAGCGGCCGGCGGCCGCTCGCGAAACAGGAAAATCAAGTCGTTTC